>CAZNYK010000061.1:4964-7467 GCA_964577215.1 uncultured Saprospiraceae bacterium
ATTTTTCATTTTTAGCTATTGTTCCGCTCGTTTTTCCGTTTTTGTTTTGTGAGCCCCCGGGCTCTACTGTCGAACGCTGCCGCGGGCCAAAATGGTGTGGCCGGCTCCTCAAGTCGACGGTACTACTACTCCACGTACAAGCATTCCTGCTGCGACGAACGCTTGACTTTTCCGTTGGCCATATTCATCCACACGGCAGTATGCATTTTGCCCGGAAGGTTCTTTGCAGCTTTGCAGGGCTCCGCGTCGGCATCGGCACTCAGATGTACCAGGTACTGGCCGTACATGGCGGCATAATCGCCATGGTAATCGGCGCGATATATGGTATCCCCGGTGATCATACTGAGCACCATGATCTCGCGCTGTGAAGCGCCTGTGCCTACATCGAGCAGGAGGTACTGGTTGTAAATGCCTGCATAATACACGGCATCGCCGCCGGCTACGAAGGCCATGCCGCCTGTGGGTTGATATACGTTGATCTGCTCGCCCGGGCCTTCTTCGCGGGGGAAGACGTGTGCCCGGAAATACTCGTAAGTGATAAACTTGCCTTTGGGCGGTTTTTCCACCTTCGAGGGCCGGGGAATTCCCGCCAGACCGGAGCCGTCGGCATTGGGCTTGAAATAGCCGGGTTCCAAAACCGGCAGGTTGGGAAGAAATTCATCGTTTTGCGGGACCGTCACTTGGGGCGCTCCGGCAGAAGGCGCAGTATCAGTGGTAGAATCTTTGGAAGAAGCAGACTCGCGATTGCCGCAGGAGGCCGCCAGAACAACAAGCAGCAGTGAAAACGCAATTTGGCGCATAATTGAATCTTTTAGGTGGGCAAAGATATTGATTTCCCGGCAACGCGAAGATGGGGCATCTACATCAAATCCTCGAATATCCGCTCCACCGGCAGTTCGATACCCGTGGCCGGGTCGGTAAGCATACCGGAGGCGAAGTAAAGGTTATTCTCGTCGGGCATAATGATGTGAACGGCTTTCAGTTCCGGCACTACGATCCAGGCTGACTTCACGCCCATGGGAAAGTACAGATCCCAGGCTTTGTGCATCAGTTCGTTGAAAGACTGGCTGGGAGACAAAATTTCTATGGTGGTCAGCGGCGGTTCTGTTTCTCTGGCCAGGGTGTTTTTCACGTTCAGTTTTTTCTTGGGATACACGCAAATATCGGGCGTACTGCCGGGGGTGGTTTCCAAGCTAAGTTCGCCGATAACCATGTAGTGATCGCTATAATTCTCCTTGAGAAGGAAACCAATTTGGGCTTGAACGGCCCCATGTATAATATTCGGAATAGGCTTGTTCCTTTCAATTTCATAATCGCTGAGCGGCTCAACGGCAGGCGCTTCTACCAAAACATCGTCTTTCGTCATAGCAGGTGGTTTTGCTGTCTCGAAATTAAAAAAAAAACCGGAAAACGCCCGCAATTGTTCTTTCAATATGCGTTGCTTTCTCCTTGCCACAGTTATGTTACTGCTCCTCTCCACTTGCAACCGGAAGGAGAATGCCGGGTGGCAAAGCATTCCGTACCGGCCCACGCCTTATGCGCTCGAAGAGCCGCGCGAATTCGTGCGCATGGCAATACCGGAAGACAACCCGCTCACTGAAGAAGGCATAGAACTGGGCCGCCGCCTGTTTTTCGACCCCATCCTGTCGGTGGACAGCAGCATCTCCTGCGCCTCCTGCCACTTGCCGGCCTTAGCCTTCACCGACGGAAAGCCGCTGAGCGCCGGCGTATCAGGGCGTACCGGCAAACGCAATTCCCCTTCTTTAGCCAATGTGGGCTACTACTACAAGGGCCTGTTCTGGGACGGCAGGGTGGCCACCCTCGAAGAACAGTCGTTGCACCCGGTGGAAGACTCCGCGGAAATGGCCAATACCTGGGCGGAAGCGGAACGCCGTTTGCAACTGCACCCCTCCTACCCCACCCTCTTTCGCCGGGCTTTCGGCATTCGGCGCCTTTCCGACATCGACCGGGTACTGGCCGGCAAGGCCTTGGCTCAATTCCAGCGCAGCCTCCTGAGCACCGAATCCAAATTTGACCGCAAAATGCGCGGCGAAACCCGGTTTACCGCCCAGGAACAACGCGGCTGGACCATCTTCTTCGATGCTTCTTTAGACGTGCCGCATTCCGAATGCGGCCATTGTCACGCCGACCCGCTTTTCACCACCCTTGAATTTGCCAACAACGGCTTGGATGCCGTGACGAATCTGGAAAACTTCCCCGACCGGGGACGCGGCGCCGTGAGCGGCAACCGCTACGAGAACGGCACTTTTCGCATACCTACCCTGCGCAATATCGCGCTTACTGCTCCCTACATGCACGACGGCCGCTTTGCCACCCTCGAAGAAGTCATAGACCATTACGCCGGCGGCGGCCACTATGCCGAAAATCTGAACCCCAACGTGATGCCGCTGAAACTTTCCGCGCAGGACAAAGCCGATCTCATCGCCTTCCTGCATACGCTTACCGACGACGCTTTTGTTAAGAAAAACTACGAGCCGGAAAA
>CAZNYK010000061.1:7567-22459 GCA_964577215.1 uncultured Saprospiraceae bacterium
ACCGGCGGTACAAAATCGAATCGGTGCCACATGCCGTTTACGGGCACCCGTACCTCTACACGGTATAAAAAATCCGCCTCTCCCCGGATCATCACGTTGCCGCGGTAAGCAGTTTCCGGGAATAACGCGTGCGGACGAGCCAGGCCGTCATCCGAATAATAAGGCGATACCGGCCGGTTGCCGCTGACGATGGAGGGAACCGCTCCCAGGCTCCACCAGAACAACTGGTTGTTGAGGGCGTTGCCGCCGGCAGCGCTTTCCGACAAAGCAATCGCAGAGGCTACCGAGGCCACTACCACCGCCCCGCCGATGATGGCATTGCGCGTGTTGCGCCTCTTGATATACTCCTCTGCCTTGAATACCCGAAAGGTGGCAGGAATGCCGAATTCATTGTACCCGGTCACTAATACCCCGGCAGGATCGATGGAAAAGTGGACATCGCTGTCGTTGTAAAAAAACAGGTCGAGGACGAGGCTCCGGCCGGTTGTTCCGATCAATTGCGCCGACACTTCGGTTTTCTCCAGTATCGAGCGGATGTAGGGCTTTCCGTCGTAGCGGAGAACCTCGGTATTGGCGTTTTGCTCGGCAGCGGGCTGGAAGTAGCGCGGCCCCGTACAGGAGCACATTGCAGCGGCAAACAGGAGGAAAAGTAAGGATGCTCTCATGGCTTGGGTGTTGTGGGTTGCACAGTATCTTACATACGGGAATCGCATACATACAGTAACGCCTGCGCATGCAATTCTGCTTGCTAAAGTACACTTTTTCTGCCTCGAAAGTAACCTGAAATCCATGTTTTAACGGGGTTTTAACGAATGGATTATCTCGCTCTTGAGGTAAGATTTGTACATTAGCGCACCAAAACCGATTGTACCCGCTTCACCGGGTTAAGTAACCTTTGCGATGACATCCATCAAACATCTGTTCAGGCACTACACCGGCGTGCTGAGAGGCTGGAAACCCGCCTACATCCTGCACAACATACTCAATGCCCGCCGCCTGCTCCAAAACCGCGTTTTGTACCGGCGTTACGGGCTGAAGAAAAGCGTGTTCGGCCCCATCGGCAGCCGCGACTTCAAAGAGCGAAGCCCTCACATCCCCTGGCTGGATCGGCCCGACGCCGTGGACAGGCTGCACCGGGACCCCCAATTTCACAAGTTTCCTTTGGCCTGGCAAAAGGAGATTCTCCGTTTTGTAGAGGAAGGTTACATGATCCTGCGTGGGTTCTACACGACAGAATCGGTAGCGCAGTTGAATGCGGATATCGAACAACTGCTCGCACAGAAACAATTGGACTTCAACTACACCAGCCGGAAGATCATGGAGTCGTTCCGCCACTCGGAGATAGTGGATAAAGACTTCTTCCGCCACCCCGACCTGCTGAACCTGCTAAGCTTCGTGATGGGCCGGAAGATTTTGCCTTTCCACACCATCAATTTCATCGAAGGCAGCGAGCAGCGCGCGCATTCCGACTCCATACATATGAGCACCGAGCCGCGTGGCTATCTCATCGCCGCCTGGACGGCATTGGAAAAGGTGGATGCCGACAACGGCCCGCTTTTTTTCTACCCCGGCAGCCACCGCCTGCCCTATATCACCTGCGAGGACTATGCTTCCGGCAATACCCGCTGGACGATCGGCGCAGAGAGCAACCGCCGCTACGAAGACAAAATTGAAGAGCTGCTGCGCGCCAATCCGTTAGAGCGCAAGGAATTTCATGCACAGCCCGGCGATGTGCTGGTTTGGCATGCCAACCTCATACACGGCGGCAGCCCCATACGAAAACCCGGCGCCACCCGGCGCAGCATGGCTGCCCACTACTTCTGTGAAGGAGTAATCTGCTACCACGAGATATCTCAAAGGCCCGCCATACTCGAAAGCCTCTAACCCCCATACCATGAACCGCCTGCGCCGCCTCTACTACGCCCTGCCGCCGCCCCTTCGCTTTGCCGCCCGCCGGCTGTGGTACGCACCGGTTGATATTTGCGAAAGCCTGAGCGGACGGCGCGACCCTCTCACCCCTCCCCGCGGCATGATCTTTACCGGCGGCGGAGATTTCAGAAAACAGGGCAACCGGATGACGGACATTTTTCGCGATCAGGCAGGCTTGCAGCCGCATCACCGCGTTCTGGATGTGGGTAGCGGCATTGGCCGCATTGCAGCGGGACTGAGCAGTTTTCTCGACGACAGGGGCAGCTACGAAGGTTTCGATGTCGTGCCGGCCGGGGTAAACTGGTGCAGGAAGCACATCAGCAGCCGGTTCCCCCGTTTTCACTTCCAGTACATACCCCTGGCCAACGACCTTTACCGCGCCGACGGGCTGCCGGCTGCCCGTTTCGCTTTTCCCTATCCGGATTCAGATTTCAACTTCGCCTGCGCTATCTCCGTCTTCACCCACATGCTTCCCGATGAGGTGGCGCAGTATCTGGGCGAGATCAGGCGCACGCTTAAGCCCGGCGGGCGTTGCTGTTGTACCTTTTTCCTGTTGAATACCGGTTCGGAGCAGTTGCTTGCCGGCAACCCCGGCTTTCAATTTCCGTATGATCGCGGGCACTACCGCCTCATGGATGAACGGGTTAAGGCCGCCAACGTAGCGTATCAGGAAAAATGGCTAAGAGATCAATTGAAGCAGTGCGGCCTCGCCCTGGAATCCGTTCTCCCTGGCTATTGGTGCGGCAGATCAAAAGAAAATTGCATTGATTTTCAAGATATTGTAATTTTTAAACGCGAAATGTGATCTTTTTACCCCAAAAGTGAAAGAAACTTTGCCCGGCTGCGTAGCAAGAGTGAAACAGATGATTATTCACAAAAAAATGCAGCCATGAAAAATCAGATCATCAAAATTATCGGCAGCGCCATACTCCTCGTCAGCACTACATTCATGTTCTCCCGGTGCGATCAGGACATCGCTTCTACAGAAGGAGTTGAAGATATGAAAATCGGTATGATAGCCGATTTCAACCCGGCTATGACCTGCCAATGTCTCAATGACAACTATCCAGTCGAGGCTCTCTCGGATGCAGAAACCCAAGCCTTGCTCTACATGAGAGAAGAGGAAAAGCTTGCCCGCGACGTATATAAAGCCCTCAATGAACGCTGGAGCATGCCCGTATTTGCCAATATCTCTCAATCCGAACAACGCCACATGGATGCCGTGTTTTGCCTGATAACCAAGTACGGCCTCAGTGACCCGGTGGGAGATAACGCAGCCGGCGTATTCCAGAACAGCACGCTGCAAGGTCTCTACACCACCCTCACACAGCAAGGCCTTCAAAGTATGGAGGCAGCCTTCCGGGTGGGCGCCAAAATTGAAGACCTCGACATCAATGACCTGATGGAAGCCATGCCGAATATGGACAATGCCGACATCAAGGCCGTATTTGAATCGCTGACCAAAGGCTCGCGCAACCACTTGAGAGCATTCAGCACCCAAATCTCAAGGCTCCGGGGAACTTACACGCCGGAATTTATCAGCGCAGGTTTGTACAATGAAATACTGCAATCCGGCCATGAAACCGGCGGCGGTACTTGCATGAGCAACTGCCCCGGCGGCGGCAATCGGTTCAACAGGGGCAATCGCGGCGCCAATTGCATGTACCCGAACAATCCCAATCCTCCCCGCGGCAACGCAAGGCCGAGGAACAGAAGGGGCAATTGACATTATACCAATCTTTCACTTGAGAAAGCCCGGGATGTTTACTAACCTTGCATTCCGGGCTTATATCGTCCATAAGATCACAAAGGGCTTAATAGGTGAATATGCTGGTTCCTGAAAAAACATGCAACGAATTAAACGACCAGGAGATCATCCGCCGCTCCCTGGAAACGGTGGATTATTTCTCTTGTCTGTATGAACGTTACGAAGCCCGGCTCCTGAGCTACATAAAGCGAATCACGCATTGCGACCATGCCGAGGCGGAAGACATACTTCAGGAAGCATTCATCAAAATTTGGCGCAATCTGCACGCCTACAACCCCGAACTAAAGCTCTCCAGTTGGATATACCGGATCGTACACAACCAGGCTATTTCCACGCTTCGAAAAAACAGTTCTTTCGGCAAAGACCACAAGATAGAATGGGACGAAACGCTGCCGGCCGGTTTGGCCGATAAGACGCCATCCTTTGCGGAACCGGAGGAAGAGATTGACATTCATATGATTGCCGATACCCTAAACCTCCTGCCTCTGCCCTACCGCGAAGTACTGGTACTCCGGTTTATGGAAGACTTGAGCTACGAGGAAATTTCCGACGTGTTGAAAATACCCGAAGGTACGGTAGCCACCCGGATCAACAGGGCCAAAAAAGCATTTGCCAAAACAAGCGCTTCTAATTCATTTAGCAAAAGATTTGAACCATGAAAACCTCTCAACGGCTGATTGAATCCATCAAAGCACGGCAGATCAAGCCGGCGCCTAAGGCTTTTTTCCGGATCAGGGAAGGCCTTACGTGGGCTGCCTTTATCCTGGCGGTATTTCTCGGCGCCCTGGCTTTTTCCGTTATCCTGTTCAGCATCCAGCAAACGGAGTTTTACATTCTCAGACACTTATCTCATTCCCGGCTGGAGATGTTCCTGGGCATATTGCCTTTTGCCTGGATCGCATTTCTCGCTTTTTTCCTCGCGCTTTCTATATTCAGTTTCCGCAGAAGCGAGAAAGGATACAAATTCCGGATGATCCAATTAGCCGGCTACAGCTTTGCTTTCAGCGTACTGTTGGGCACGGTGTTTTTTCTCGCCGGGGGAGCGCAACGAATAGAGCATGCCTTCGCCCTGAGAGTTGCCATTTATGAAAGCATGCAGGAGAAAAAAGCCAGAATATGGAGTATGCCGGAACAGGGCTACCTGTCGGGCGTAATAGAATCTTCAGGCCCGGACAAACTGAAAATAAAGGCATTTGACGAAAAAATCTGGACGATAAGCTACGCTGATGCCTTTATAGCACCCGTACTACTGCTCGAACCCGGAGAAATAATCAAACTCAGCGGCAAAATGACGGCGAGCGACCGCTTCCAGGCAGATACTATCCGTCCCTATGGCGGACCGGAATTCCGCGGCGGGCGCAGATAGCGCAGCCCGCCCCCCTACCCCATACCCCTGTAAACCAGGTAAAGCAGCAAGATCAGCATTACCGTGGCAATGCCCACGACGAGGTAAAAGCGCTTGGCCGCCATGTGATCCCGGATTTCCCTTCTCCTTTTTCGTTTTGTCATGCTCATAACAGTAGCAGTTTGAATATTGAGTGAAAGTCGCTTAAGCGTTTCAAAAATACAAATTAAGAAAGCAATTGCAATATGCTTAAAAAAAATCAGGTTTGCAATGACCCGGATGAAGAGGATGCCATTGCCCTGAATTTCACCCCTTCCTCCCCGCCAGCACACAGGTTTTCTTCACCCTTTCCACCTGCCCGTCGGGATGAAACAGCTCTATCCAGAGAATATAGATGCCTGTGCGGGCTTTGGCGCCCTCCTCGTTGGCGCCGTCCCATTTGAAGATGCCGGAAGCGGCCAGCAGTTCGTTGCGCAGGAGGTTGCGCACCAGGCGGCCCTGCGCGTCGAAGATGCGGAGATTAAGCACAAAACCCGGTTTGTCAACGGTATAGAATATCTGGAGAATATCCTCAAAGCCGTCGCCGTCGGGCGAAAAGGTTTTGTTGGGCAGGGAGATGATCCCGTCAACTAAACCCGGCGCCTGGCGGAACTGGGAATTCCGGTAGCCCGGCGTGGCGAAGCCCACAGTTGCAGCGGCGGAGTGCCAGTTGCCCGCGCTGTTGCTGGGGCCGGAAGGATCGAGCCGCTCTAAGGAAACGCCGTCTTTGATGTCCAGCAGTGGAGAATGCATGCTCTCCAAATAGTCGAAAGCATCAATAACCACCCCGGCAACGGAGATGGTCACATTGCCCGACCCATCATCGAATGCCGGGATGGAATTGCCCGCCAGGGCGGTGATGTCCGGCACCTCGTACCGGGAGAGAATATCTGCCGGCGAGTCGGAAATGGCCACGTGCTCGCCGGGGAAGAGGAAATAATCCTGGAGAAAATCGCTGCTCGCGCTGTTAATGCGCTGGGTGTTCTGTATGCGCAAGCCGTTCAGATTCAATATCTTGCCCGACCTGTTGTACAACTCCACAAAATCCCCGCCACCCGTGAAAGGGTTGAAGAGGATTTCATTCACCACAACGTCGCCGGGTTCGATGGGTTCTGCCAAGCCTGTGCGCAGGCTGCGCGCCGCGCCGGCAGCGTTGCCGAGGCAGTCCTGTATTTCTGCCGATACGGTAAGCGTGTATGCGCGGCCCGGCTGAAGCGGCTGGGCCAGGCTGAGCAACACCTGGCTCGCCGGGATGAACACTGTGGCCGAAGTGATCTGGATGCCGTCGCTGATACTGAATAGACCGGGCGCGATACTCCCCTCGAGCAAAGGCTCGTCAAACCGCAACCGGATAGATGACGGGCTGATGGCGGCAGCATTGAGCAAAAGCGGCCCTTGGTCATCGCCGGGGGTACCTTGCACCGAATTAGGCGCGCCCGGCGTGCCGCCGCGCGGGTGCGTACTGGCGCGCCAGTTGCCAGGACAATTGCCGGCCAGGCCGGTGTTGATCATTTCTATGCTCCAACCTCCGTCGATTTTAGCGGGATCGCGATACCAGCTGAGGTCGTATTCCAAGTAAAACAACTCCTCGCCTTGCGCATCCAGTAAAATGATCTCATCGCCTCCGTTGACCAAGGCAGGAAAACTGTTGATGGGCGTCACATCGCCGAAAGGAGCAAACGCCGCCGCCTGGTTCTGGTGGCACACTATGACGTAGCGGCCCGGCAACAACAGGTAACCGGGCAGCGCCTGCGGAGTACCCCCGGTGGAATATCTCAAATCCTGTAATTGAATGACCTTATTGCTGCGATTGTAAAGCTCTATGTACTCCGCATCGGGCAGCACGCTCACCACGGGGCTGGGATCAGCCATAAATTCGGTGACGATAATGTCGCCCGGCATCGCAGGTTGAATGTCGAAAAAGGTAAAGCCGGCCGTCATGATCCCGGCCTCATTGCCTGCCTCGTCGCGTATGCCGGTGCAGGCGAGGGTATAATTTTGGAGGTTGACCAAAGGACTGGAAAAAGTGAGCCTCACCTGCGAAGGGTCGCCCCCGGCAAATTCGGCTGCTATGGGGACGTTCGAGCCGGGATCGAGAAGAAAATTACCCGGCGCCGTGCCGGCATCCAGCGGCTCGTTAAAAGCAGCAAGGACCTGGGTAGCGTTCTCTGCCTGGGCTGACAACAATACCGGGGGCGCTGTATCTGAGAAAAGGGGATCTACGAGAAAATCGTCGAAAAAAAACGACTGGGCGCGCGTGCTCGTGTACCGGCAATAAACGCCCATATAAGCGCCGGAGGGATGGGTGGCGTCAATGACCGGGGCGCCTTGCTCTGCAAAATCCGTACCGCCGGAATAATCGGCGTACACCTGCCATTCTCCGGCATCGGAACGCGTGACCCGCACGCGCACGGTGGCCGGTTCGAAGGCCACAGCCCCCGTCTCACCGCTGATGAGCAGCGTGGTGTTCGTGCCTGTCTGCCTGAAAAGCTCCAGCGCGTCCGTGTCGCCGCTGATGCCGCCCACGCGGATGAAATAGCCGTTGAGGGGGCCGGTCAGGTCGGAGGCGGTGGAAGCCAGGTAAACCCTGGCGAAATTGGTAGTGGAAGGCGGAAAGAGCAGCCGCGCGTAAAACTCCCAGGTAGTTGCCTGGCCTGCGGAGTTGGGCGCTGCCACAGCCAGGTACGAGGTATTGTTGGCCGCCGGCATGAGATCGCGGAGCTGGAGTTCGCCACTGGTTATTACAAACCTGGCAGTATCTCCAAACCATGCCGGGGCATTGTTAAAATCGCCGTCGTCGAAGTTTTCAACCAAACGCTGGGTGGTTCCGGACAGCGGCAGCAGGGCAAATAAGAGATAAAAAATTGCGGGTTTCATAGCGCCGAAAATAGCAACAAACCCGGAATGCACGTATCTTTGCCGACCTTTTGAACGCAAAATTAACACGAAATGAAAGTAGCCGTAGTAGGCGTTACCGGCTTGGTAGGCGGCGTGATGTGCAAAGTGCTGGAGGAGCGCAACTTCCCGGTGACGGAATTCCTGCCGGTGGCTTCCGAACGCTCGGTAGGTAAAGATGTGGAATTCAAGGGACGCACTTATCAAGTCATCGGCATGGCGGCCGCTGTGGAAGCCCGGCCCGACATCGCCATCTTTTCAGCCGGCGGCGGCACATCGCTGGAATGGGCGCCCCGGTTTGCAGAAGCCGGCACTACCGTAGTGGACAACTCCTCCGCCTGGCGCATGGACCCCGGCAAAAAGCTGGTAGTGCCGGAGATCAACGCCCGGGTGCTTACCGCAGAAGACAAGATCATCGCCAACCCCAACTGCTCCACCATCCAGATGGTGATGGCGCTGGCGCCTATCCACAGGGCTTACGGCATCAGCCGCATCGTGGTGAGCACTTACCAGTCGGTCACCGGCACGGGCATGAAAGCCGTGAAGCAGTACCAACTCGAAAGCAAAGGATTTGAGCCCGCCCCTGAAGAAATGGCGTATTTCCATCCCATCTTCCAAAACTGCATCCCGCATTGCGACGTGTTTTTGGACAACGACTATACCAAAGAGGAAATGAAGCTCGTGCATGAAACGCGCAAAATCCTCGGCGATCCAACTATGCGCATCACCTCCACCGCCGTGCGCGTGCCTGTGCTGGGCGGCCACAGCGAATCCGTAAACATAGAACTCGATCGCCCTTTCGAAGTGGAAGACGTAAAGCAACTCCTGCGGGAAATGCCCGGCGTGATCGTTACCGACGACACCGCCGCCAAACAGTACCCCATGCCCTTGACCGCCCACAACCGCGACGAGGTCTTCGTGGGCCGCATCCGCCGGGACGAATCTGTGGAAAACGGCCTCAATCTCTGGATCGTTTCCGACAACCTGCGCAAAGGCGCAGCCACCAATGCCGTTCAAATTGCCGAATACCTCGCCGCCAACAAACTCTTGGGAACAGCCCCGGCGATAGTTTGATATTCAGCCGGATTTGGTCTTTTGACCGACTTGTATTAATTTTGACAACTTATTGGAGGCAAAGGCTACCGGCACTCACTCCGGGCCCCTTGCTTAATTGTGTTTCCGCATCGGAAAGCCGTTATCTGCTACGGCGCCGGCGCTCAGTATACATTACAAACAGTGTACTTATTTCGTAACTACAAATTTTGTACCGACTGCCATGAAGAACAGGATTGTACTTTGGGGAACCAACGACCAGGATGACCGCGTGCTCATCGCGATGGAATTGAAACCGCACGACAACAAGGTCGAGATCATGACCTTCCCGGAAACCATCGCCACCGAGGAATTCAGCCAGCACATGATGGATGAATGGCGCGACGGCAAACCTTTTGAGCTTCCGGAAGGATTCACCCTTATCGAACGCGAACTCACCGTGGCCGACAGCGTCCTGCCGGAACACCTCAAAGTGGAGCGCAGCGACCTCATTCACCGCGCCCAAACCGAATGGCATTTCACGGTGCTCTCCGTCAAATTGCACGAAACTTATAAATCCGAACTCAACGACCTGAAAGAGCAGATCGATCGCTTGACCGATTTCGACTCCAATACATGGGACAACCTCAAGGCTTTCTGGGATAAAGTCCAAAACCAGGTGCGCGAACGCAACCTCTTCCGCGAACAAGCCGACAGCCTGCGCGATATCGCCAACGAGTTGTTTACCAAACTCAAGGAAATGCGCACCCGCCTCGATCACGATTTCAAGTCGAGGTCTAAAGAAAATTTTGACCGCATCCACAGCCAGATCGAAGAGGTGGAAAGCCGCGCCGCCAAAGGCATGCGCCTCCAGCCGCTCTTCGAGGAACTCAAGCAGATGCAGCAAAAATTCAAAGAGTTGGAATTCACCCGCGACGACCGCAACAAACTCTGGAACCGCATCGACGAAGCATTCAAGAAAATCAAAAACAAACGCTCCGGCTCAGGCCCCGGAGGAGACGATAACCCCGGCGAACGCCTGCGCCGCCGCTACGAAGGCCTGATGTCTGCCATCTACCGCATGCAGGATTCGATCAAAAGAGATCAACAGGAACTCGATTTCCAAAACAAAAAAATCGCTTCCACCGACGGGCAGCTCGAAGCCCAGATCCGCCAAGCCAAGATCAAAATGGTGGAAGAGCGCCTGCGTTCCAAAGAGGAAAAACTCAAGGAAATGACCGACACCCAGGTCGACCTGGAACGGCGCATGGAAGCCCAGGCCGCTCGCGATGCCAAACGCGAAAAAGTGGAAGAAGCCAAACGACTGGCCGAACAGAAAATCCGCGAAGAAATGGCCGCAGCCGCACAGGCAAGAGAAGAAGACGTAGACAAGCTGGAAAAAGCGGCCGAAGCCATCCGCCAACGAAAAGGCAAGAAAGGGGAATCGCTGCTCGGCGCAGCCGGCTCCATGCTCGGAGAAGTGCTGCAGGATGCCTTGGATACCGCCCGCGCCGTAGCCGATGTGGCAGGCGAACAGATCAAGGAAAAAGCCGGAGAACTGAAAGAAGAAGCCCGCGAAAAGATGGGCGAAATCAAAGAAAAGGCAGGCGAACTCGGTGAAAAACTAAAAGAAAAAGCCGGAGAGCTGAAAGAGGAAGCCCGCGAAAAGGCGGAAGAGGCTAAGGAAAAGGCTGAAGACTGGAAGGAAGAAGCCCGCAGCGTAGTGGAAGAGGTGAAAGAAAAAGCAGGCGAACTGGGTGAAAAACTCGCAGAGAAAGCAGAAGACTGGAAAGAGGAAGCCCGCGAAACCGTGGAAGAGATCAGGGAAAAAGCAGGGGAGTTGGGCGAGGAACTGAAAGAAAAAATACATGAAGTAGAAGAGGAGGTGCGGGAAAAAATTGAAGACTTCATAGAAGTACCCGCTGTAGAATCCTTGCCGGTACACGAAGACCCCGCCGGCGCAGAGGAAGACCTCGCAGGCGCCGGTGCCGCCGATGCCCCTCCCTCCATACCGGAGGAACCCAACGCCGATGAAGAAGAACCGGAGGAAGAGAAGTAATGCGGATCCGTTGATGAGCCTTCCGGAAAATCCAGGTGCGGCTCCCTGCGCAATGGTCTTCAAAAAAGCATCGCAGCGGCTATTGGTATTCCATGCGCTGTTGCTTTTGCCTCTCCTGGTCTGGGGGCAACAGCCGCCGAAGCCGGGCCGGCAGGTGGATATCGATTTCGCCAATACCTGGACCTATACCCAATTGCGCGGAAAAGTGCTGCAAAAGCTCATCGGCGATGTACAATTGCACCAGGACAGTGTGTATATGTACTGCGACTCCGCCATCATCGAAGACAAGGAACGCGTGTTTGCCTCGGGCAACGTCATCATCCAGCAGGGAGATACGGCCGTCATTTTTGCTGATTCCTTGGTTTACCTCGGCGAGTTGCGCGAAGCCGATCTCTTCGGGGATGTGGTGCTGGTAAACGGCGATCAAAAATTATTTACCAACCGCCTGCACTACGATCTCAACACCAAAACAGCCACCTATTTGGACGGCGCCGTGCTCACCAACGGCCAAAGCAGGCTGAGCAGCCGCAGAGGGTACTATTTCGTGGAGCAAAAGGAAGTGTATTTCAGGGAAAACGTGGAGGTGACCGATCCGGAATTCAGCCTGAAATCCGACACCCTGAAATTCAACGTGGAGACCAAAACGGCTTTTTTTCTCGGCCCCACCATCATTGCCACCGGCGAATCCAAAGTTTTTACCGAGGGAGGGTTTTACAATACCGAAACCAATTTTGCGGAGTTCAACCAAAATGCCCAGTTTGTGCGAAGCGACCAAAAAGCCACAGCGGATACCATCCGCTACGACGGCCGTTTCGGGGTGTACACCCTCCAGGGCAATGCCTGGTTTGAAGAAGGCGCGCGCCGGGCTACCGCCGTTCTCATCCAGTACGACGAAAAAGCAGATAAAACTTTCCTCAAAGGCAATGCCTACCTGCGCGAAGAAAATCAGGAGATCTATGCCGAAGAAGTCATATACGATGCCAAAAAGAAGAGCTATGTCACCCGCGGGCGAAGCCGGATAAGCGATCCGCCCCAAATATTAGAGGCCGACCAGGTGGACTTTGACGAAGAGAGCGGCCTGGGTATTGTTTCCGGCAATGTGATATGGCAAGATACCTCCGCCCAGCTTTCCATCCTCTGCGCGCAGGCAGCGTACAACCGCGAAACCGGCTTCCTCAAAGCCTCCGGAGGGCGTGCCGGGCGCCCCATGCTGCTTTCCGTACTCGACGGCGATTCCCTTTATATGACCGCCGACACGCTCATGTCGCTCCGCATAGATACAGATACGATCCAAAGTGACAGCAGCCGCCTCCTGCTCGCCTTCAATGACGTGCGCATTTTCAAAAGCGATCTGCAGGCCATTTGCGACTCCCTGAGCTACAGCACCTCCGACAGCATATTCCGCCTGTTTCGCGCTCCTTTTATTTGGTCTGACACCTCGCAATTTTCCGCCGATACCATTCACATGGAACTGCTCGACAACAAGATCAACCGGATATTTCTCTACAGCAACGCCTTTATCATCAACTCGCCCGACGAGCAATTTTTCAACCAGATCAAAGGCCGCTACATCGAGGCCCGTTTTGAGGAAGACGAACTGCGCGTCATGGAGGTTTCCGGCAACGCGGAGTCGGTGTATTACGCCCGGGATGATGGCGGCGCATACATCGGGGTGAATAAAACCGAATGCAGCGAAATGGCGCTTTATTTCGGCAATAACCAGATAGAGCGGATCAAATTTCTGGCCGAACCCAAATCCAAAATGGACCCCATGCGGCAAGCCGACCACAATGCCATGCGCATGGAGGGATTTAATTGGGACGGGATCAAGCCCTGCCGTCCCAATGACCTGGATGCCTTATTCGCCCCGGCATGCACCGCGCGGGTCTTACCAGCGGCACCCCTGCTCCGGCCCCGGGAAGCATTATCGCGCCCCGGCGCCCTGCTCCGGGAGCCGGAAGAAAATGGCAAAAGGAATTGACCTACCCCTGGATGTTCCGGAATTTATGGAATATACGGTGAAAGATTTTCATTTTCAATCTTCGCGGAAGGTGGAGCGCCAGAACTTCAATGAATGAAGGCAGCGCACCGGGCACGATTATCCGGCGCCGGTTCAGCAAGCCGTTTATGGCAATGGGCGCTACTTCCTCCGGGCTGAAGGCGAGTAGTTGTGCCAATTTCCCCTCCGACTTCATACGCATGAGAGATCCTTCGTTGCTGGTTACCGGACCCGGGCACAAAATACTCACATGTATCCCAAATTCGCGAAGCTCCTCCCCCAGGGCAAGCGAAAAACCGTAGAGAAAATGTTTGGATGCGGTGTAAGCCGCTTTATAGGGAACGGCGATGGTGGACTCCAAACTGCCGGTGTACATTATCCAGGCCTCCCCCTGCTCCTTGAGCATGGGCAGAAAGTGGTGCGTAAGTTCTGCCGCCGCCATACAGTTGAGCAATATCAGCCTTCGATATTTGTCCAAAGGGTTTTTTTCGTACAAGCCGCTCATGCCGATACCGGCATTGCTCAGCAACATGTTTACCTGGTAACCTTTACTTACGCACCACTCATATACGCTCCGGGCGCCTTGTTCGTCCGTCAGGTCCACACACAGATAGTCGGCATCTACGCCGTGATCGCGGCGGATATTTTCAGCCAGGTCAGCCAGCAGATTTTCCTCAAGCGCCACTAAGAGCACGTTCATTCCGCGCGCCGCACATTCCAGCGCCAGCGATCTGCCGATACCCATACTGGATCCCGTGATGAGCGTAAACTTTTTCCCCATTGTTCTTACTTAGATTTTCTGTTCCGGGCGGCAAATATAATGCGGATGGCCGGAGCGATGAAGAAAAGTGCGCATTCGTAAAATATTCGCAAAATAGTTGCATAATATTCGCACAAAATCTGTAAAAAGGCGTTGAATATACGAGCGCATATCCATATGCGCCTTCGTTTCTTAACCAGTGAGTGTAAGGCAACGGCTCCCTGCATCTAATGTGGGGAGCCGTTCTTTTTCGTCCTTCTTTTGTCGAGTTTTTCAACAAAGTGGTATTTTAAACCCGACTTTTTAATGGCAAGAATACCTAAATTGCCTGCAAAAAACCTGCCATGAAAAGCTTTCTTGACGGCATCACCTCTTATGGAAAAGCGCTGCGCTTAGTAGGCCGCCTCGGCTTGTGGGGATACATGTTTGCCCCGGTACTGATAGGGATAGTAGTAGCTATCGGGGTTTTCGGCGCCGCCGGGTTGGTTTCTGATGACTTGGGCCGTCTCATCCTGTCCTGGTTTTCCGGCCTTACGGGAAACAAAGTAGCAACGGGTGCAGCCCGCATCTTCAGTGCCCTGCTCATTATTGGCGTAGGCCTTGTACTTTTCAAGCAATTGGTGCT
This sequence comes from uncultured Saprospiraceae bacterium, assembly GCA_964577215.1. Lineage (GTDB taxonomy): Bacteria > Bacteroidota > Bacteroidia > Chitinophagales > Saprospiraceae > UBA2329. The sequence goes on from CAZNYK010000061.1 coordinate 22,019, forward strand.
GGCCATATCCGCGCCGGTAATGTCCCCGCTTTCTGAAAAGGTGGAGCGGTACCTGGCGGGAGATGCATATCCTGAAGTCAGGTTCAGCCTGTCGGGAGCTTTATCCGACCTGGTGCGGGGATTGGTCATTGCCCTGCGCAATATCTTCCGGGAACTGTTCCTCACCCTGCTGCTGCTCGTTCTGGGCCTCATCCCGGTGCTCGGTTTTTTCAGTCCTTTCCTGATCTTCTTCGTACAGGCCTATTACGCAGGCTTCGGCAATATGGACTACATGCTGGAGCGGCATATGCGCGTAAAGGGAAGCGTGGAGTTCGTGCGCAACCACCGGATGCTGGCCATAGGCAACGGCACGGTATTTTTGCTCTTGCTGCTCAGCGGGGTGGGGTTCATTTTTGCCTTGCCGTTGGCTACGGTGGCGGCTACGGTGGAGACTTACAAGAG
>CAZNYK010000062.1:0-21917 GCA_964577215.1 uncultured Saprospiraceae bacterium
CGGGTTAATCGGGTTAATCGGGTTAATCGGGTTAATCGGGTTAATCGGTGTTCCAAAGAAAAATCATGTACCGAAAGCCGGTTCTACCGATTCCACCCCCCGACACGCGTGTCGGGGCACCGGTTCTACCGATCAGATAAACCCCGGATAAATTTTTACTTCTTCCTCTCGCGGCGTACCTTTGCATGTCATGGAAGAGATCATCATACAACACCTCTCCGCCGATCCTGCCCTGGCCAAGGTCATCGCCGGAACCGTGGATAAACCCGATTTCAAAGAAGGCAGTGCGGATGTCTATTCCGATCTTCTCATTTCCATTATTTCGCAGCAATTATCCGGCAAAGTCGCCAAAGTGATAACCAACCGTTTCATGGCTTTATTCCCCAACGCTTATCCTCACCCGGAGGCCATTCTGGCTATGGACTTCGAGGAGTTGCGCAGCGTCGGCCTGTCCCGCCAAAAGACCTCTTATGTGCGCAATGTCGCCGAATTTTTCCAGGATGACAAAGCGCGGGACCAAGACTGGGCGGCCATGGAGGACGAAGCCGTGATAAAGCATCTCACACAGATAAAAGGCGTAGGCCGCTGGACGGCGGAAATGATACTCATGTTCACCCTGAACCGGCCGGATGTGCTGCCCATCGACGATCTGGGGATCCAGCAGTCAATGGCCATCCTTTTCGGTTGGAAGGAAACTGGTAAGGCCTTGCAAAAGCGAATGATCGAAGTGGCAGAACCCTGGCGCCCATATCGCACTTACGCATGCAAATTTCTCTGGCGATGGCCCAGAAACTGAATCATGGATAGAGTTATTGGAAGATATACCGGACATCAGCGCGGCCCCTTGTTGATTTGCTTCGGCGGCGTTCACGGCAATGAACAAGCAGGAGTGAGAGCATTGGAAACGGTTTTTAATCTGCTTGAACGCGAACCCGCAGTCAACCCTACTTTTTCATTTTGCGGGCGCATTACCGGCTTTCGCGGCAACAGGCAAGCTCTCAGCCGGCATAAACGCTATTTCCGGGAAGACCTCAACCGCATGTGGCGGCCTGAAGTGATCTCCCGGGTACGTGCGGCTCATCCGGCAGACCTCCGCTTTGAAGACCTCGAACTCCGGGAACTGCTCGAAGATGTAGAGCGGGAGATAAAAGACTATAAACCCGAAAAGGTCGTCGTGCTCGACCTCCACACCACAACTGCCGACGGCGGCATTTTCGGCATCGCCACCGACGACCCCGAGAGCATCCGCATAGCGCAAGCCATGCATGCCCCCGTAATAACCGGTATGCTCAAGGGGCTTCAAGGCACCATATTGCATTATTTCAATAGCGACAACTTTTCTGTGCCCACAGTGGCTTTCGGATTCGAAGCCGGCCAACATGACGACCCGTTGTCAATCAACCGCTGTATTGCCGCCGTGATCAATTGCATGAGAACATTAGGCTGTGTGGATGCCGACGACGTGGAAAACCGCCATGACGAATTGCTGATCCAATATTCCCAAGGCCTGCCCAAAGTAGCGGAATTGCTCTACGTGCATCGCATAAAGCCCCGCGATGAGTTTCGCATGGCGCCCAATTATCAGAACTTTCAAAAGGTGGGAAAAGGAGAAATCCTTGCCTGGGATCGGTTCGGCCCTATAGGATCGCCTGAAGATGCGCTTATCTTAATGCCTTTGTACCAGTCGCAGGGCGATGATGGGTTCTTTTTGGTGAGGGAAGTTTGAATCTTTTACCGGCTGGAGCCGGGTTGAAGGCTTTTGCCGGATATTTGCGCCAGGATTTCCGTCAACTGCTGCTCGCCGCTGATCTCGTCTTCCTCATCCGCCGCTTCATCCACCTTGAGCTTGGAGTTGATCAGTTCAAACTCACTCTCATCGTATTCGTAAAGCGACCAGTTGCCCCATTTGTACTCCAGGGCAGTGAGGCTCTCCACCCAATCGCCGGAATTGAGATAATTGACTTCCTTCCCATCTACCTCCACCTTGCGCATGGTGGGCCGGTGAATATGACCGCAAACGACATAGTCGTAGTCATCTTCCGCAGCGAGTTTGATGGCCGTATCCTCGAAGTCGCTGATAAATTTTACGGCCTCTTTCACGCCGTATTTGATTTTTTGGGCAAAGGACATCCGGGACATGCCGAAGCTCATGCGTATTTTATTGACCAAGCGGTTGATCAGGATCAACAGGTCGTATCCCTTCCCGCCCAACCGGGCGATAAAAGGCGAGTATTTGATGAATACGTCAAACACGTCGCCGTGGAAGATCCAATACGTTTTGTCCTTGAGTTTGAGCAGCAGTTTGTCCCTCAGGTGAATATTCCCGGAGGAAAAATCTGAAAAGCGGCGCAGCGCATCGTCGTGGTTGCCGGTAATGTAATACACTTTCACGCCCCGCGCGGCCATTTTCAGGATGCGTTGAATGACTTCAAGGTGTTCTTTGGGGAAATAACGTTTGCTGAACTGCCACATGTCAATGAAATCTCCATTGAGAATAAGGGTATGCACCTTGATGCTCTTCAGGTAGTTGAGCAATTCCTTGGCATGACATCCATAGGTGCCGAGATGCACGTCGGAGATAATTACAATGTCGAGTTCACGCTTCATACACGATACGGGCAGTTAGTATCAGTAAATTGCGTGCAAGGTAGGCCGGCAGTGTAAAGTGATCGTTAAGTTGGAATTATCAAATGTTTAAGAGTTTTTCCCATATTTTCTTCTCCAATAGAGTAGGGGAATCGTGCCCAAGGCAATGAGGAATATGCCCAGCATGGCTTCACGAGGGCGCTGAAAGCAGGTGACGACCACCAATGCGGCGCAGAAAGTGACGAATAATGCCGGCACTACCGGATACCCGAATGCTTTGTATGGACGCTCGGCGTCCGGCATTTTTCGACGCAGCACAAACACGCCGAACGCGATAGAGCCGTAGAAAATGAACGACGCGAAGATGAGCATGTCCGTCAATTGGTCGAAAGAACCGGAGAATACCAATGTGCAGGACCAAACCATCTGCATGAGCAGGGCATTGCCCGGCGTGCGGTACTTGGGATGAATGCGAGCTGCCCGCTGAGAGAAAAAGCCGTCGCGGCCCATGGCGAAGTATATGCGCGCAGCGGTGAGGATGGTGGCGTTGGTACAGCCTAAAGTGGTGATGATGATGAGCAGGGATATGAACAAAAGCCCGGGGTTCCCGAAGAGCTTTTCCATTACCGCTACCGCCGCTATGGTGTTGGTGTTTTGCGCCAAGGCGATCATTTCGTCAATTGGCACTACGTACAAATAGGTGAAATTGACAGCCAGGTAAGTGCCTATGATAATGAGAATGCCGATGGTGAGCGCCAGCGGAATGGTGCGCTGCGGGTTCTTGACCTCATCGCCGATGAACCCGATGTTGAGCCAGCCCTCATAGGCCCAGAATGCGGCCAGCATGGCGGCAAACATGGGGCCTACTATGCCCAGATTGCCGGAAAAGGATTCAGGCGGATAACCTGTTGCCGCCTGGGTGACGTTTTCCATGCTGCCGTTGCCGAAAGCGATGCCCAGCAAAACGATGAACGCCAGGCTCGCCACTACTAATACGGTAATGATTTTGCTCACCCAGCCTCCGTGCTCCACGCCGCGGTAGTTGATGGTGACAAGGCTGACAATAAGCGCTACCGCCACCACTTTCACCCCGAGATTGGCAAGGGGAGTGAAAATGCCCAGCACCGTCCAGGTTTCCCATTCAGGGCCGAGCCGGGGCAATTCTACCACGGCGTTTACCGATTGGGAAAATACGTAGGCAATGGAGGCAATCGACGCGGATTGTATCACTGAAAAGCTCGACCAGCCGTAGTAGAAGGCGAATATTTTGCCGTATATTTTTTTGAAATAGGCATAGGGGCCGCCCGATTCCGTGATCATGGAGCCGATCTCCGTGGTGGTGAGTACCCCGAGCAGCGTGACTAAGCCCGCCAACACCCAGGCTAACAGCACTAAGCCCGGTGATTGAAGGTCAACCGACATAGGCGCCACTTTCTTGTAAACGCCCGAACCAATAATGGAGCTGACAAAAAGAATAACTGCGCTGGGCAGGCCAAAAGCTCTTACAAGCTCTTTGTGGCCCGGCTTTTCATGGTGATGCGACATGGTCAATGGTGTTGAATCGAACAAATGTAGAGAAATACATGAATTTGCCGCTTTATTCATCGTATTTTTGGCCCTGTAGAAAAATATGCCATGCCTCCCGTACGCCGATTAGCTGCCATAATGTTCTCCGACATCGTCGGCTATTCGGCCATGATGCAACGCGACGAAGCAGACGCTTTAGCCCGGGTGCGGCGCTACAGGGAGTTGCTCGCCGAACGCAGCAATGCCCATCATGGCGAACTCATGCAACACTATGGCGATGGCAGTCTCACCATTTTTCCCAGCGCAGTGGAAGCCGTAGCCTGCGCCCGCGAACTGCAAATAGCGTTGCAGGAGCCGCCGGAAGTGCCTTTGCGTATCGGGATCCACATCGGAGACGTCGTGCGCGACGGCGACGACCTCTACGGAGATGGCGTCAATATCGCTTCCCGGATACAAACCCTTGCACCGCCGGGCGCTGTACTTTTTACCGACAGGGTGCTGGAGGATATTCGCTCGCACCCGGAACTGCAGGCTGCGGCGCTGGGCAGGTTTTCCCTGAAAAACATTGAGCAACCGCTTCATCTGCATGCCTTGACCGGGCCGGGATTCCCCGCGCCTAAACGCGGTGAGCTTCGCAGTCCCAAGGGCGCTGCTTTGCCGATGGGCGCCGATGCAGCCACCTGGCGCATAGGTATGGGCGCTCTGTTGCTCGGGGTTCTGGCCCTGGTGTTGTCGGTAGTATTCCTCTGGAATCAATTCCGTCCTAAAGGCTCGCCTCCGCCCCCTCCTGTTCCTCCTCATTCGGCCGCCCGGGTATTGCCCTCGGTGGCCATACTCCCGTTCCGGGACCTCAGCCCCGGCGGCGACCAGGCCTGGTTCGGTGAGGGAATCGCAGAAGAGATTCTGCTGGCGCTCAATACAGTGGAGGGGCTGAAAGTGGCCGGGCGGAGTTCCTCCTTTGTCTTTGGTAATGAAGATGTCGATCCGCGCGAAATAGGCCGCCGCCTCAACGTGGGCGCCGTACTCGAAGGCAGTATCCGCAAATCCGGCAACCGCATTCGCATTACAGCGCAATTGGTGAACGCCGCCGACGGGTTTCAAATGTGGTCCGAATCGCATGACCAGGAGTTGAGCGATATATTTACCGTGCAGGAAGAAATTGCCCGCGCTGTGGCAAATAAACTCACCGGTGCATTGCTCAAAGACAAAACCGCCCCTCTCGTCAGAACAGGTACTGTGAATACCGCCGCCTACCAGGCATACCTGCAGGGGCGTTACAAACTCAGCCAGCGCGCAGATGGCGCCGAAGACGCCTTGGAGTTTTTCAAAAAAGCCATCGAGCTTGATTCTTCTTTCGCCGCCGCTCATGCCGGATTGGGCAACGCATACCTTTGGCTTGGATACAGCAATACGCTTCCTTCGCACGAGGCATTTCCCCAAGCCCGGTCATATGCCCGGAGAGCTTTGGATATTGACGCTCAATCCGCTTATGCCTGGAGCATACTCGGCTCGGTGCAACTCTGGTACGACTGGGACTGGGCCGCTGCCAAAGCCGCCTTAGATTCTGCCATAGCGCTCAATCCCTCAGAGGCGCGGGCATGGCTGGATATGGGCTGGTATCACGCGCTGCGCCGCGATTTCTCGGCTGCAACCGCGTCCATGGAAAAAGCCGTTGCTTTAGACAGCGCCGACCTCGAATACAATATTGACCTGGCAGATATTTACCGCATGTGGGGTCGCGCCGACAGATGCGCATCCATCACCGAAAGCATGCGCCAGTTGTATCCTACCAATTCCGACACCTACTGGATGCTCGGCATGTGCGAATACGCCCGGCGCCGGTACGATGCGGCTACCGCTCATTTCCGCAAAACGGTGGAATATTCACAAGGCGAACCTTGGGCCGTACTTCACCTGGCAATGGGATTGGCTAAGTCGGGGCAAAAAGCCGAAGCGCGCAAAATGCTCGGCGAAGTACTCGCCCAGGAACCATTAGCCGAAAACGCCCCGGTGGAACTGGCTATGGCCTACCTGAGCCTCGGCGAAAAAACCAAAGCCCTGGATATGTTGGAAAACGCTTACCGCCTTCATGCCAACTGGTTGATTTCCATCGCCATGGATCCTTTCTGGGATGAGTTGCGCCAAGAGGAGAGGTTTCGGGAATTAATGAAAAAAATGGATTTTCCGAAGTGATTAACGGAGTCTATCCGCCGAGCGCACCAATTTTTCATCCTTTTTGATGTGGCGTATGGCCAACCAGGCAAATACGGCTACCGGCAACACGAGGAATGCACCCGGTTGCACCCCCGCGCTTGCGCCCGACTGGAAAAACAGCCATGCGGCAAACGCCGCACCGAGCAGGGTACACACCACCGAGAAGGTAGTAAGCTTCGCTTGCAGCGGCCTGTTTTTGTAAAGGAAGACGGCAACCAAGGCCAATAAGCCCGCCAGGGCTAAGACGGCTATCAGTCCGGGGTGGTCGGATGCCGAGAAGCTGCCGTCGGCAAAAACGCCGGCCTCGGTTTGCGCCTCGGCCCAGGGCAGGGCGCTCAGGCCGGCATTGCCCAGCATTGCCAGCAATAAATATACGGTTTGTATGCGCTGTATCATATCTTTGAAGAATTGACGGTGAAAAGATCGGCAAAGATAATCCAACAAACCATGACTTACGAACTCAGCTTTTGGGAGTACGACACATTCTTTAAAAACATCGACGTAGCTGTGCTCGGCAGCGGTATCGTAGGGCTGAGCGCAGCGGTGCGTCTCAAAGAACTGGCCCCCGCAATGAACGTTGCAGTCATAGACCGGGGGGCGTTGCCCATCGGCGCCAGTACCCGCAATGCCGGTTTCGCCTGCTTCGGCAGCATGACCGAACTGCTCGATGACCTGCAACGGCAACCCGAGGACGCCGTATGGGCCTTGGTGGAACGCCGCTGGAAAGGACTGCTGCGTCTGCGCGAACGCCTCGGCGACGAAAATCTCCAATACGAAGCCCTCGGCGGCTACGAGGTGTTCCGTTCCGGTGAAGAAGAAACCTGCCGGGAATGCTTGGATCACCTGCCCGGATTCAACCGCATCATGGCCGGCATCACCGGCAGCCCGGACACCTACCAGGTTGCCGGCGATGGCGCCGCCGGGTTCGGCTTCTGGGATGTGCCGTATATGATCCTCAACTCGATGGAAGGACAATTGCACAGCGGCCGCATGATGGCAGGGTGGATACGCCTGGCACAGGAAAAGGGCGTGCAGTTGCTCAATGGGTTGCACATAACAGCAGTAGTACCCGGCGCAGGCGGCGTAGAGCTGACCACTGCACACGGCTGGAACTTCACGGTGCCGCAGGCGCTCGTGGCCGTCAACGGATTCGCCAGGCAACTGTTGCCTGAACTGGAAGTACGGCCGGCACGAAACCAGGTGCTTATAACTGAACCTGTTCCAGGGCTCAAGATCCGCGGCGCTTTCCACTACGACCGCGGCTATTACTACTTTCGCAATGTCGGCCTCGATCGCCTGCTATTCGGCGGAGGCCGCAACCTGGCGCCCGAAGAGGAGACGACCGATCAATTCGGCACTACGGAGCGCATTCAGGAGGCTTTGGAGGAATTATTGCATACCATGATCCTTCCGGGCGTACCGGTAAAGGTGGGGCGCTGGTGGAGCGGCATTCTCGGCATCGGGGAAGAAAAAAGCCCTATTGTGCGCCGGGTGCATCCGCGTCTTGCAGTAGCGGTGCGCATGGGCGGCATGGGCGTAGCAATAGGCACGCTGGTAGGGGAGGAGGCTGCAGCCTTGCTTGCGAGCGGCTGAATCTTGCTGTAAAAGGCCGTACATTTGCCGGAAAAAATCATGAAATATTCCGCGATTGCAATAACGGCAATCTTATTCACTGCGCTCGCATGCCGCTCCGGGGACAGCGGCCCTGCCATTTACGGCAGCTTTTTTGTCCGCTACATGGAGAGCGGACGCCAACTAAAGGCCAATGCTTCTTTTTTTGAAGGAGATACCCTCGCTACGGCGAGGCCGAAAGTATGGGACGGCGGGGTAGCTTTCCTTGGAAGCGCTATGGATGTGCGCGACCTGGCGGGCACTGAGCTGCGCTATGTCGCCGAGCGGCAAATCGACTTTTTGGAGGAGTACGCCTTTCGCTTCAGCGATGACAGAGGCAAAATACAGGAGTTGAAAGCCGTGGTGAACAGGATTGACAACCTGGCATTTAAAGCCCCGGCGAGCAAGCAGTCCGGGTTGATTTTTACCCACGGCGGCCCCCCTTTGGAAAAGGGCGAGAACCTCATACTACTCATTTCCGTGCCCAGTGGTCAGACCCGCACGATTTCGCTGAACGGACCTCAGCCGGGCAACGAGATCATTTTGCCGGCTGATGACGCGGCACTTTTGCCTGCGGGCAAGTTGCAGTGGTATGCCGTGCGCAGAAAAAAGCTGGAATTCAAAGAAGGACGCTTTGATTATGCTGTAGAAACAGAGTACTATACGGCGCAAACGGAAGTGGAGGTTATGCCTTGAAATGCGGGAGGCCCAACTAAGGTTTTCGTTGAGCCTCCTGGATGAGAGCATTAATTCCCCGGCGGTAGCAATACCGCATCGATCACGTGGATTATACCGTTGGAGGCAGGCACCGAACCCAGTATGTTGGCGCCATTGATCTGGGTTTTGCCGTCTTTGGCACTGATCATAGCTGAGTTGCCGTCGGCCATGCCCAGTTTCATGCCGTCGCGCAGGAAATCTGTCCGCAAGGATGAGGTGGTCACGTGGTACTCCAGTACCCTGCGCAACTGATCCTTGTTTTCGGGTTTGAGCAGGGTTTCCAGCGTACCTTCCGGCAGTTTGGCGAATGCGTCATTCGTGGGGGCAAATACGGTAAAGGGGCCCGCATTGGACAATACGTCCAGGTACTCCGCAGCCACTACCGCTTTCACCAAAGTGGTGTGATCTGCCGAACCGCCCGCCACTCCGACGATGTTCTTCTGGGAAACATCATCCTGTACGGCCGATTGGCCGGCTTTCGCGCTTACTGATCCTTCAGTGACGGCAGTTTCGCCCGTGCCGCTTCCGCATGCGCTAAACCATAAGATCACGCATAAACTCATCAGGTTGAAAAAAGTGGTTTTGATTTTCATGACAATAAGTATTTGGTTTGATAATCAGTTGTTTAACTTTAATTAAAGAATTTAAGACCCTAAGATATTTTATTATTGAAAAACCTCCAAAATTTTTTTCATTTTTCGCACTGAATGATTTTCAAGTACTGTGGAAATGGTCGGGGTTCACCCCGGGGAAGCATGACCGGCGCCGGTGCTACCAGGCTGCCAGCCGCTTGTACACAGCCTGCACCGGCAGGCCCATGATGTTGTAAAAATCCCCTTCTATACGGGAAATTTTGCACAGGCCGATCCATTCCTGAACGGCGTATGACCCTGCTTTGTCATAGGGCTGGTATTGGGAAACATAATGGCGGATCTCCTCGTCGCTCAAGGTTGCGAAATAAACGTTCGACACCTCTGAAAAAACCTCTTCTTTACCGGTAGAGATCAGGCACACGCCCGTGATGACGCGGTGCATTTTTCCAGACAATGCCCGGATCATCCGGCAGGCATCGTCGAAGTCTTCGGGTTTATTGTAGATTTTACCGTCGAGCAATACGACGCTGTCGGCGGTGAGCAGGATTTCCCCGGGGTTTAGCGTATGTCGCATGGCTTCTGCTTTTTTTTGAGCTAAGAAAGCAGCCACTTCCTCCGGGGCAAGTTCCGGCGGCCAGGTTTCTTCTACTTCCTGTAAGCGTATCTCGAAGGGAATGCCTGCATCCTGCAGCAATTGTCGTCGCCGGGGCGATTGGGAGGCCAATATGAGCTTATGGGAGAAAGACAACATACTGCGCAATGGGTTTTACGGATGAATAAAAACAGGTAAGAGCATTCCGGCCAGGATAATCCACTTGGCCAGCACGCTCGTGCGCCGGTAGTCCTCCGGTGTCCGGGCGCGCAGGGTCTGCATCAGCCCAATGCCTGTCGGAACTATTACAGCGGCCAAAACGACGGGAATGCTCCACGCATAAAACAGCGCATTTACTTTAACAAGTAGTAGAATCAAGGCAAAGGCTGTGGCTGTTCCGGCAACTATGGCGGCCGTTTTCCCCGCCTTTTCGCCGGCTTTTATGGGAAAGGTGTGCGCGCCGGATGCTTCGTCGCCGGGGCGATCCTGCAAATCTTTAAGCAGTTCCCTGAACATTGTTGCCAAAAATGCAAGGATCATATACCCGGTAAGAAACTCCGCGAGTATGAGCTGAAGTTCTCTGTCGGCAATGCCGAGCCGGTAAAAAGCTTCCCGCTCTGCAAACCACATAATCCCGGCCACTGCGGCGCAATACAAAGACACTATTATATTGCCTGTAAGCGGAAGGCGTTTGAATACGGCGGAGTAGAGGAAGAGGCCTCCGGTTGCAAGCGGAAACAAGCCGGCCAGAGCGATCTGTTGTACGTAAAAACCCAGGTACAAAGCTGTCGTGAAGCCCGCCAGGTTGAGGCATAAATACAGCCAGTAAACGGTTTGCTCCTCCATGCGCCGGCCCACGATAACCTTATCCGGTCGATTGATCCGATCTACCGGCACGTCGATGATGTCGTTGACGATGTATCCGCCCGCTGTAATACAGAGTGTGGTGAAAATGAAAAGGCCGAGGCGCAGCGCATCCAATTCAGGAAGTATTCCGTGCTTCTGGAAAGCCGGTAGCAGGACTTTGGCGTACAACAAAGCTTGCACCAACGCCACAAGGATGAGGTTGGGGTAGCGCAGCAGCGAAAAAACAGCCGTGTTGAGCACCCGCTTTGACATGGACTTAATCCGTTTGGTAAGGCCAGTGGCCGTTCAGCCGCAGCACTTTTTCAATGACGTCGCGTACACAGCCTTCGCCGCCTTTGTATGGCGAAATGTAGTGTGCCAATTCCCTGATTTCGGTCACTGCGTCTGCCGGGCAAACGGGAAATCCAACTTTGAGCATTACCCCGCGGTCGGGCAGATCGTCGCCCATATAAAGGGTTTGTTCGGGGTTGAGGTCGTATTTTTTTTCCAATTCGCGGTAGGCGGCTACTTTGTCTTCCTGCCCGGAGAGCACGTCCTCAATACCAAGGGCTTTGAGCCTTTTCTCCACCCCGGTAGATATTCCTGCCGTGATTATCGCCACGCGATAACCTTCCCGCACGGCAATTTTCATGGCGTAGCCGTCGCGCACGGTCATGGTGCGAAGCAGCTTGCCGTCTTCGGTGATCAACACCGAACAATTGGTCATCACCCCGTCCACGTCGAAGAGAAAGGTGGTAATGTTTCTGAAAGCCTCCAAATGATTCATTCCGGTTACTTTTTACAGGCGGGAATACCGGTTGGGTGCAAGCAGATCAAGCGTTGTTGTCTCTCCACTCGTACACCCACTTGGCCTGTATCTGTTCTAAGTGGCCTTCGGTGCATTCCTCCCGTTTGCCGGCAAAGTTAGGAATTTCGAGCACCCATTCGATAAGGTCGGTGAAGCGAATCCGGTAAATTTTGCTCTCGCTGAAATCGTCGCCGAAACGCTCGTACAGTTTCATGGCGATATCTTCGTGGTCGGCCCATGAGATGGGCAAATCTTCGAGGTCTTTAAATGGCATGTGAAACGTTTTTTTTAATGCTCATGCCCGATGATCCGCCTTTGGTCGGGAATTTGAATCTCTATTACGGCGTCGTCCTCGAGGATGACGCATTGGCAGCCTAAGCGGGACTCAAGGCGGGGATTGATGGCACGGTCGATGAAGTCTTCTTCTTTTTCTGAAATTTCCTCCAGGAACTCCTCGCCGGCTTCCACATACACGTGGCATGTGCTGCAAGCGCAAACGCCGCCGCAGTTGTGGTTGAGATGTACGTCGTTGTCTTCCGCTACCTCGAGGATGGAGTAGCCGGCCTCCGCATTTTCGACAGTTTTCGGGGGGATAGACGTATCTTCAAAAGTGAATTTAACAGTTGCCATGTAAACATTGGTGAAGTTCCAGACTTGACAAACAAAGCCTTTGGAGAAAGGTTCAATGTGGAAAATCCCGGTTTACAGGCAGCCGGCCGTTGGCGATCACTCCCGCATGAAGCAGCAGCTTTAGCTCTTGCGGGGTGATCTGAATATCGCAGGTAAACCGGGTTCTGATATCGGTAAGCAGCTTATTGTTGTCGTACAACCTCAGCACATGAAGTGGAGGCTGAGGCTCTTCCGGAGAACCCGCGGGGAATACCCTGACCAAAATGGGCAGGCTATTGCCAAAAGTTGAGCTGAAGAGGTGAATGCCTGTTTCACCGGCCAACAACGCATACAGGCCGAATCCTTCTGTTTCTATTTTCCCTGAATTTTTCCTGACCCGCACCGGCAGATCCATATGGCGCAGGAAAGCTTCGTAACAATCAAGGAGATAGTCGATGTCGCTGCGGCCCATTCCGCTGACCAGGGAGGATATCCGGATTTCAACCTTGTCTTTTATACCCTTTGCAAACCCTTCTACAAAGAGTTGCAAAATAGCGGTGTCCAAATAGATTTCCAGGAACAGGGAATCCAAGGAACTAAACTGCGGCAGGCTATATCTGTACGCTTCCCGAAACTCCTGTATGGCCTCATCCCGGAGTATTTTATCCTCAGTCGGTATGGTATTTCCCCAGGAGGTGTGCCGTTTGCCAACTTTGTAGCGCAGCGGGATAACGGGCTGGTGGGCAATGAATTTTCCTTTGTAGGAGAGAATGAGGTGATTGATCCTTTCTTTCAGGTTTTCAAGGCGTTCCTGCAGGTCGTAGAGCGCTATGTCCGTCTCTGAGATATGCTGGGCAGTTTTTTGCTTTTTTTTGGCGGCATCCAGCCTCAACTTGTATGCTTCTGCTTTGCGCTGCAGCGCCAGGAGAAACGGTTTGCCGGCGGCCTCATCCGGAATTTGGGGCATGGCTTCCTCCGGTAGCGGCTCGAGGGTGTGAATGGCCTTGATGCGGGGTTTGAGCCTTCCTTCATCCAAGAAAATATCGAGGATGATGGATGTGGCCTCCGGCACGGCCAGCAACTGTTCGGCAGATAGCTCGGTGAGGTCTTTTTCAATTTGGCGTTTGAGGGCCCGGCCGCCCATTTTGGCGTCATAGCCTCGTTTGGCCACCCACCGCAGGGCGTTCTGGTCCACGTTGAGTATGGAGGTGCGCCTTACAAAACCGTCGCGTTGGAGGAGCTCTCGCAACTGAAGCCTTGCGATGTCATAAATGTGTTCTTCCTGGAGGGAGCGGAATGCTATGATATGATCTATGCGATTGACGAATTCCGGGCGGAAAGCTTTTTCGACCTCCCGGATGTACACGGTGCGAATATCTTCCTCGCCTGCCCCGAAACCGATCACGGAAGCTGCCTCCTTGGCTCCGAGGTTGGAGGTCATGATGATCACTACGTTGCAAAAATCAACGGTTCGGCCTGCGCTGTCGCTGAGCCTTCCGTCGTCGAGCACTTGTAAGAGCAGGTCGTGAACGAGGGGATGTGCTTTTTCCACTTCATCGAGCAACAACACGCCGAAAGGATTGTGCCGCACCGTTGAGGTCAGTCTTCCCTCCGGATTGTAGAAATCCCCAATGAGCCGCGCTACAGCATTCGCATCAACGTACTCATTCATGTCGAAGCGCATCAGGGCGGTTTCGCTACCGGTAAGAACCTGGCACAATGCCTTGGCGGCCTGCGTTTTACCAACGCCTGTAGGCCCGGCAAAGAGCAGTGAGCTGACCGGTTTGGTTTTATCGGCGAGCTTTGACTTGACCAGGTGTACTACCGATGCCAGCGCATGGAGCGCCTCCGGCTGTCCCACCAGCATGCCGGCAAGCGCGGCTTCCACTTCTTCTGTTTCCAGGGTTTGGCTGTCATCGAGGAATACTTCAGCCAGACCGCTGGCCAACTGGAATTCGGCGCGCACCTCCGGGGCATCTACTCCGGTGTACCGGTATTTTACAGCAAGTTGTTGCATCATTTTGGCTACTCCCCCCGGCAGAGCCTGGTTGCTGAGGTAGTTTCTGTGTATGTGGAGCATCTGGTCTATGGCCTGTACGTGAAAAGCTGTTCCGTGCTCGCGTTCTAATTGTTTGGCTTTTTGCAGCAGGATACGGGTATTGTCCTGTCGCGTTCCTTCCTCAATGCGCAACACCTGGAAAAGGCTGCTGAACCGGCGGTCCTGGTCTTCCATAATACCCCATTCCTCCGGGGTGGCAATTAAAACGAAGGTGAAGTTGCGCTTTTCCAGGTGTGGTTTGAGCACGTCGCTCAGCGCCATATTTCCACCTGAATAACGCCCGATCCGCAGCAGCGCAAGCGGGTTGTCGACCAATAAAATATCGGGTTTGTCGCTCCACTTGTCCTTGGCAGCGATATGTCGGAGGATGGCCTCGAAGCGCTTTTGCCACATGCCTACTATGCTCATCCCGGTAATGACGCGCACCGGGTCTAAGTGCCAGACCATTTTGGGGCTGATGCTGCGGTTGAGCCCGGCGTGGCGGTTCAGGTACCGGAAGACGACTTCTTCTATCAAGGTGTGTTTGCCCACTCCCGAAGGCCCGACCAGGGCAATGGGCACATGTTCAGGAGATAAAATTCTCTGCTGGAGAAGTTCGACCCATTCCTCCCGGTACCAGGCGCGCTTCAACCCGCCGGGAAAAAGCTGGTTGAGATCGTGCCCTGTTTTGAACAGCTCTTCTGCGCCGTTGAAATCCGGCGTTTCGTTCATTTGCATGAAGAGGCTGAAAAAGTCTTTCTGCTCAAAGGAAAATCCGCCTTCCCGGATATCTGCCCGGATGTCGATAGTAGTCACATAGATCCGTTTAGGCGCGAAATACACCTCGGGCTCAAATGCATCTCCCTGCTCTTTTTGATATTGCCGGAACAAGGCGGAGAGCGTTTTTTCCGCTTGAGCGACGATATTCACCCTGCCCCGCTCATCGGGTTCGGCCATGCACATGAAATTATTAATATCGGGAAATAATAAAAAAGTGTGCGGGCCGGCCATGAAATGGATCACCGAGAAGGCGCCGGCAATCAGGGTCTTGCCGCTTCTTATATTCAGGTACAGCTTTTCCAGCTTGACCTCAGGCTGGAACATCAGCCAAAAAAGCAGGTCTTCGTTGTCTTTGTTGAGCGTCCAGGCGCTGAAAATGGAGCGCAGATCGCGCTGGAATATTTCCACGCCGCTCTCAAACCGGGGGGCGGCTACCGATGGGTTAAGGAGAAACAGCGGCCGCAGCCGGAAGATGCTGCTGCGCTCTGCTTTTTCGCTTTTTACCAAAGTGAGTACGCTGAGGTTGATGACTGCCATCGCTTTGCTGTGAATCGGGGGTCAATATACCGGTATTTTTTCTACTTTTGCAACAATGAAAAAAAATGAGTCTTTGCAACAAATAGCCTCCCGGGCGGCTTCGCCGGAGGAAGTCCTGGGGGAGGCGGCCGCTTTGCTCCCGGGACAAGTGGTTTTTACTACTTCGCTCGGCGCGGAAGACCAGGTCATTACGGATATGATCGCCCGGCATGCCATCGACATACGGGTGGTTACGCTGGATACGGGAAGGCTGTTTGCAGAAACGTATGAATTGATCCATCGCACGGAATCCCGGTGCAAAATCCGCATCGAGGTATTTTTTCCCGACACGGCAGAGGTAGAGCAGTTGGTGGCAGCGCAGGGGATCAATGGCTTTTACGACAGTATTGATAACAGGAAACGGTGTTGCCATGTGCGCAAAGTACTGCCCCTGAAACGCGCCCTTGCCGGAGCGGCTCTTTGGGTAACGGGTATTCGCAAGGAACAAAGCGAAAACCGCAGTGACTTTCCGGCTGTAGAATGGGATGAACAGCACCAACTGCTGAAATTGCATCCGCTGCTGGAATGGTCGGAGCAACAGGTTTGGAATTATATCAGGAAACACGCCGTACCCTACAATCCCTTGCATGACAAAGGATTTCCCAGTATCGGCTGCGCGCCTTGCACCCGTGCCTTACTGCCGGGAGAATCGCCCAGAGCCGGTCGTTGGTGGTGGGAACAAGGCGCCCAGGAGTGTGGCCTGCATGCTGCCCGGAAGGAGTGAATTTGATTCTACTCCAGGGTTTCCGTTATCATACCTCCCGCAACGGTTTGACAACTGCTTTCGTCAATCAGAATAAAGGCGCCGGTGCTGCGGTTTTGCCGGTACAGATCGAACGCCAAGGGGGAAGCGGTGCGAATGACTACCGTTGCGATGTCGTTGAGCGAGATCGCGCCCGGCTCTGCAGACTCCAATGTGCATACATCTACTTTTTCCAGAATTTGTTGGACGACGCAACGCATCCGGCAACCGTGGTGCTGGAGCAAATATTTGCCTCCCGGAACGAGATTTTTTTCATCGTCCATCCAGCAGATCCTTGCCTGGAATTGTTTTGAGCAATGAGGCGGCGCCTCTGCTGCCGCTATCAGGTTGCCCCTGCTCACATCCAGATCATCCGCCAGGTGCAGGATCACTGATTCGTGCGCCGAAGCTTCAGCCAGTTCCATTCCGGACGCTTCGATGCGCTCGATACGGGTGGATTGCCCGCCCGGAAATACTTGAACGAGATCGCCCCGGCGCAAAGTTCCGCTTGATAGCCTGCCCGCATATCCGCGGTAATCGTGCAAGTCTTCGCTTTGCGGCCTGATCACCCATTGTACGGGCATCCGGGCAGCCAAAGGCACGGCTGCGCCGTCTATGTCGATGGTTTCCAGGTAATTCAGCAGTGCAGGCCCCGAATACCACGGCATATTGACACTGCCCTGTACCACGTTTTCGCCGTTCAATGCGCTCATGGGGAGGAAGTGGATGGTGCCAAAACTCAATGGGGCTGCGAATTGCTTGAAGGCGGCGGCGATCCTGTAAAATGTCTTCTCGTCGTAGGCGATCATATCCATTTTGTTCACAGCGGCTACTATATGCCTGATGCCCAACAGGGACGCCAGGAAGGTGTGCCGGCGGGTTTGTTCCGCCACGCCGTTCCTCGCATCGATGAGTATGATGGCGAGGTCGCAGTTGGACGCGCCTGTCACCATATTGCGGGTGTATTGCACATGGCCGGGTGCGTCGGCAATAATGAATTTTCGATTTTCTGTTGAAAAATACTTGTAGGCTACGTCAATGGTGATGCCCTGCTCCCGCTCTGCCTTGAGTCCGTCGGTCAGAATGGCAAGGTCCGGGGCATCGTTTTGAGAATAGCGGGAAGCCCGGCGCATGGCCTGTATTTGATCGTCAAAAATGGCATCTGCATCGTAGAGCAGCCGCCCGATGAGCGTGCTTTTGCCGTCGTCCACACTGCCGGCCGTTATGAAACGCAATTGATTCATGCTTTTTGTGGTGTGAGGTATTTGGTTGAAAAACCGGATACCAGGTAGTGATCAGAAATATCCTGCTTTTTTTCGTTCCTCCATGGCCGCTTCTGAAACGAGGTCGTCAAGGCGGGCGCCACGCTCGCTGAACTTAGTTTGGCGCAATTCGGCCAGGATATCTTCAACGGACGTTGCATGAGATTCTACGGCGGCGGTACAGGTAATATCGCCGATGGTGCGAAAGCGGATTTTTTTGGTGTGTATTTCGTCTTGTTCATCCAGGTGCATACAAGGAGCAGCTGCCATCCATGCCCCGTTGCGCCGGACGATATCCCGGTAATGGGCAAAATAAAGGGATGGCAAGGCAATCCCTTCTCTTTGAATGTATTGCCACACGTCGAGCTCTGTCCAATTGCTTATGGGAAAAACCCTTACATTTTCTCCCGGCAGTACCTTGCCGTTGTAGATGTTCCACAACTCGGGCCGCTGTCGTTTGGGATTCCACTCTCCAAATTCGTTGCGCACGGAAAAAACGCGTTCTTTGGCCCTTGCTTTTTCTTCATCGCGCCGTGCGCCGCCGATGCAGGCATCGAAGCGGAATTCCTCGATCGCATCCAGCAAAGTGATGCTCTGCAAGGCGTTCCGGCTGGCATTTTTTCCTTTGGGATCCACTGCTTTGCCTTGGCGGATGGTGTCTTCTACAGAGCGCACGATGAGTTGCATACCCGTGTTTGCGGTAAGCTGATCCCTGAAATCCAAGGTCTCCCGGAAATTGTGCCCTGTGTCGATATGCAACAAGGGAAATGGCACAATGCCGGGTCGAAATGCTTTTAAAGCAAGGTGCACCAAGGTAATGGAATCTTTGCCTCCGGAGAACATCAACGCAGGCCGTTCAAACTGCCCGGCTGTTTCCCTGAGGATGTGGATGGCTTCCGATTCCAGCCAGTCGAGATGGGTAGATGGTCGTTTCATGCTTTTATCTCCATAAAACCTATTGATTTAATAGGTTTTGCAAAGGTATATGCGTTCCGGAAAAAAACAAGCATATTTGCACAAATTTATGCATAAAAGCTTTACGAGAAAAGTTGTAAACGAGCGCTGACCATGTGGAACAAAAAGACGAAGTATGCCCTGAAAGCACTTTCGTATATAGGAAAAAATTACCCTTCTGACCGCAGGATATTGGCCAAGGAGATCGCGGAGAAACAGAAGATATCCGTCAAATTCCTGGAAGCCATACTTTTGGAATTACGCAATGCCGGTATCCTGGGAAGCCGCAAGGGCAAGGGGGGCGGTTATTACCTGCTGCGCCCGCCGCAGGAGGTTCCTCTTTCCAAAGTTATCCGGATCACAGACGGGCCTATCTCCATGCTTTCCTGCACCAGCCTTTTTTTCTATGAGCGTTGCGCCGATTGCGAAGAGGAGAGCGATTGCAAGATCAGGGAAACGGCCTTAGCCATAAGAGACAGCACCCTTGCCGTGTTGGACCAGAAAACATTAGCGGATATCATACCTTCCATGGAGGAGCCTGCTTTGCTGTAATTTTCAGCGCAACAGCAGTACTTCGCCGGATCTGGCGACCAGCGAGCCGTCTGCAAGTCTTGCTTTGAGCGTGTACACATATACGCCCGGGTCTAATGGCCGGCCATTCATCGTGCCGTCCCAGCCGAGCGCCTCCCGGCTGTGGGGTATGAGGGTGGATCGGTGCACCAGCGCTCCCCACCTGTCGAACACCTGGAAGGAGACAATTTCGCTTACCTGCAATGGATTGGCAAATATCACCAGCCTATCGTTGGTGTTATCGCTGTTGGGCGAAAAAGCGCTCGGAACGAATATGTCGGCAGTGGGATCTATTTGCAATTCCAGGCGGGCTTCCGAAGTGCAGCCAAACACGTCAACTATGAAAATGGTATATATGCCCGGCTGCAATGCGGTCAACTCCGGGCTGAGGCAGTCGGTACAACTCAGTCCCTCGCCCGGAGCCCAGCGCACAGAGGCAAGCAGGGATTCCGGCATGTGCAACCGGGGGCTGAGCATGGCGGTTTCGCCCAACCGGAGTCGCAGCGTTTCAGGTAACTCTACTGCGCGGATGTGCCGCGCCGGCATGAGCCAGTCTTGTTCCAAAACGCAGCCCGAAGCGTCCTTAATGATGAGGTTGTACCGTTGACCGGGCATGAGCCGGTCAAAAAGAGTATGGTCAGAGCCGGCTGTCCCATCCACTCCATATTGGTAGGGTGGGCGGCCTCCGGACGCGCTGAAAGGAGTAGCCGGGTTGCCGAGGTCTTCGCAGGAAAAAGCGACTTCCATCAGCGGCTCCGGTTCTTCCACTACTGCCTGCGCGGTTTTGCTGCAGCCCTTGCTGTCGGTTACATGCAGGTAGTAAGTGCCGGCGGCGAGGTTGTGCAAATTCAGTACATTGCCCGCTCCATGGCTCCATGCATAATCGTATGGCGGGCTTCCCTCTCTGATGGTTGCGGCTGCGGCGCCGTCGGCAAATCCGTGACAACTCACCGGCGTGGTTTCAACGTCAACCTGTATGCGATGCACATCTACCACGCCTTCTCCTGCATACAAGCCTGCACAATATGCATCTCTAAGAGCTTCAATCCGGTACAGGCCGGCCAGTGTTGCAGGAAGTAAATAAGGGCCGGCATTAATGCCGCCGGCTTCGGGCTGAGGCACTCCATTTACCGACCAGCGGAGTTGCCATGGCGGCGTTCCTGAAAGCACTACCGGCAGGTATGCCGTGTCGCCCTCGCATATCCCGGCATACCCGCTCAGCAAAGCTTCAGGCGGCACGGTGATATCCACAAATGCGGTATCGGCTGAAATGCTCCCGCAGGCATCCGTGACGGTAACGCTGTAATGAGTGGGCTGAGCCGGCATTACACTGAGATGCTGCCCCCCGGCCCCGGTGCTCCATTGATAGACAAAAGGCGGTTTTCCTCCTTGTGGCGAGGCGGAGAGACGGGCCGGCTCGTCGTTGCATACGCCGGCATCCGGCAATAGCACCGACAGGAGCGGCGCATCCACGATAAAAAGCATGGCAGTGTCGGAATAGCAGGCGCAGGGAATATTCAACTCGATGACCAAGCGCTCCGCCGGCTCTGTGATGCCGTCGTTGAAGATGTTTACCGGGAGGTTTACGGATACCTGACCGGCCGGTATGGTAATAATACCGGGCAGCGGGGCAAAATCTTCTCCTTCCGTTGCGGTTGACATTGCCGTGGAAACGGCATAGCGCACCGTGATGGGGGTGTTCCTGTTTTGCGTATCCACGCGGCTTAACCGGAAATATGCCTCGCCGCAACCCTCGGCGGCAATGGCATTGCTGTTGGCGGTAGAATGCCCGGTGATGCTCACGGCGCCGCCTATGTTGAAACTTTCGGCTTCCAGGAAGACCGCGGAGTCGTAAAAATTGTCGCCTACGTCGGCTACCACAATGCGCAGCCGGTAGGTCTCGCAAGGAATGAGTTGGAGGCTTGCCGTGAGGGGGCGGGTGAAGCCGTCGTATTGTATAAAAGGCAAGTAGGGGGAGTTATAAGCCGGGATTTGGCACTGCAAGGCATCGACAGGGAGGTCGTTTCGGATGAAGTGCGACTGGTTTTCTGTGTGGTTGATCGAGTTGATGGATACGAAGCTGTTGCTGCCCGGGATCAGGGCTATGTTGCTCGAGTTGTTGGAAAAAGGTCCGTTGATGCCCGGCCCGCTGATGAAAAAACCGAAAACGTCGTTGTACACGCTTCCTACAAATTCGCAATACTCCTCGGAAGCGAACACATAGCGGAAAGTGACGAAAGAATCGAGCGGTACAAAATCGAATTCCAGGGCGATGCGGTCCCGCACGGTCGTCCCGGAGAGAATGTCGAGATCGGGATCGCCGCCGGAATAATTGTAATTGCCGCTTTTATCGGGCACGTCGTTGGGGCCGGAGGCATGGCCGATAGGCCCAGTGGCAAGGATAATGCCCCTGTCAAGGCCGATAGAACCCAACCCGTTTTCAAAAAAACCGATACCGGCCGCCGGGCCGACAGTGCGTATGTTGCTGATGTTGTTGCAGCCGCCGCGCACGAAGATATTGCGCACCAATTCATCGGGGGTGTACTGGCCGGAAGTGCGGAGAGGGTCGGAAAATGGCGCCTGGCATTGTGAATTATACCCGCCATCCGGCAACCGGACAGGCGGCGCGGAATGCCGCACCGTGTGCGCTGCAGATAACACACACAAAATTCCCAAAACCGGTATGCGCCAACTCCAGGTCATTGCAATATTTGGTTGATCAAGAGCCGTAGATGAGTTGCTCTGTGTTTTAGGAGGCTTTCAGAGTAGATTAGGTTCAAAGTTACGACAATATCGCAATCTCAAAGGAAAATTTATCTGCTCAATCTGCTCAATCCGCTTGAGTTTTCAGGCGACATCTAACCGCGCAGCGGGGAGGTGTAGTCTGAAAAC
>CAZNYK010000063.1:0-3720 GCA_964577215.1 uncultured Saprospiraceae bacterium
AAAGTACACGCCGCCATCGGGCCGGGGCTGCTCATCCTCTTGGGCATCGAAGACGCCGATACGCCTGAAGATATCGAGTGGCTTTGCCGCAAGATAACCGCTTTGCGCATCTTCAACGACGAGGCGGGGCTGATGAACCTCTCCATAGCCGATACCGGCGGGGAAATGCTCGTGGTGAGCCAGTTCACCCTGCATGCGAGCACCAAAAAGGGCAACCGGCCCTCGTTTATCCGGGCCTCCAAGCCCGATTTTGCCGTGCCCATGTACGAAGCTTTCGTGGAAAACCTGCGCGCCGTGTCGGGCCTTCCGGTGCAAACCGGCATGTTCGGCGCCGATATGAAAGTAGGCCTGGTCAACGACGGCCCGGTCACCATTATCATAGACACAAAAATCAAGGAATGATGACCATAGCCGGAGCGCAGCAGCGCGTAGACGAGTGGATACGCACCGTGGGCGTGCGGTACTACAACGAACTCACCAACACGGCCATCCTCATGGAGGAAGTGGGCGAGGTAGCCCGGCTCATGGCCCGCCTGTACGGGGAGCAGTCGTTCAAAAACCCGGAGCAGGCGGCCACCGCCAAAGAGGACCTCGCCGGCGAAATGGCCGACGTGCTCTTCGTGCTGATGTGTTTGGCCAATCAAACCGGGGTGGATCTGACCGAAGCGCTGGAGGCAAGCCTCGACAAGAAAACCAAGCGGGATGCGGCGCGCCACGCGGGGAATGAAAAGTTGCGGTGAAACCAAGGGCATGCAGTGAATGCCCAACTGCCTTACTCCTACTTGAACGGGGAACTATCCTGATGCCGCCTTATCAAGTCCTGGGCAAAAAAGATGCTGATCCACAGCCCCGCCACGGCCAGTATCACCAACCAGTCATAGTAGCGTTGCAGGATCAGGAAATCATATACGGCGTGAAATGCCACGGCAATAAGCAGACCTTGCAGCAGCAGCCTCCACTTGCGCTCCGGGTGCAGCCAGGCCAAACCGGTAAAGTACCCCAGTATGACAGAAAACAATGCATGGGCGGGCACCGCCGTAAATGCCCGCAAGATAGCCGTGCCCAGGCCGAATTGAGTTACGTAGAAGATGTTCTCCAGCGTGGCGAAGCCCATGCCGATCATCACCGCATAAACGATGCCGTCAATAGGTTCGTTGAAAAACGGTCGCGAGAAGGGGTATGCCACCAATATTACAAACTTGCTGAGTTCCTCCCAAATGGCCACTATGAGAATGGATACGATGAGCCGGAGTTGTATGGATGCGGGGTAGGTGATCCCAAGGAGGTCTGACCAGCTCTCCAAGCGCGTAGCCGGCAGGGTGAGCAGCATGCCCAGGGCGAAACAGGAGATGAGGTGCAACCTGTGTTCCCGCTCAAACCTGTCCATCCGGTAAATATACCATGAAATGAGCAGGCCGGGCGCTATAGCCAGAAACAGCAGGAGCGGGTCTATCATACCTCAGCCGGCTTTGGTTTGGGCAATACAAAACTGCACGAATTCGCGGACAATGCGCTGCGTCTTTTTCTGGGCCTCAAACATACCCATATGCCCCACTTTCTCCAAAATATGCACAGAAGCCGTTCGGGGCAAAAGGGTTTGCGAAAGACTTTGATCGGCCGGGATTGCCTTATCTTCCTCCCCGATGATGAAAAGGACGGGATAAGAGGCTCCGGCGAGCAGGGCAGAGCGGTCGGGCCGCCGTATCATGGCTTCAAGGCCGGCGGTAATGCCGCCGGCAGGATAAGTGGAAGCTGCGTGAATAAGCCTGGCCAACTGAAAAGATTGGCCATGTGCATAAGCGGGAGCAAACAAACCCGGAATGAGTTGCTTGACGAACACCACATGCCCATGATCCCGAATGAACTGTATGCTTTTTCGACGCGCCTCCTTTTTTTCCTCGCTGTCGGCATAGGGGTGGGAATGAAACAACCCAAGTCCAAGGATCGTCTCCGGGTACTTTTCCGCAAATGCCAGGGCGGTATAGCCTCCCATAGAGTGCCCGATGAGGATGACCTTTTCGATATTCAGTTCATTCAGTACGGCATGAACGGCGTCGGCGTAGTATTCGACGCCGGCGGCAACAGGTACGTCTGATTGCCCGAAGCCCGGCAGATCAACACAGACCACCCGGAAATGCGCATCGACGAATTCGGATTTGAAATCGTCCCAAACGGAACGGTCTTCGCAGAATCCGTGCAGCAACGCCACGGCGGGCCCTTTTCCTTGCGAATCAAATGCAACTTTCCCTCCCTGATAATCCGTGAATTTCATCGCCTTGTACTTTGGTTGGTCGTTTATGCTACAAAAATACACATTAGAAAAAGGAACGGCGAATGAATGTTTTCTTTTACCTTTATTTCCTCAAAGCAAGCGAATATGTCCGGCTTTTCGGAAATCAAAAAGGGGCTGTCCGGCATGGAGGCGCTCGAGCGCGAGTTGAACCTGAAACAGTTACAGATCAACCGCCTGCTCGGCATCACCCAGGCCATCAATAATAATGTGTCGGCAGAGGGCCTGTACGACATGTACAAGTCTTTTCTCAGTTGGGAACTCGGCATCAAGAAAATGGCGCTTTACATCCGGGAGGAAGATGAAGGCTGGCGTTGTGCCAGCCATATCGGCATTCCCGATTTGTTGTTGCTGACCGACATCAGCGGCCAATTGCCCAAATACACCCGGCTTAAAAATGTGGAGAGCGACGATCACCCGCTCATCAAGGAGTTTGATGTGGTCATCCCCGTTCATCATAAAGATATGCCTATCGCTTACGTGTTTATCGGCGGCTTTCGCGAAGACGAGGACATGTACGGCACGGTACAGTTTATCACCGCCATCACCAATGTCATTGCGGTGGCCATTGAGAACAAGCGCCTGTTCAAGCGCCAGTTGGAGCAGGAACGCTTTAAAAGAGAAATGGAACTCGCCGGCGAAATGCAGCGCATGCTCATTCCCAAAGGTCTTCCTCAAAACGGCTCTTACGAACTGGCAGGCGTGTACCGGCCCCAACTCGGCGTGGGCGGGGATTATTTCGACTACATGGAGTTTGACGACGGAAAACTCGTCTTCTGCATCGGCGATATCAGCGGCAAAGGCGTGGCGGCAGCGCTGCTAATGGCCAACTTCCAGGCCAACTTTCATACGCTCATCGCCAAACGCGAGGCGCTGGACGATTTCATCCACGACCTCAACTGCACCGTTAACCGCATCACTGACGGCGACCGCTTTATCACCTTTTTCATCGCCGAATACGACCCCGCTACCCGGGCACTGCGATACGTGAATGCCGGCCACAATCCGCCGCTGCTCGTTTCCGACGATCAGTTTCTCTTCCTCGATAAAGGGTGTACCATACTCGGCTCCTTCAAAAAACTCCCGGAGGTAGAGATCGGCCGCGGTACCATCGATGGCAATGCCGTCATCTTTGCCTATACCGACGGCCTGACCGACTTGCGCGACCCCTCCGGCAATTTCCTCGACGAGAGGCTCCTCCACAGCTTCGTCCGGAGCAATTATCTCCTGCCGCCCATGGACTTCAACCGGCAACTCCTGGAGCAAATCGAACGATTTAAAGGCAATCAAAGCTACCCCGACGACTTTACCATGCTCACTTGCAGGGTTTTCGCATAAGTTTACGGCGTATTTATTCAGACTGCCCACTGCCTACTGGTTCCGGGTTCCCTCTGCTCTCTGCTCTCTGCCCTCTGCTTGTTCCGGGTTCC
>CAZNYK010000063.1:3820-21364 GCA_964577215.1 uncultured Saprospiraceae bacterium
ACCGCCTACCGCCTCCAATCCCGGTCCAAATTCCCCCTGTTTTTCAACCATTTATCAAAAAATGGAAAAGAATTTTTTGGGGTACTTGTTTTTTTCGGGCCATACATTTACCTTTGCACTCGCTTTTGAAAAGCGGGTTTTTTACTGATTTCAAAAACAACTGAACGTGAATACATTAAGTTATCGCACAGAGACGCCTAACCCGGCAGAAGTGGGCCGCAAATGGTTCATCGTGGATGCCGAAGGAGAAGTGGTAGGCCGCCTTTGTACCAAGATCGCGCACGTGCTGCGGGGCAAACACAAACCGAGCTACGCCACCAACGTGGATGTAGGAGATTTTGTCATCGTCATCAATGCCGACAAGGTGCGTTTCACCGGCGACAAGTGGGAAGACAAAGTCTATTTGGACTACTCCGGCTATCCCGGCGGCCAGCGCAAGACCAAGGCTGCTACCATGCTTGCCAAGAAACCGCACGAGGTCATCGAGCGCGCGGTGAAGGGCATGTTGCCCAAAACAAAACTCGGCCGGGCCATGTACAAAAAGTTATTTGTGTATGCCGGCGCCGAACACCCGCATCAGGCACAAAAACCCGAACCTTTTAATTTTTAAAATAACAACGCTCAGCGATTCATATGGAAATGATCAATGCAATAGGGAGGAGAAAGTCTTCAGTGGCGCGGGTTTACCTCACCAAGGGAGAAGGCAAGATCCTCATCAACGGGAAAGACTACAAAGCGTACTTCCCGCAAGTTCACGTTCAGGCCAACATCACGCAGCCATTTTCTGCTGCAGCTATTGAAAACGGCATCTACGATCTCAACGTCAACGTCAAGGGCGGCGGCTTCAAAGGACAGTCTGAGGCAGTGCGCATGGGTATCTCCCGCGCCTTAATCAAGCTGAACGAAGACTTCCGCAAACCGCTCAAAGAGCAAAAACTGCTCACCCGCGACGCCCGCGAAGTGGAACGCAAAAAGTATGGTAAGCCCAAAGCGCGCAAGAGCTTCCAGTTCAGCAAGCGTTAATGCCTTTTTCTTTCTCATTCAAAATCTATTCAACACAGGACAATGGAAAAACCTAGCTATAAAGAATTGTTGGATGCCGGCGTACACTTCGGCCACTTGCGCAAAAAGTGGAACCCTAAAATGTCGCCCTTTATTTTCACAGAGCGCAAGGGCATTCACATCATAGACCTGAACCGCACGCTCGATTCCATGGAACGCGCTGCCAACGCCATGCGCCAGATCGCCAAGTCGGGCCGTAAAGTGCTCTTCGTGGCCACCAAAAAACAAGCGCGCGATATCGTTTCCAGTGCCGCCCGCAGCGTTGAAATGCCTTACGTGACCGAGCGCTGGCTCGGCGGGATGATGACCAACTTTGCCACCATCCGCCGCTCCATCAAAAAGATGAACAACATCGACCGCATGCTCGCAGACGGAACGCTCTCCGGCGTGACCAAAAAAGAAAGGCTCACCCTGACCCGCGAACGCAACAAATTGGAAAAAGTACTCGGAGGTATTGCCAACCTCACCCGCCTGCCCGCGGCTATCTTCGTGGTGGACATTCAGCACGAAAACATCGCAGTGGCAGAAGCGCACCGCCTCGGCATCCGTACCTTCGGCATTGTGGATACCAACTCCAATCCCCACGATGTGGACTTTGCCATCCCCGGCAACGACGATGCTTCCAAGTCTATCGCGATCATCACCAATTATATGGTGGAAGCCATCCGCCAGGGGCTGGAAGAGCGCAAACAGGCCAAACCTGAAAAGGAAGGCGCTGTTGCCGGAGAGGAAGCAACCCAGGATTAACACAGGCAGCGGCTTTGGACCGCAGGAAAAATTGAAGTTATTGCCAACGCTGCCTTTTTATCACTTTCAAAACCAAAATATCAATGAGCACTGCTGTATCTGCTTCTGATGTAAAAAAACTGCGCGAAATGACCGGCGCCGGTATGATGGACTGCAAAGCCGCCCTCGCCGAAGCCGAAGGCGATTTCGATAAAGCCATTGAGATTCTTCGCAAAAAAGGACAAAAGCTCTCTGTAAAACGCGCCGATCGCGAAGCTACCGAAGGCGCCGTGATCGCCATCGTTTCCGATGACCACAAGCGCGGAGTAGTGATCAAACTCAGTTCCGAAACCGACTTTGTGGCCAAAAACGAAAACTTCGTCAACCTCGCCCGCCAGTTTGCACAAATCGCGCTCAAGCATTTTCCCTCCACGCTGGAAGAACTGCTCGCCCTGCCTTATGAGAATATCACCATCGGCGATAAAGTTACCGAGCAGCTCGGCGTCATCGGAGAAAAAATAGAACTGGCCGCTTATGAACGGCTCGAAGCCGAAATGGTCGCTCCTTATATCCACATGGGCAATAAAGCCGGCGTATTGGTTGGCTTCAACAAGCCCATGCCCGAGCACTTCGAAGCCCTGCGCTCCGTAGCCATGCAGGTAGCCGCCATGAAACCGGTAGCGGTTGATCGCGACGGCGTACCGCAATCCGTGATCGACAAAGAAGTGGAAATCCGCACAGACATCGCGCTCAACGACCCGCGCAATGCCGGCAAACCGCGCGAACTCCTCGAAAAAATCGCCCAGGGCAGCCTCAATAAGTTCTTCCAGGAAGTGACGCTCATCAACCAGGACTTCGTGAAGGACGGCTCCAAAAAGGTAGGCGAGTACGTCAAGAGCCTTGATAAAGAATTGACCATCACAGGGTTCAAGCATATAACCCTCGGCTGATGCCGATAGAATTCCGAAAGGCGAATTAGACAACTAATTCGCCTTTTTTTTACCCTCTAACTAAACATGCTATGACGCTGAAGTACAAAAGGGTGCTGCTCAAAATGAGCGGCGAATCGCTCATGGGAGACCAAAAGTTCGGCATCTCCGCAGATATGCTCACGCATTACGGACAACAGATCAAAATGCTCGTGGAGATGGGGGTGGAAGTCGCCGTAGTCATCGGAGGCGGAAATATCTTCCGGGGCCTGCAGGCTACCGCTTCCGGCATCGACCGCGTACAGGGCGACTATATGGGCATGATGGCTACCGTGATCAATGCCATGGCCATCCAGAGTGCGCTGGAATCTGCAGGGGTTTACACCCGCCTCATTTCCGCCATTGAGATGAAACAAATAGCCGAACCCTACATCCGCCGCCGCGCCATTCGCCACCTTGAAAAAGGCCGCGTGGTGCTCTTCGCATGCGGCACCGGCAGCCCCTACTTCACTACCGACTCCGCCGCCGCACTGCGCGCCAACGAGATCAACGCCGACGTCATTCTCAAAGGTACCCGCGTGGACGGCATCTACACCGCCGACCCCGAAAAAGACCCCGCCGCCGTCAAGTTCGATACCCTCACTTTCGCCAAAGTCATCAGCCTCGGCCTCAGCGTCATGGACATGACCGCATTCACCCTTTGCCAGGAGAACAACCTGCCCATTATCGTTTTCGACATCAACGACCCTGACAACCTGCGCCGCATCGTGCTGGGCGAAGCGGTAGGGACCTTAGTGGAAGGATAATTGGCCGTCCAAACCTTGATAGCTCGCATATACGGCATACGGCACCACGGCCCCGGCTCGGCGCGCAGCCTGCTGGAGGCATTGCAGGAACAGGAACCGGATTGCATCCTGCTCGAACACCCTGCAGATACCGGACCGGCGCTGAAGCAGGCGGCTACGCCCGGCCTTGTGCCGCCGGTTGCCCTGCTCGTATTCGACCCCAAGGTGTTCAGCCGCGCCTCTTACTATCCATTTGCCCGTTTTTCGCCGGAGTGGCAGGCCATGCAGTTTGCCGCTGAACGAAAAATACCGGTGCTGCCCATGGATTTGCCTGCGGGCATGCAATTCATGATGGGTGAAAATGCATTGGACGAAATCCCTTTAGTATCTTCAACAGAGACTGACTCCTCCATAGAGCGCGACCCGCTGGGCCATCTGGCCGCTTTGGCCGGTTACACCGACAGCGAGCGCTGGTGGGAATCGGTGCTGGAGCAGGCCGCTGCCGGCGGCGACGTGTTCGAAGTAGTGGCGGAAATGATGCGCACGCTGCGCCAAACACTGCAGCGGCAGGAAACGCCCGAAACCCTCCTGCGCGAGGCATACATGCGCCAGTCCCTGCGCGAAGCAGCCGGCGCCGGCTACATCAATGCGGCTGTAGTGTGCGGCGCCTGGCACACCCCGGCCATAGAGCAGTGGAACGCGATAAAAGCCTCAAAGGACAAAGCCCTGCTGCGCGGCAGGAAAAAAGTGGCCATACAAGCAGTATGGATACCTTGGACCTACGAGCGCATTGCTATGGAAAGCGGCTACAGCGCGGGCGTACTCTCGCCGGCGTGGTACGAACTGCTCTTCGAACACCCCGCCGAAAGCACCCAGAGATGGATGGTGCAGGCCGCCCGCCTCCTGCGGGAGGAAGACCTCGACATTTCCACCGCACACGTCATGGAAGCCGTTCGCTTGGCCGAAGGCTTGGCCGTTTTGCGCCGCCGGTCTGTAGCCGGGGTTGAAGACATGCAGGAGGCTGCGTTGTCTGTTTTTTTTCAAGGCCGTCAGGAAGCTTTTCAACTCATCCGCAAGCGCCTGGTCATTGGAGAGGTTATGGGTACAGTGCCGGAGTCTATTGCAACTGCGCCTTTACAACGCGATCTGGAACAGGAAATTCGCTCCGCCCGCCTGAGCAATGAGTATGCATCCGTGGAAGAAGTATTCAAAGTGCTGGACTTGCGCACAGAAACCCAATTGCGCGCCTCGCGCCTGCTGCACCGCCTTCTTTTACTCGATGTGCCCTGGGGCGCTCCTATGGAAAAAGAAAGCTCCTCGATCGGCACTTTCAAGGAAAGCTGGAAACTCAAGTGGCTGCCCGACTATGCCCTGCGCGTGGTGAAGGCAGGCTTATGGGGCAATACGGTAGCTACCGCGGCCCTTCATTGCGTGTTGGATCGCTGCAGGCGCTCGGACGCCTTACCCGAACTTTCCTCCTTGGCTTCGGATGCCCTCAGGGCAGATATCCCCGAAGCCGTTTCCGCCCTTGTACAAAAATTAGAAAACGCCTCGGCAGTTACCAAAGATGTGCACTTGCTAATGGATGCCCTGCCTGGGTTGGTACAAATGGCGCGCTATGGGAACGTGCGCCAAACGGATGCCGATGCGGTACGCCGGCTCATCGGGCATTTCATACCCCGTATCGCGCTTGGTCTGCCGGCTGCATGTATGCAGTTGGATGACGACCCCGCCGGAGAACTGTTTCGCAAAATATGGGAAACCAATCGCAGCGTATCGCTGCTCGGAGAGGATGCGCTCACCGGATACTGGCTGCAGGCGCCCCGGCAAATAGCAGTCGCCGCAGCTGCGCATCCTTTATTACAAGGCGGAGCGGCGCGCATATTATTCGACCGCGGCTTACTGGAAGAAGAAGAGGCGGGGCGCCGCTTTGCTTTGGCCCTATCGACTGGTAACGAGCCATTGTATTCCGCCCGCTGGATTGAGGGATTCCTTTACGGCAGCGGCCTGCTGCTCATCCATTATCCGCCGTTGTGGCGTCTGCTCGACACGTGGGTGACCGGCTTGAGCGAGGAGGCATTTCACCATGTGTTGCCCCTGTTGAGGCGTGCTTTTTCACAATTTTCCGGGCCTGAACGCCAAAAAATGCTGGCTATGGCGGAGCAAAGCAACCTGCCGGCGAAGCCTGCCGGGGAGGACGGCTTCGACGAGGCCCGGCTGGCCGTGATAGCGCCTACCTTGGCCTTATTGCTGGGCGCCCCGCCTGCAGGGGAAAATTAAAGCCTTTTTAACCTTGATTTAAGTTTGAGTTCATCTTGGCAAATGATATTTGCCTCAGAAAGAACATCTGCTGTCATCATCTCTCGCGATGCCAATCTTTCCTGCAATCTAAAGTCGCTTTCCCATCAGGGCTGCGTCTCCCCGGCGCGGCCCTGATCTTTTTTGCGGTTTTGAAAAAAAGCGGGCGGCCTGTTATGGAATTTTACCCCCTTCGGCGTCTTTATTAATGAATTCCCGAAAAAATCAAAAGTGCCGAATATTATGAAGGAAAACGTAAAAACCCGCCAACAGATCGCCGACGAATACGGCATTGACCGCAAAACCCTGTACCGTTGGTTCAAGGAAAAAGGTATTCAACTGAGAGGAAAACGCCCTTTGTCACTTTCTGAACAGGAGCTTGTATATGCCGAATTCGGTAATCCGGCGAAACGCAAAAGGGACTATTCCCGGGGGTAAATCGTCCTGATGCCTCATTCCGCCCCATTTTGCCCCATTCTGCCTCATTTTTTCATTTAAATATGAAATATCTTTGCAGGGTATCTTTTTGGATTAAAATTTTGACTTTTTTAACTATTTAAACAGAAACAACTGAATCCAGCTGCGCGTGTACGAAGGCTAATCTCTTTTTATTAATAAAACCTTATTGCTATGAAAAGATTCCTGTTTACCTTACTATTGTCAGGGGCACTGTGGAGCGCCCAAGCGCAAACGGCTTACAATCCTTTCCTGGATGTGAGTTATGCCCGTACGATGAACACCCGTATCAGTGGAGGACACCAAGCTACGCCCAGCTTTGTGACGGATGTCATTTCTTCCCTGGGGCAACAGCAAAATGCTGCGTTGGTTGGTTTCCTGAATCATTTCTACGGTTATCCGGTGTGGGACAGAAGCGAGGTTTTTACGGCTTATGGCAATCAAACGGCCTTGACGCCCATGGTGTTCCTTGACGGAAATTCCATCACCGGCATTTTGATATCGGTAAACCAAAACGGCGTCATGCACTATGGCATAATGGATTTGCCCCACCTGTTTCCATTTGCTGCCGATATTGCCCCGGGCACGCCCGGGATGCCTGGGGAGAGGGATGTATTGGCTCATTTTGCCTATTTCAATCATGAGTTGTTCGGCGAGGTGGATTGCAATATTATCCAGGCGCTGTATGCTTTGGCGCCAATGGACTCCCGCCAGCAGGGAGAGGATTTGCCGAAATCGTGTTATTACAATATCATGGCCACTACCACTTGCTGGCATATGTACGGCGTAATGCCCGGCGGCGAGCAGATATACCTGTACAGCGAATGCTCGACGAGTTACAATTGGATTCTTACCTGTCTCAACCCGGGTGGCGGGTTTGAAACTACCGACGGAGCTCCAGGCAGCAATGGAGACTCCGGCAGCGGGGGATCGAATACAGAAATTACGGATTTGGAGAATAGCCCTTGCCAAAATATTACTCCGACTTGTTCGCATGTGTCTTCCCGGCAATTAGACACGTATTGTCTCGTAAATACCCGGATATCCGGATGTAATATGGATTCTCATGATTATTTTCTGTCGGGCTTGTGTACGCATCCGATTGTTCCAGGTATAAACGGGTTCAACATTAGGAACCACTATGTGTATTCGTTTTTGACTTCCGTGTCGAATGTTTCTACAGAATGGGATCCAACTTGTAGCAGGGTGACATACCGTTGTGGATCTGCTGTAATTTCATTCGTTTATGTTTACATTCTCTGGGGGACAGAATGGGGAACGAATTCCGTAACCTACGACACTGATTTCTGCTACTTCTGTGTTGATTGTTAATTTTTTAATGCAAAAAAACTTAATCATGAGAACAATAACATTTTTTTTGACCTCTTTTGCCCTTTTTTTAGCCGTATCGTGCAAGACTTTGGAAGAAAACCGGGATCTTGCCTTGGAGGATAAACGCCTGGCTATTGAAGCCTTAGCTGCAAAATATGCGAACGCAAATACAGCCGGCAAATTTAATTGGAATGAATTATCTGAAATTCTTGACAATAAGGAGATACTTGCAAGATTCGATCTATCCAAATACGAAGACTGCCTCCAAAATTGGGTAGAATTTATAGAACGCGAGCAACTATTATGGTTAGAAAGTGGCTGTCAAGGCCTGCATGCCGAATCATGGAAAATACTTGAAGCAGAGGAGAAAACTCCCGGAGAGAATTGGACAAGATATATGAAATTTAAGGAAGACAACAAGGATGCCTTTATTCAGTGTGAATCCAATCAAAAGGAATTGAATAATATCCGCAGTCAGCTCCTGAAACCATGTATTGAATTGACAGAAATTGTCTCTGGAGGTAATAATGCTTTCCCGTTAAAGAATGATGGCCGATAACGGTTCCCAGCTATCACCTTCGACCCCTGCCCGGCGTTCACCGGCCCTTGTTTTCAATTGTTCCGGGTGAACGCCGGCCTTTTTTTGAAGATTTTAACAATTGCCCGGCTTGCTTTTCGCTTGTACTTTTCCTATTTTTGTAATCATCAAAAAACCTGAAAACCACATGCACATGAGAAAAATGCATTCCTCCCCCTTTTTTATCTTGTTGATTCTGCTTTTCTGCGGTCAAATTGCAGCCCAAACCGGTGAAGTGGACATAATAGAAAAACGGAAAGCCATCGAGGCATTGGCCGCAGAACATGCGAATACTAACCCTATGTTGAAATTTGATCCCGTGGAGTTATCCCGCATATTGGATATCAAAGGCATGGTGGAGCGATTCGATCTGTCCAAATACGAAGAATGCCTCCGGGGTTCAACTGAGTTCTCGAAGCAACAACAATATTTATGGGTAGAGAGCGGCTGTGAAGCGCTGCATGCCGAATCACGTAAAATACTTGAAACAGAGGAGAAAACTCCCGGGGAGAATGGGCCAAGGTATATGAAGTTTAAGGAAGACAACAGAGGTGCCTTTGATCAGTGCGAATCCAATCAAAAGGCCTTGGAGAATTTCCGCCTTCAATTTTCAAAGCCGTGTATTGAATTGATTGAAATAGTCTCCGTTCCTTTTTCCTCAAAACAATGATGGCCGGTAGAAGGTGTGTACACTTATCGCTCCGTTGAAAGGCAATATTTTTATCACACCTCTTCCAGTATCAATTCCTGTTCCGGCTCGGCAACTGTGGCCCGTCGGGGCGTATCCGGCGCTTTGGTAAACGCCATAATGAGCGCTCCTAGCAAACATGCCGCCCCGGCAATGATAAAAGGCGCCATCCACACTTTGGGATAGCCGGCCACTACTGCGCTGTCTTTGAACATGCCGGCCAGAAGCGGGCCTATGATCCCCGCCAGGCCATAAGCGGTGAATACCCAGCCGTAATTACGCCCCACTTGCTTGTTGCCGAAATAATCTGCCGTGATGGCAGGGAACAGCGCGAAAATGCCGCCGTAGTTAAATCCGACCAGAGAAGCGCCAATGATCAGCCCGGATGCCAGGCCGAATGAAATGAACCCGTGATACAGCGCCAGCATGACAATGCCCTGAAGCGCCGACATGGCAATGATGGCCGCTTTCCGCCCGATGCGGTCGGAGATCATGCCCCAGGCAATGCGGCCAAGCCCGTTGAAAATGGCATACCAGGCCATGGCTGTACCCGTTATGGCTACGGCATTTTCCAAGCCTTTGAACGTGAGCGCGTCCATTCCAAATAACTGTATGCAATATATGACCATCAGGCCGGCAATCGCCGAAAAGGCAAATACGCTCCAAATAGCGTAAAACTGCGGCGTGCGCAGCATACGGCCTGGAGTAAAGCCCCCGTCGCCGGCAGGCGCCCCCGCTACAGTCCCGGCAGGCTCCCAGCCCGCAGGTTTGTAACCTTCCGGAGGATTTACCATCACCATACTTCCCAGTAAAACGAGGGCAGCAAAGATGAAACCATATACCAGGAATACGCTTTGCACATTGGGCAGTTGGAATACTTCCAGGTTGTTGAGCAAGCCTCCGAACCAGGAACCTGCAAGCTTTACCCATATCGTTGCGCCAAAACCGAAACCCGCTACTGCCAGGCCGGTGATAAGGCCTTTCTTATCGGGGAACCATTTAACCCCCACGGCGATCGGGACTACATAAGCCATGCCGATGCCTGCGCCGGCCATCACTCCAATGAAGAAAAACTGCGTCCAGAATGAACTGCCGAAAAAACCGCCCAGCACGTAGCCCAAGCCCAGCAGCAGCCCGCCTAATGTGGAAAGCAGCCTCGGCCCCAATTGGGCCTGCCAGCGTCCTGCCAGTACCATTACGGCAGCGAAAGTGGCTAAGCCGGCAGAAAATATCCAGGCCGTCTGTGTGGCTGTAAAGCGATAAATCCCCTCCGGATCGGTGAGGATTTTGGTGAATACTGACCAGGAATATATGGCGCCAAGCGCCAATTGTACGAGGATAGCCCCTGCTACCACAAGCCGGCGATCCATTGGTTTTGAAACTTTCATGACGATTTGGTTGGAAATTTAGCACAATATTCGGGAGTGAATGCTTTCTGATCAATGATAAAGATCATCGTTCGGCGGTGATATACCTTGTTGACAGCGTTTTATTTCTTCTTAATTTGCGCGCTTTTGTCAGCAGGATTTTGCCAATGTTTTTACATTCATTCTTCTCCGGGTAAACAAACACATGGGTATATCTACCTGATAGCCTGCTCGGGGTAAAGCACGATGAAGTTAACGCCTTGAAAATGACGAGACAGGTAGTGCGGGATCCTTGCCATATAAGGGTGATACGAAATCGTGGATTCGCGGGAGCTTATGAAAATGTATAAGTCCTTGCTATCTATCCGGTCACAGATGGTCTGAAGGTCATCCCAGTGGGTGATGGGTTCAAATGAGCTTTGTATGGTGGGCTTTCCTTTGCGAAGCAGGTCCTTGATGCGCTCTAAGGCCGGCTCGGCGCCTTTAAAATGTACATCGCCTTGGGCTTGAGTGGCCAAGGTGCGAATAGATGCGAGCCAATCGGAAAAGCCAGGTTCCAATTCGGCATTCTCCGGCACCACCGCCACAAGCCGCCGGGTAGTACTGAGCGGGTATTTCAGATTGGTAACCCATATCATTTGGGAAGCGTGTTCAAGAAGGTAGTCCAGCACGGTGCCGAAAAGGTAGTCTTTGGGATTATAACGGCCGTGCCAGCCAATGACGATCTTATTTGCCATGAGTTCTTTGGCGGCCCTGACGATGCCTCCTCCGCTGTGCAGATCTACCCGTGTTACCGGCTGCAGCGCCGTGTCTGAAGCAGCAGCCAGTTTGATGGCTTTCTCCAGGTCCTTTTGCAGAGCCAGAATGCGGTTTCGGGCCATTTCATCATCCGGAATGACCGATAAAGGGTAAATAGGCTCATGAGATTTAGGGCTCTTCAGCATGATGGCCAACTCGATGAGTGGGTTCATGGAGTCCGGGTTGGCAATAGGCACCAGGATGCGATCACCCAGTGCGGCCGGCTCGGGAACCTTATGTTTTTCGTGAATTGCTAATTGCCTTCCGGCGCGCTCTACCACCATCGAACTCAAAATACAGGTGACCAATATCATCATGATGATGCCGTTGAGTACGCTGTCGTTTATCAGGCCCAGGTCGTACCCCACTAATGCGGCGGCAAGGGTGGAAGCAGCTTGCGCTACACTCAGTCCGAAAATAACCCAGCCTTCCTCTTTGCGGTATTTGAACAACAATTGCGTTATCTTGGCCGGCAGCCATTTCAGGATGATGACCATGCCCACGATCAAACCTGTTGAGAGCAGCGCTTCTTTGCCTTTTACCAATATGCTCAGGTCGGCGAGCATGCCTACGTTGATCAGGAAAAAGGGGATGAAGAGGGTATTGCCTACGAAGGTAATACGGTTCATCAAGGGAGACGTGGGTGACACAAGGCGGTTGAGCGCAAGCCCCGCCAGAAACGCACCGATAATGGCCTCAATGCCGATGGCTTTGGCCCCAAAAGAGGCGGCAAACACAAAGAATAATACAAAAGTATATTGCGAAACGCCCTCGCTCTCTACATTGCGGAAAAACCATCTGATCAATCGGGGGCCAATCCATAAAATCAAAAAGAACAAGCCCGCGGACATTGCGCCGAGCCGCATCCAAAAAACGGTATTCGCTTCTCCACGGGCGCCGCCTGCGATTGCTGCCAAAACCAATAATGCGAGAATATTTACAATGAGGGTTCCACCAATTGTGATGGTTACCGCCTGGTTTTTCATCAAGTCCAAACGGCTTATGATCGGAAAAGCAATGAGGGTGTGTGAGGCAAATATACTGGCTAAGAGAAGAGCGCTTGGTAAACTCAGATGCAGCAGGTATAACCCCCCAAGCGTACCCAATCCCTGCGGGATAATAAAGCTCAACAAACCAAATACGAGGCTTTTGTTCCGGTTCTTTTTGAAGTCGTTCAGGTCGATTTCCAAGCCTGCCTGGAACATTATGTACAATAAACCTACCGTTCCGAACAGCTCAATGGCGAAACTTCGCTCCAGGATGTGAAAACCTGTGGGGCCGAGTGCTGTGCCTGCCAGGATAATTCCCACCAGACCCGGTATGCGCAAGCGCTGTAAAACTAATGGCGCCAGGAACAACACGAGCAGTACGATTGCAAAAACGATTACCGGGTCTTTGATCGGGAACTGAAAATCCGCGAGGAAAAGCATATAACTTTTATGTCTGAACTGAAAGAAATAGATGACGCTGCAATTTATTAAGAAAAACCTGCTTGCGTAAGAACAATTCTGCCGGCCTTACGTTTTAACCCTGATGCTTTTTAAATAAAAAGTAATACTATCATTTTTTTGTGAAAATAACCATTCAAGAATCATTTTTCGAGTCGGTCGGCGCCGGTCTACGCCGGTAGCAGGCCGATTTCGCATGGTGACTGAGGCTTTTGAGGAGAGGCAGTAATAGCGCCTCTCCTTTTTTTTGTAGTTTTGCTGCAAAGTCTCACAGCCATGCTGAAAAAATACGGGTTCAACTTCGCCTACCTTCGTGGCGATCTTTTCGGCGGCGTTACAGCCGGTATAGTAGCGCTTCCCTTAGCCCTTGCCTTTGGTGCGCAAACAGAACTCGGCGCCATAGCCGGGTTGTACGGCGCCATAGCGGTGGGACTGTTCGCCTCCATGTTCGGCGGTACGCCGGTACAGATCAGCGGCCCCACAGCCCCAATGACGGTGGTTTCGGCAGTGGTAATTGCCGAGTCGGTACAGCGTGCGGGCAGCGTCGCCGAAGCAGTACCTATCGTTTTGGCTACTTTTTTCATGGCGGGACTTTTGCAAGTCGTCATGGGAGCTTTTCGCGTCGGCAGGTACATCCGCTACATACCGTACCCAGTCGTATCAGGTTTTATGAGCGGGATCGGGGTCATTATCATTATCAGTCAGATATTTCCACTTTTCGGAGCGGCGACGCCCACCGGCGGCTCCTTAGCGGTGCTCAAGGAATTGGATGAACTACCTGGAATTATTGACCCCGACGCTGTGATCCTGAGTATTGTAGCAGTTTTTTTGGTGTATTTCGGGCCGCGTCTGATCAAGATCATTCCTGGTACCCTTATGGCATTGATAGTGGTTTCTATAATTGGCTTCCTCATTTTCCGGGGAGAAGTGAGTCTCATTAGCGACAGCAGCGGCGGGCAGATGCCTTCAGGTTTCCCGGCACTTCGCCTGGACCTGTTTGCGCCCTTGCTTTTGCCGGCCAATTGGAGGATCATCATGGAGTATGGCGCCACCCTGGCTGCCCTCGGCGCTATTGATACCCTGCTTACCTCCATCGTAGCCGACAACATCACGAAGACCAAGCACAACAGCAACAAGGAGCTGATAGGACAAGGATTAGGCAATATGGCCTCCGCTTTTATCGCCGGGTTGCCGGGCGCGGGCGCTACCATGCGCACTGTGATCAATGCCAATTCCGGCGGGCGTACCAAACTCTCCGGCATTATTGCCGCGCTGCTTCTGCTGGCTATTTTACTCGGGCTGGGGCGATTGGTGGGGCAGGTACCCAATGCCGTATTGGCCGCTATCCTGCTCACGGTAGGTATCAGCATTATCGATTACAAGGGATTTCGGAATATTCGCGTCATTCCGCGCACCGATGCCATCGTCATGATCGTCGTCCTGGTGCTCACTGTTTTCATTGGCCTGTTGGAAGCTGTAGCCGTAGGATTGCTGCTGGCTTCCCTGCTTTTTATGAAAGCTATCTCGGATATCGTGGAACACCGTACCGTATCCGCACCCCTGACCCACTATGCTCAGGAGGTGGCCTGGAGCGACGAAACCGGGGTCATGGAGCGCGTAGGCGATACAGTTTATATCAAACACCTGGATGGGCCGCTTTTCTTTGGTTTCGCTTCTCGCTTTCAGGAAATAGCCAAGGCAATGCCTGACATCAAGGTGGTCATTTTCAGGATGAAAAAAGTGCCGTACATCGACCAATCAGGCCTGTATGCGCTTGAGGAGGCCGTGCTCGAGCTTCAGGCACAGGGAATCACTGTAGTAATCACCGGTCTCCAGGATCAGCCCCGGGCCATGCTCGAAGCAATCAAACTTGTTCCCAATGTAGTTTCGCGGGAGTATGTTTTCGAGGATTTCTCCCAGTGCATACCTTGGCTATATGAATTTGTGCACCGGGAAGGATATCATTCAGCGCCTCCGGAAAAACCTTGATTAAGAAAGTATTGCCACCTGAAATGATTTGATTACGTTTGTATTTGAAGCTGTATTTTAATGCAAAAAAAAGCAACATGTCAGTAGAAATTCGCATCCAGGTAAACGATAAACTCTACTTGCGCGATCCGCAGGATACCAAATTAGGGCGCAACATCCTCCAGCATGGCATACTGCTTATGGAGGAGTTGGGCCTGGAGGAATTCACGTTTAAAAAATTAGCTTCCCGCATTGGATCTACCGAAGCTTCCATATATCGTTATTTTGAGAACAAGCATCTCTTTTTAGTGTATTTGCTCTGTTGGTATTGGGAACGCGTTCGGTACCAGATCGGCGTATCCACCAACAACATCGCAGACCCTTCGGAAAAACTCCGCATCGCTATTTCGATATTAGTGGAAAGTTCGAAGGAAAACCCGGCAGTGGACTACATTGACGAAGCCGTCCTTTTCAAAATCGTCCTTACGGAAGGTACCAAGACGTACCACACGAAGCATGTTGATGAAGAAAACAAACGCGGTTTTTTTCTCGTCTATAAATCTTTAGCCGCCGATATCGCCAACATCATCCTGGAGGTCAATCCCGGTTTTACCTATCCCCGCGCCTTAGCTACCACCTTGCTTGAAATGGCCAACTTTCACATCTATGCATCCCAACACCTGCCTTCGCTCACCGAAGTGCGCACTCCGTCCGGCAAGCTCGAAGAGGTAAAACATCTGTTGGAGCACTTTGCATTCGGGCTGTTGAAGTAAGGGACAAGCCTGCTGCATGCCCCATGATATATGCTTTTGCCAGTGGCTTTCCAGCCTCGGCGGCTAAAGTCGCCGGCACTTCACTATGCGCTATGCTCCACTCCCCCGCACCCGGTTCACCATCAACCCGGCTGCCCGGCGCGACGCGCCTGTCTCTCCGAGCTTCTTCCGCAATTCGGCGTATCCATGTCGCATGGATGAAGCGTGGGATTCGTCGAGGAGCTGTTCCAATTGATCCCGCAAATTGGCCGGGGTGAGATCGTGCTGTATGAGTTCACGCACCAAGAGCCTGCCGGCAATGAGATTGACCAATGAAATGTATTTCACATGCACCAAGCGGCGGGCGATGAAAAAGGAAAGTGCGCTGCCGCGGTAGCACACTGTTTGCGGTACGCCGAAAAGCGCGGTTTCCAGGGTCGCGGTTCCCGATGTGACCAGGGCTGCGCGGGCATTACTGAGCAGGGCATAAGTCTGGTTGCCTGTCCAATGCACGCCCTCCAGCCCCGAAGCCCGGATGATGTCTTCGTAAAAACTACGCGGTATGGCCGGGGCTCCGGCAATGACGAACTGGCAGTCCGGGAAATGAGGAGTTGTTTCCAGCATCGCTTCCAGCATACGGCTGATCTCCTGCCTGCGGCTGCCCGGTAGCAGGGCTACGATGGGGCGCTCGTCCAAGCCGTTGGTCTGCCTGAAATCCGGTGGCGGCTCGTAGCCGTCCACCACGTCCAATAGAGGGTGGCCCACATAGTCAACATCATAATCGTAGCGATGGTAGAATTCCTTCTCAAAGGGCAGGATGACGTACATGCGCTCCACCGTGTCTTTAATACCATGCACCCGGCTGCTGTGCCATGCCCAGAGTTGGGGCGATATGTAGTAAAATACGCGCAAGCCGGCGGCTTTGGCCCAGCGTGCCATACGCAGGTTGAAGCCGGGGTAGTCAATGAGAATGAGGACATCAGGTTGCCAGGCAGCAATGTCGGTTTTGCAAAATTTGAAATTGCGGAGAATAGTGCGCAGGTTTTTGGCCACTTCCCAGAAGCCCATGAAAGCCAGTTCCCGGTAGTGCTTGACTACCTCCGCCCCGGCTTCGGCCATCAGGTCGCCGCCCCAGGCGCGCACCGTTGCGAGGGGGTCTTCCTGCCGCAGCGCCCGGATGAGATTGGCCCCGTGCAGGTCGCCCGATGCTTCGCCGGCGATGACGTAGTAGCGCATCAAAAGAGGTATTTCCAGAAATTGGCCAACCAAATGCCCACGCAAATGACCGTGGCAATGACGATGCCGCGCATGGTCTGCATGAAGAAACGACGGCGCATGTAGTAGTTGAGCACAAACACATTGATACAGATGGCCACGATCGAAAGCGTGCGCTCCCGGAATTTTGGTGAAAATCCTTCCCTGCTCAGTATGCCGGTCATTTCCAATTGTTCGAATATCGTGAGCAGCAGGGCGTAGCCTACCAAAGGCAAAGCGAGGCCAAGCAGGAGTCCTATCCAGATGGCGTTTTTTTGCGGCATAATATTCATATGGCGGTAAGGGTATGCGGCGCGGCGATGTGCTCCTCCATGGAGCGCATTTTGTCCAACGCCTTGTAATTGGTCAGGTCGTGCATGGAGGGCACCACGGAAAGGTAGCCGTTTTCGAGCGCCCACAGGTCGGTATCGGGCAGGATGTCGTCATTTTCGAAGCGACCGGTGAGCCAATAGTATTTCTGGCCGCGCGGATCTATCGCTTCTACGAATTCTTCCACCCACCGGGCATCGGCCTGGCGACAAACTTTGATGCCTTTGATATCCCCCTCGGGCAGGTTGGGAATGTTCACGTTGAGCAGGCTGCCTTGGTCCATACCCTTATTGAGGACATACTCCATGATCTGTCGCACGTAGGGCTTGGCCGGCTCGAAGTTGGCGTTGTATGAGTAGTCCAACAGTGAAAACCCGATAGAGGGTATGCCTTCCAAAGAGGCTTCCATTGCCGCTGACAGGGTGCCGGAATAGATGATGTTGATGGATGCGTTGGAGCCGTGGTTGATGCCGGACACGCACAGGTCGGGCTCGCGGCCTTTAAGCAGAACGTTTACGGCCAATTTCACGCAGTCCACCGGGGTGCCGGAGCATTCGTAGGCTTCCAGGTCGTTGAAGGCACGGGAAGGGTGCAGGCGTATGGGGTCGTGTATGGTGATGGCATGGCCCATTCCGGATTGTGGGGAGTCGGGCGCCACAATGAGCACATCGCCCAATTGCAGCGCCACATCCACTAAGGCGCGGATGCCAGGCGCGGTGGCGCCGTCGTCATTGGTGACCAGGATCAATGGTTTTTTCATCGGGTGAGGATTTA
>CAZNYK010000064.1:0-21214 GCA_964577215.1 uncultured Saprospiraceae bacterium
GAGAGGTTGAGAGGTTTGGAAGGGGAGAATGTAGAAGAGTAGATGAGTAGAGGCTTGCCCGGCGAAGCCTTGGCGAAGGCGGGAGTAGATGAGTATGGCTGCCGGTTCAACAGACAACAGACAACGAAATGAATAATCTCGAAAAATTACTTGGCGTGG
The DNA here is from genome assembly GCA_964577215.1 of uncultured Saprospiraceae bacterium. GTDB lineage: Bacteria > Bacteroidota > Bacteroidia > Chitinophagales > Saprospiraceae > UBA2329. Next base: position 160 of record CAZNYK010000064.1, read on the forward strand.
GTTCGCGGGTACGGCACCCTGCCTACGGCGACGGCGTGGTGATACGCCTGCATAAAGCTGCTTACGAACTGAGTTTTATGCTCTATGGCATCAAACAAGTGGGCAAGGAATACGACAAATGGGAGATCATTGAAGCTGTCCCTGCCGACGAGGCCGTGACCTACACGGAAGCGGAGCGTTCCCTCCTCAAAATCCTGCGCAACTTTAATGCCGTCCAGGAAGATGTGCCGCTGGGCGACCGCTGGTCAGGCGGAACGATGATCCTCAGACCCGGCGACCCATCCCTGAAAGAAAAGGAAATTCCCATCGAGGGCTTCTTCCATAAGATCGTCATGACCCGCGACCGCCTTCGCGTCATGGAGCAGCGCATCAACGCCAGCAACCTGAACGACGAGGAAAAAGTCAACCTGCAGCAGTACATTACCAAAATTTACGGCAGCCTCACCACTTTCAATATGTTATTTAAAGAAAAGGATGATTATTTCGTCGGAGAGAAGTCCTGACTTGCATGCGGCTAACAAACCGCCCTCAGTTGTTGTTTCGATTATAAAACTACAGTCAATCAACAATCTCAATGATGCATCTGATCAGGAAAGCAGTGTTTATAATACTTGCAGCGGCCGCCCTGGGGCTTCCTGCCTGCCTCGTCATCGACGCCCCATACAACGGTTTGCCGCCCGGAACATGGCGTGGCGTAATCAAATTTGAACCTTCATATATTACCCCCAATCCCAAAGGCAAGCCTCTCCCGGAAAAGCTCAACATGGAGTACGAGGACGTAACGCAGGGCGAACTGCCCTTCCTCTTTACCGTCAGCTATCCTTCTCCCGACAGCTTTTTCCTGACCTTAATGCTGGGCGGGCGGCAGTTGATCCTTTCAGACTACATGGTCGGGAAGGACTTTTCCACCGCCAAAGACACCATTACTATCCGCTTTCCTGGTTCTTCTCATTATATTCGCGGGATATTTGAAGAAAAGATACTTGAGGGCGACTGGGTGTTTGCCGATGCCGGCGGCAATGAAAAAAGAATTCCATTCACGGCACGGCAGGGCCAGGATTATCTCTTTACAACCCTGAGAAAGCCGCCTGCAATGGATTTAAGCGGCGCATGGAGCATGCGCACCGGAATAGAAAAGGATACTACCGGAGGTGCCCGGCTCGAACTAATTCAATCGGGAAATATGCTTCAGGGCATATTAGAATGGAGTGGCCGTCGTTATGAATACTTGTCGGGCACTGTTCAGGCACGAAAATTGTACTTGTCTTATTTTGACGGCGAGGATGCCATCCTTATCGAGGGCAAATTAGATGATGACGGCGCCTTGCTGGGCGCTATGCGTAGCGGAAAGGAAGAAAAAACACTATGGCAGGCAAGCAAAACCAACGAAATCAATAATAAATGAACCAAAGACAAATTACTCTTGCGTATTGCTCTGAAAACCAGGCAGCAGCAGCGCAAATAGCCCAACATCTCCAACCCGCCGGATACACTTTCGACCACGTGATCAGCCGTAAAGACGCCGACGAAAAACCTCTTTTCGAACAGGTGAAATCTGTAGAAGGCCGGATACTGCTCTTGGTCAGCGATAATCTCCTCAAATCCACCCCCTGCATGACCGGCGCGCTTCAGTTTTTTCAAAATCAGTCCGGCCGTATTCTCCCCGTCGTAATTGAAGGCGTTCAAGTAAATGAGGAAACCGGCGAAACCTCCATGATACCCACTCATTTTGAACGGGTGAGCGATATTATACAATACATCAACTACTGGCAGGACCGCTACCTTGATGTGCGCCGCCAAAAGCGCCACCTCGAAGGTATCGATGAAGAGGCTTTTGAAGCGCATCTCAAGATCATGCGCGATATATCTTCCGAGATAGGCGAATTCCTCCGCTTGCTGCGCAGCGTGGAATACGTGTCGTCGGAGGAATTGCAAAGCTCTCATTACCAGCGCTTCTTCCTCTTTACGGGCGATTCGGAAGCGGAAAGAAATTTCCGCTTTGAGCCCGTGATCGAAGAGACGCCTGCGCCTGTAGAAATTCAACCGGAGGAGGCGCCTGCCCATTCAACCCCGGAACCTCCATCTCCCGAATTAGTTGGGGAAATGATCTCGGGGCACGATCTCAGTGCCGGAGTAGTAGAGGAGACGAACCTGGGCGAAGAACTGTCTGAAGAGGCGGCGGCGGCCATAGAGGCGGAATGGAAGGATGCTAATGAAGACGTAGAACAATACATCGAACTGCCCACCGAAGCTTCTGCTCCGCCGGAGATGCCGGAAGTTCCCGATGCGGGTTCGGAACCCCCGGCTGAAGAGGAATTGCAACCCCAACCCAATCCCGAAGCTGTTCAGGCTGAAGTTTCCCGGATCATTCACCAGAGTTCACAGTTGTCGGTGATGGGCAAAAAGGAAGAAAACCTCGCCTTGCTCACCCGGGCAATCGCCGATTTTCCAGACCAGGCTGAACTCCGCTATCCCTACGCCCTGGCTCTGGTGCAAAATACCGACGATCTGGCCGAAGCGTACAACCAATTGGAATTGCTGCTCAAATTCCAGCCGGAGCACACAGACGCGCTCTTCCTGATGGGTGAACTGGCAGAGATGCGGCAAGACTTTTCCCATGCCCAAAACACATACGAGCGATTGCTTGAGATTGCACCTGGATACGGTGAAGCATGGTTCCGCCTGGGCGCCTTATTGCTGGCGCATCAAAGCGGCCAGGAGGAGCGCGCCGCCGCTTGTTTTGAAAAAGCCGCCCAACTCGATCCCGGCAACGCAGAAGCCCACTACCAGTCGGCCCTTTCCGCAGCCGACGCGGGCAACGACGAGAAAGCCGGGGCCTCGCTCCAGACAACCCTGGAGTTGCAGCCCGGCCATCCATTCGCCTGGTACGACATGGCTCTTATGTATCACCGGCGCGGCGATGCCGAAAAGGCCTACGCGGCTTATCAAAATGCTGTAATGAATAACCCGGAACTCAAAACGCCTCAAAACGATATGGCTTTCGAATACCATCGCGCTGCGCGCAGCGGCAAAACGTCAGAGATCATCGAACGCGAGCAGTCGGCCCTGGAAGAAATGAGGGAAAACCTCAATCGCCTGGAGTCTTTGTTGCGCGAACGGGAAGAAGAGCTGCAGCAACTGGCTGCCAGGCAACATACGGGGCAAACCGTACTGATCACCGGCGCAACTTCGGGAATAGGCCGCGCCACCGCTTTCGTTTTTGCCGAAAACGGCTATCGCCTGATACTCACCGGCAGGCGTGCCGAGCGATTGGATGCGGTAAAATCCCAATTGGAAGCCGAATACGGCGCCGCGGTGCATACCATTGCTTTTGACGTGCGCAATCCCGAAGCGGTTCAACATGCCATCGATGCACTGCCGGAGGAATGGAAACAAATAGATATCCTCGTCAACAACGCCGGCAAAGCCAAGGGCTTCGACCCCATCCATGAAGGTCGAATGGAACATTGGGAGGAAATGATCGATACCAACCTGAAGGGTTTGTTGTACGTCACCAAGGCCGTGTCGCCGCAGATGGTCGCACGCCGGAGCGGGCACATCATCAATGTGGGTTCTACCGCCGGCAGAGATGTCTATCCCAAGGGAAATGTGTATTGTGCCAGCAAAGCTGCCGTGGAAGCCCTCACCAGATCCATGCGCCAGGACCTCTATACGCACAATGTGCGGGTGAGCCAGGTAAGCCCTGCTCATGTAGAAGAAACTGAATTCGCTCTTGTTCGCTTCGACGGCGATACCGCGCGGGCCAAAATTTACGAAGACTTCAAGCCGCTCTCTTCCCGCGACGTGGCTGAGGCAATTTACTTCATGGCTTCCCGGCCGCCGCACGTGGACGTGTTGGACATCACTATGGGAGGCGTCCAACAAGCAGGCTCCCTCCTCATAGACCGCAGCGGACGCCATGAGTAAGCTGATCGATATTTCCGTACCGCTGCATCCCGGTCTTCCCGTATGGCCGGGAAGCCACGGCGTACGCATTTCCCGGCTCATGAACGTAGCAAACGGCGATATCGCCAACGTGAGCCGCTTGGATATCGACGTGCATTCCGGCAGCCATATCGATGCCCCGCTCCACTTCTTGGACGACGGGGATACCACCGATGATATTCCCTTGGAAAAATTTGTGGGGCCCTGCTTCGTAGCCGATTTCCGGGGCCTTACCCGCATCACTGCCGCCGACCTGGAAGCAGCCGGAATTCCAGGCGGTACACAGCGCCTGTTGCTCAAAACCGGCAATTCCGGGTTCTGGCAGGATTTCGCACAGCCCTTCCGCTCAGATTTTTGCGCCCTCACCCTGGACGGCGCCCAATGGGTGGCAGATAAAGATATGGTGCTGGTAGGTATCGACTGCCATTCCATACAGATGTACGACGATCCCTACGATACGCACATCGTGCTGCTGAAGCGCAAAGTGGTCATTTTGGAAAGCCTCAACCTGCGCGATGTGGAGCCTGGAACGTACGAACTGCTCTGCCTCCCATTGCGCGTACGCGGTTTGGAAGGCGTTCCCGTCAGAGCTGTTCTCAGAAAGTAGTTTATGGGCATTATCCAGCGGCAGGGAATCCAGGACAGCATTGCAACGTACACCGGCGTGGCATTGGGCGCGGTGAATACCTTGTTTATCTATCCCCGGTTTTTGAAAGAGGAAGAACTTGGGCTTTTTCAGTTCATGATAAGCGCAGGCATGATCTTAGCCTTATTCGTGGCCTTCGGCTCCTACGACCTGGCTACGCGCTATTTCCCTCTTTTCCGCACCGACGACCGCAGGCACCACGGATTTCTCTTCATCCTGCTGATGATACCGGTGGCCGGATTCCTTTTATTGCTTGTTCTCACTTTTGTGTTCAGGAATGCCATCACCGGCTATTTTGGCGACAAAGACCCTTTGATCCAGCAGTTTTGGCCATGGCTGTTGCCCCTTGTATTTTTTCTCGGCCTGAACTACGTATTGGTCAATTTCACCAAAAACTTTTTCCGCATTGTCGTACCTACCATCCTGGAGAACATTTTTGTGAAGTTGTGCACGGGCCTGATCTCGGTTATGTTGTTCTTCTCCTGGCTCCACCTGAAGGGTTTTGTATCGGCTATTGTGCTAACCTATGGAGCAGTGACCCTGGGTTTGATAGCCTATCTCCTTGTATTGGGGCAATGGCGGCTCCGGCCGGACTGGAAGTTTTGGCGGCCGGGTTTGGCCAAGGAGATGTCGCGCTTTGCTTTTTACTCGATGCTGGGCGGTTTGAGCGCCGGGTTTCTCACCTGGCTCGACCGGGTTATGATATCCTTTCTAATGGAAGAGGACGCGCTGAAGTCCGTAGGCGTTTTCAGTATAGCCGCTTATATAGGCACGGTGGTGGATGTACCGCGGCGTTCTCTTGAAAAAATAGCGGCGCCCATTACGGCCGATGCTTTTCAACGGGGCGATATGGGCCACATTGCCATGCTTTACCGGAAGTCCAGTATCAATCAATTTATTGTCGGCCTGTTTCTGTTTTTGCTGATATGGCACAACTTAGACGATCTGTTCATCCTGATGCCCAATGGGGAACGGTATGCGGGCGGCAAGAGTATTGTGTTTATCCTTGGGTTGGCCATGTTGTTGAACATGGCGGCAGGGATCAATCACCAAATTCTCACTTTTTCCCGTTATTACCGGCTCAATTTCTTCCTGCTGCTGGCGCTGGCGGGACTCAATGTGGTTTTCAATTACCTGCTGATCCGCACTTTCGGCTTCGGCATTTTCGGAGCGGCGCTCGCCACGCTTGCTTCGGTTTTAATTTTCAATGTTGCCAAATTGCTGATCATATACCGGAAACTCAGGATACAACCGTTCACCCGCTCAACCCTCGGCGTTTTGGCGATCGGTTCGGCCATATTCCTGGCATTCAGTTTTTTCCCCTTCAGCTTCCATCCGCTGATCGCCATCCCGGTCAAATCGGCGCTCATTGCGATGCTTTTCGCCTGGCCGGTGCTGCATTGGCGATTATCCCCGGATCTGAACGATTTATTTCACAGGTTTATGGGGCGCTTAGGCTTTTGACTCCAATTTCCGCTCCAGGAACTCATCAGAATAATCCACCTTGAGTTCTACCCACATGGGCAGGTGGTCGCTCATCTGGTGCGTGCGCCAGAAAGTCCGGTAATACAATGACGGATTTTTGCGGGCTGAGCCGTCGCTTGCCTTGCGATAAGCCTCTCCCATCTCCGGGACATAAACGGCCTCGTCCTCGAGCGTAAAAACCGTCTTGTAATAATTGAACACACCGGCCTTTCCCGTGGTGCCGAACCTGTCCGGCCTGGTGCGAAAGGCGATCTGATCGTAAAATTTGTTTTGCATCACATTGGATGGCAGGTGCTGCAATTCGGGGGGAACCACAAAGCCGGCATCGGAAATGGCTTTCATGGTGAGGTCGGTAGTGTCGAAAATGTTGAAGTCGCCCAGCAGGATGAGGTTTCTCGACCACTCAAAGGGGTCTTCGCTGCGCCTGCGCAGCGCCTGGGCTACCTGCCGGATCTCTTCTACTCTTACCGGAGAATTGGCCACGCCTTCCCCGTAGATAATATGCACGGTGGTAAGAATAAAGTCCGTCCAGCCGGTTTTAAAACCTGCGATCAGCGGCGTGCGCACGATCTGGCTGACCGGCTGGTTAACCCTTTTGCCGTCTGGCCCTTTCAGTTCGAGCGGCGGTAGTACCAACTGCCCGACCAAGCCTCCGGGGTTCACTTTCCTCTTATCGAAAATAAAGGCCATCCGCTCCCCGTTGCCCTGCGTGCCCTCGGTCACATCGGATACCATATGCCCCCAATCGCTGCCGAGGATGTCCATCAGCCTGTGAAGGGCTTTCAGGTCCTGGCGCACTTCCTGCAGTGCCACTAAATCAAAGCGGGCAATGATCTCGGCTATATAATAAAATGCTTCAGCACCCCGCTCCCCGAAAGCGGTCGAATCGAACTCCCGGATGTTCCAAGTGGCCAACAGGAGGGTTTGTTCTGCTGTTTTGTGCGGTATCTCGGCATCTAATTGGTGGCGCAGCGCGAGCAAGCGGTTGAGCGTGCGTTCTCCGGAGGCGGAGTCAGGGGAGAGATTTTTGTATGAGGGCATTTCGGATGGTTTTAGGCTTCCTTTCCCAGCCGGTAATGGGAAGCATGTTCTGAAGAGAGGGTCTCTGATTGCCTAAACAGACAAAGGCCGCTTTAAGAGAAAAACACTGCCTTGGCGGCTGCGGTTTTCATGTCTCAAAGCGGCCTTTGATCTTTGCCGTATTAAGACCTGTTTACCTGAACATTACCTTTTGTGAAACTATTCCATGTTCAAACCGGATCTTTGCTACGTAAACCCCGTTGGGCAGGTCGCCTCGCTGAATGCGGTGCTGGTGGTTGCGAACTCCATTGTGGTTCTGCACCAAGCGTCCGTTCATGTCAAACAGCAGGATATCGAGCATTGGGTACTCCGGCGCCGATTGCAGCATCAGTTCTTGCCCTGCCGGGTTGGGGAAAGCCTTCATGCTTACCTCTTCACCCTTTACGATTTCCTGGGTGGAAGACACTAAGTTCAATGCAGCATAGGCGCGCGGCGCGAAGTAGCCCATGATGGTATCCGTGTAGGCGCGGCCCTGTGCGGCGCTCATCGAAGCGTTGGTCAACAATCCGACGAAATGGTACGTACCCAAGCCGGTGGGGTGCGGTATAGCGTCCCAATAAGCGGCATTCCACCAGCTCCAGGGCGAACCTTCCCGCTGCCCGAACATGTTGACCGGGCGGTTGAACGGGTACAAACCCTCCAGGTAGGCATGCCCTGCTGTAGCTGAAGCAGCAATCGCCGCTTGGGTCCATTCGTCGTCAATTCCGTCAAAAGCGGCATTGTTGCCGAGCATATTGGCTTTTTCAATTACCGCAAAACTACCCTGCACCTGCACGATAGGGTCGCCGGTAGTCGGCACTATCAGCACGGCATCCACATAGGGCGCATTGGGATCGTTGGGTACGTGGAAAGAGATCATGGGCACATCGCCGGCTTCGAGCCAGGAAATGTCTCCAAGCGCTCCGCCCATGTTCACACAGAGCTGGAAATCCGAACTGTAATCCTCGTGGTTGGGATAACAAAGGGTATCTCCTGCCGGGAGCGGCGGTGCATTGAAGGGAAGTATGCCGTAAGAAGTGCCGTAAATATCTCCGTTGGCAATCGGGTTTACCATCGGCTCGAGCGTGTTGGGATTGCCGTCGAGGTCGGTAAGGAATTTACCGGGAGGGTTGGTCGTGGTAAGTACTTCCGAAAACTTGTCAAAGGTGGCGGTTGCCAAGGAAATGTATCCGCCGGTGCCCTCGCCCCACAACACGATGCGGCTGGTATCCACGCCGAAGGGGTTATTTTCTTCCACATAGCTGCGTTTGAAGTACCTGATAGCCGTGCGTGCATCCTGTATGCCGCGGTAAGCAGCCTGAAGGAGACCCAGCGCGCGCTCCGGTTGGGTTTGAGCCGAGGGGTTCCAGCCCAAGCGGTAAGAGCATACAGCCACTGCGTAGCCCATTTTGGCTAAGCGGGTAGCAATTTCCGCGTTGATGCTGTCGCCCCGGGTACCGGAATTTGTTTGGTTCAAAATAGTGGGAAGGAAATTGCCCGTATGGAACAGGAGCACCAGGGGGCGTTGGTTGGAATAATCGTCAACCGGCTCGTAGAAATCGAATTTCAGTTCTTCAGGCACTGCCTGGCCAACCACTGTGGCAAATAATACGGTGGCGTTTACGCCATAGGTGAGGTCGTAAGTGACGTTCACCTGGTCAAAAACCTCGTCGAGGAAGCGCTCCTGTGCCTGCGCCTGAACGCAGAACAACAGAGCGGCGGAGAAAAAAAGAGAGTTGACATACTTCATAGTCATCCGGTTTAAGTGAAAAAAATTATCGTTTTTTGAATTCGTACAAAAAGGAGATGTAGGCCAGCCGTCCGATCCGCGGGCCTCCATAGGTCTGGAACTGTTTGTTATTCAGCAGGTTGGAAGCCCCTACCTTCACGGTCATGTTGAGTTTTCTCCACTCGTGGTTGATCTGGGCATCCACTAAATCGTACGTGGGAATGCGACCGGTGAACTGCGGCGAGCCTTCAAAAAGGAAACCTTCGATCCATTTGTAGTTGATGTTGAAGCCCAGCTTGGGCAGGTTGATGAATCCCAATTTGACCGGCACGTCGCGGCCGCTGAGGCTGATATTGTATTTGTGCTCCGGCGTATTGAAGGCGGGAATTATCGGATCGTCATCAAAGGTTTTGTTCAGGCGGTTCCAGGAGTAATTGCCTGTCAGCATGTAATATTTGGCAAAATAGTAGTTGAGGCCTATGGAAAAGCCTTGCGTGGTAACGGTGTTGATGGAGTTGGCGGCATAGCGGTAGGCCTGTACCCTGGTAGGCCTTCCCGTAGCGGGGTCTAAAGTCAGCTCAGCGCCAATGTTGAACCCAAGGAAGTCATTGTAAATGTTGTAGTAGTATCCTGCATCCACGAATATTTTGTCGAAAAGCGTAGTGCGATACCCCAGTTCGAAGGTCTTCACCTGTTCCGGCCTTACCGGGTCTATATTGAAGTACTCCAGTGCGTTGCGGTCTAAAGTGCTGAGAAAGCTTCGCAGGGAGTTTATCGTCACTAAGCTGTCCACTCCGTTGAGGTTGCCGCTGAGGATGGCGCGGCCCACGTTCAGGGAGAGGTATTGGTCGGTCAGCGTGGGATTCCTGATAGCGGAGGAAAAAGAAGCGCGCAGGTAGTTGTTGGGGGTGGGCTTCCAGACCAAAGAAGCGGCAGGCGAAAACAGCCAGTCAAAATTCTGGTTTTTATCCACTCTCAGCGCAATGCTGGCTTTTACGCGCTTGTCAAACAAGGCTTTTTCCATGCCTGTGTAGAACCCGAACTCGAAGTTGGTGATGGAGATCCCTGCCGTATCGTAGAAGACGGTGCCCTCCGACATCGGCGTGTACAACCGGGCATTGCCGCCCACGGTGATGTATTCGAGGAAGGAGGGCGTAAATTTGTATTCCCCATGTACGTGGTACAAGGCCGAGCGGTCGATAAAGCGGGTGCCGTTATCGTTCCTGCTTTTGGAGGTTATCTCGTTGAATTCGTCGGTAAAGCGTTGAGTGCCCGGCTGGTAGAATGCCAGGGTGTTGGTGCGCGGGTTGGGTTCGTTGGCAGACGCCTCGGCCTCCGCATGCCATTCGGTGAGCCTGTCCTGGTTGGCGGCCAGCCAGGCGAGAGCCGCCTGCCGGTCGAAGGTGGCGGTTACCTCGAAAGTTACAGGGTCGATGACAATATTAAGGCGGGGAAAATCCTCGGCATTTTTGATGACCGGGGCCACATTGCGCAGCCAGTAATCCACGTAGTCTCTGCCCCAGTCTTCGTTGCGCTTGGCGCTGTCTTGCAGCAGCAGGGCGGTGAAGTAGGGATCGAAAGAGTTTCCTGCATCTTCGCGCGAGGTATAGGCGCGCAGGAAAAATTTGTCCCGTTTTCTGAACTCCAGCCGGTTTTGGAAAAACCGGATATCGCGCAAGCTGAACCGGTTGTCGCCCTGATACACGGTGGTGCCGCTGCCGAAGCTGGAAGAAAATATCAATTCAGGAGATTGGTCACCGGCTTTGGGATTGGTGCGCAGGTGGAAGGCGGCATTGGCTTTGGTGTTGCGGGTGTTGTAGTCCACAAGGTCTTTTTCGCGATAGCCGGTGCGGTGCCAGATGCCGAGCCCGGGGTAGGAGTGCAGATCGAAGGTGGAATAATCAAACCCGGCGAAATACTCGTCTCCGTAAATGTTCACGGCGTCATAGCGGCCCGGGTTGCCGATGCCTGTGTCTGTGTCGTCAACGGGATCGTAATTGTCGGCTTCCCAATCGTAGGCCCGCAGGTAGGCGAAGTTGAGTTTGTAAGCAAAGAGCGGGTGGCCGTTTTTGTTGGCTATGGCATCCCCCCAGCGGAAAGCGCCTTCGGCCAGGCTGCGTTCGCCTGCTTTGACGGAAGCGGCTAAGCCCTTGTGGAAGAAGGGGTTCTTGGTGTCCATGCTGATCACCCCGTTAAAGGCATTGGGCCCGTAAAAGGCAGAACTGGCGCCCACGATCAGGTCTACCTTCAGCACGTCGAGTTCCGAAGAGCCGAGGAAATTGCCGAGGGAAAAGTTCAAACCCGGCGCCTGGTTGTCCACACCGTCAATGATTTGCAGGCTTCGCACCGGGCTGGTGCTGTTGAAACCGCGGGTATTGATAATCTTAAACCCAAGACTTGCCGCTGTGAGGTCAACGCCTTTCAGGGCGCCGAGGCCGTCGTAGAAATTGTCGGTGGCGGCCTGCTTGATGGCGATCAGGTCAAGAGATTCCACGGTGAGCGGATTGGCCCGCTGTTTTTCAGAGATGCGCTGGCCCTTGATCTCCACGATATCGGTAGTGATCACGCTGGGTACCATCCTGATCTTCAAGGCTTGGGCGGCATTGGTCACCGGCACCTCTGTTTCGTCGTACCCCACATAGGAAACAAGCAGGGTAAGCGGAAGGGAGGCCCGTACGCGCAACTCGAAGCTGCCGTCGTAATCGGTAACCGTTCCTTCGGTGCCGCCCTTTACCGTAATACTGGCGCCGATGAGCGGTTCGGAACTGCCGGACTCGCTTACATCTCCCCGGATGACGACCTGTGCAGAGAGCGAAAGGCTGACAAAGAGCAAAACAAAGGTAGTGCAGATAGCAGAGTAGTAAAATTTCATAGGCCGAAACGGGCTGATTATAAAAGATTTTGGATGCGAGCGCTAAAATACCGCTTTTTTAGATTTCACTGATGTTTACGCGAAAAATTTGACGGGATAGCCGGCGGGATGACATTTCAACCCAACATGGTCAGGAGCGACAGGCCCACGCCTGCAATAATTGCGGCCAATTTCCGCCGGGATACATGGTGCCGGCCGCTTTCACCCGATTCGAATAATATGGTGGTGGCAATGTGCAAAAAAGAACCGATCACGATGGCCAGCAACACCGCGAACGTGGCCTGGTTGACCCGGGCTACCTGTGTGAGCAGCGCCCCGGCAGGCGACATGGACGCGAAGAACAGCAGGCAATAAACGACCCAGTTTTTTTTGATCTGCGAACTGAGCAGCAACACCACGAGCGCAAACGCAGCGGGCGCCTTGTGCAAAATGACTCCGTACAAAAGGTGGTTGTGCGTGTGTTGGTGCGCCTCCATGCCATGTATGTCCTCATAGCCGCTCAGCGGCATGCCTTCCAGGAATGCATGCAAGCTCAAACCTATCATCACCTGTATGGCGAATCCCCGCGGCGCATGCGGGTGCGCATGCACGTGGCCGTGTTCTACCCCCGTGGAGAGTTGTTCAAGTGCGAGTTGGATGAAAAAACCGAGCAATATCCAAAGTCCGGCTTGTTCCCGTTGTTGGATATATACGGAAGGCATCAAATGCAAAACGGTGATTCCCAGAAGAAAGGCCCCGCTGAACGCCAAAACCATCTTGAGGTTGGCCCGGTTTTGTCGCTGAAGGTACAAACCTATCCCGCCTCCGAGTATCACGGCAAAAAAGAGTAGCAGATATTGGGGGATACTCATGTGACGCTTCCGTTATGAAAATAGAATGCTGATATTTCGCCGGCGAAGGTATAGCCCCGAAACCAAAAAACCAACACCGGCGCCGAGCAGGGCGCCGCCGATGATATCTGCCGGGTAGTGGACGCCTACGTAAACCTGCGCATACGCCACGGAGGCGGCCCATATCCACCACAGCCAACGCAGCCGCCGGTGTAATACGCCCAAAGTGGAAAAGATGAAAGCGGCAAAAGCAAAATGATTGGCCGCATGGGATGAGGTAAAACTGTAACCTGAACCGCAGTGTACCAGCAGGTGAACTCCGGGTTTCAATTCCGGGGTGTTACAGGGGCGGAGCCTTGCCACCGCCGGCTTTACCACCCGGCTGCTCAGCGTATCGCTTATGCCTACCGTGAGACCCAAAGCCAGGATCAACCAGAGTCCCTTGATCCTGAATTTCCATACGGCAAACCCGGCGATGAACACATATAGGGGAATCCAGAAGCGCTTGTCCCGCCACCATGGCGCCAGCCAGTCCAATACCGGCGACTGCCATTGCCCGTTGAGCAAATGGAAAAGCGCCTGATCCCATTGAATGATCTGTTCCAGCATCTTTGCGAATGGTTAGCTTGTCGCCACTAAAATAAGCCGCGGGCTTTCCTCCAGGTCAAAGGTACTCAAACCGTAATCTCCATAGCAATCCACAATATTCAGCCCCGCATCCTCAAACAGCGACTCTATCTCGTCGCATTCGTACAATCGCACCCGTTCTTTGAAGTGGTAATGCCTGCCTTTGTCTTCAAATTGTATGGATTTGGTGACAAACCCTCCTTCTTCCTGTTTGCTGATGTGGAAACGAATACCTTCCAGCTCTTTTTCCTCCACTGCGGGCAACCGCTTGCGAACGTACCGCGCGTTGAAAAAATCCAGAACGAAAACGCCATTGTCGCGCAGGCCTGAGCGCACACTCTTCAAGGTGCGCAAGTGCTCCCGGTCGGTGGCGAAATACCCGAAACTGGTAAAGAAATTGAAGATGTAGTCGAAGTAGTTGATGCGGAACGGCAAGCGCATATCATGGGTAAAAAACGACAAGCGCTCCGATTCGTATTGCCTGGCCTGGAGGATGCTGTTCTCAGAAAGGTCCAGCCCGGTCACTTCATAACCTTTTTCGGCTAAGTGCCGGGCAAAGCGCCCCCTGCCGCAGGCGAGGTCGAGGATGCGGGCTTCAGCCGGCGGCCGGAGCTTGTCAAGCAGGTTGTCTATGAACATACGGGCCTCGCTGTCGTCCCTGTTTTTGTATAAAATGGAATAGTAGGAGGAGTCGAACCAATCCTCGTACCATTCGGACGTTTTTTCGGGTTCCATAATCCGTTTGATGAAGAAAGCGGGCAAAGTTATACTTTTGCCCACACAAACGCGATTCCCATGGCACTAATCAAATCTATTTCCGGCATCCGGGGCACCATCGGCGGCCAACCCGGCGACAACCTGACACCCCAGGATATCGTAGAATGTACCGCAGCATTCGGCGCCTGGCTCCTTCACAACGGCGCCGCTCCAACCATCGTCATCGGCCGCGACGGCCGTATCTCCGGCTCCATGGTGAGCGCTTTGGTCACCAACACGCTGCTTGCCCTCGGCATAAATGTTATCGACCTCGGGCTTTCCACCACTCCTACCGTGGAAATGGCTGTGCCATGGGCACGGGCCGGCGGGGGCATCATCCTCACCGCAAGCCACAACCCCGAACAGTGGAATGCGCTAAAACTGCTCAATGCCCGGGGGGAATTTATTTCAAAGGCAGACGGGGAGGCTTTCCTCGCCCTGCTCAATGAAGGTAAGATCACGTATGCCGGGGCCGACCGGCTCGGCGCGTATTCCACGGGTTCCGGCTATTTGCAAAAACACATCGAGGCTATTTTCAACCTTCCAGATGTGGATGCAGATGCCGTGCGCCGGCGCCGCTTCCGGGTCGTCGTGGACGCCGTCAACTCTACCGGCGCCATTTCCGTGCCGCCCCTGCTCCAACAATTGGGCTGCGAGGTGATCCTCCTCAACGGCGAAATGAACGGCCGCTTTGCCCACAACCCCGAACCCCTGCCGGAACACCTCGCACAACTGTCTGAAGCGGTGCGAAGCCACCGCGCCGATCTCGGTATCGCCGTGGACCCGGATGTGGACCGGCTCGCATTGGTGTGCGAAGACGGCAGCTTCTTCGGCGAAGAATATACTTTGGTGGCCGTGGCCGATTATGTGCTCTCCCGGCGCAGGGGCAACACTGTGTCAAACCTGTCCTCCTCCCGCGCACTCCGCGATGTGACGCAAAGCCGCGGTGGGCAGTATTTTGCTTCGGCAGTGGGGGAGGTGAACGTGGTGGAAATGATGAAATCCGTCGATGCCGTCATCGGCGGCGAAGGGAATGGAGGCGTCATCGTGCCCGAACTGCACTACGGCCGCGATGCCCTTGCAGGTATCGCATTGTTCCTGTCGCTTGCCGCCGGCTATGAGGGCGCCATTTCCGGCCTGCGCCGCGAGTATCCCGATTACTTCATGGTGAAAGACAAGATCAGCCTCCAGCCCGGTACCGATATGACGGCTCTGCTCGACAGGCTGCACGAGCGCTTCAGCCGGGAGCAATGCAATACGGTGGACGGTCTCAAGATCGACTTCCCGGATGGATGGGTGCACCTGCGCCGTTCCAATACCGAACCTATCATACGCATCTATTCGGAAAGCACTTCCGAACAACGCGCGCGGGAAATGGTGGAAATGATGAAGGGAGAACTGGAGGGTTTCAGTTAAGGGAAGCCATCGCGGATGCCGGCTGTTCTCACATTTTCTGATCTAAGTTCCTTCCGGTTTCCACGTGCCTGAAAGTGGGGATCAATTCTTCCATTAGTGCCACGACATCTGCCTTCTCTGTCGCGGGATGTTGAAACAGTGCATGCAGGCGGGCGAGTTGCGCTTTCATTTCGGAAAGAGAGTGGGGCGCCTTGGCCGGAATGACCCCCAATGCCTGGTAATCCTCGAACCTGACCGGTTCTCCGGGGGTGTAAAATTCCTCGTAGGGCTTCTCGCCGGAAGTGTCCGAATCGAAGAAATAGACGGGGTAATACTCCGAGTCCGGCAGGTACCGGGCCGCTTTTTCACGGGCGTCCTGTTCGGAGGCGCAATAGTCTATTTTGTATCCGAGTTGGTGAAGCAGGGCTTTGGCAATGTCGGTAAATGCAGTGAGTTCGCTTTCCCCGAGTTTGGGAAAGAAAATATTGCCCGGTTCGCCGGTCATGCAGGCCAACAGGCAGATTTCGCCGGCTTCCTGCGGGGAGACGAAATAGCGGCGGATGTCTTTGGGCGCCGAAAGGGGCTGGTTTTTGGCAATGCGCCGCAGGAACCCGTCGAGCAGGCTGCCGTTGGAGAAAGCCACGTTGGCAAAGCGGGCGGTCGTAACCGGCAGCGTTCCGGCATAGGCCAGCAACAAGTTTTCCATGAGTTTTTTGCTCGCGCCCATCACGTTCACCGGGTTGGCCGCCTTATCGGTGCTGACGCAGAAGAAGCGTTCGGGCGGATTTTCCAATAGCATATCGAGCAGCTTCCCTGCTTGCAGCACGTTGTTTTCTATCATGGCTTCAACGGCATAGCGGTCTTTTTCAGAGCGCACGTGTTTATGGGCGGCGAAGTTGGCCACGATGTCAAATGGGCCTTCCCTGCGCCATATTTTTTCAAACACCGGGTCGCCGAAATGAATGGGGTAGGTCAAATACGTTTCTGGCAACTCCAACTCCTGGCTGCTGCGCAGGTCTCGGGTGAGTTCGGTAAGGCCGTTCTCGTTGATGTCCGCCACGAAGAGCCGTGCGGGCCGGTACGGCAACATAGATTTGATAAAAGCGCTTCCGATGCTCCCTGCCCCGCCGATGACGAGTACGCTGCGCCCCTCGATCCGGCTTTTGAGCGGCGGCGCATTGGCGATCATGTCGTAGCAGGTCAGGCTTTTGTCGCGCATAGTAACGTACTGCGCTATGAAGGCGTCTAAGTTGAATGCTGGTTTGCGGCTCATGATCTGTGATTTCGGCGCATAAAAGTCAGTAAAAGCAACGGCCCGGCAAAATGCGGAATGCGCACCATCACTTCCGGCGTCCAACTCAGCAAGGATTCCGGCCACCAGGGCAGGTTGAAGTGCACATGCGCGGCCCATCTGGCAAGGGTGGTCAGCAGGCCCCAGGCGACCATATACGCCGCTCCGGCTGCCTGTATTCCCCGAACGGGAATGAACAGGCAAAGCGCCGCAAGCCAGTCTAATACTCCGGCTGCAATCAAAAAACGCACGGCGCCGGGCTCGCTTATGGGCAGTATGCTCATCGTCATTTCCACAAATTGCGCGGGCCTGGGGAAGACCCCCATGGCGTACAGCCCATGCGCTGCAAAGGTGACGGCAATGGCAAGGCGCAGCAGGAACAGCATGCGGCTCCGGCCCCGGTGCTCGCGGCTATGCCACCACGCTGTCAAAAAGAGAGGAAACGACCAGCGCAACGCGTATTCCCCAAACTGTACCGGGAAGAATATCCGGTCTATGGCCGACAAAACAGCCCAGGTCAACAACACTATGGAACTGGTGACCAGGATCGTTTTTCCCGCTTTAGGAAAACGGCTGAAGCCTGCTGCGGCAAATCCTGCAAGGATTAAGAGCGCTCCTGAAAAAATGGAAAGGCCCTGCATCAGTTGCAAGGCTTGAGTTCCGGTGACGTAACTATCCCAATCGGTACCTAATAAACCGGGCAGCCGGGAAGAGAGCAGTTCCTCATTCCAAAAAAATACATGCCACGGCGCTCTGCCTGCGAAAGCGAGCCAGGCGTAACCCCAGAACAATATTGCCGCGGCCAGGCAGTAGGCGAAGAAATAAGGGGGGCGCGGATTGGCGGGAAGTTTGGGATTGAACGGCATTGATTAATTTTGCATTTCAGTAATAGTATAACCGGCCGAATAACCAAAAATTGTCATGGCTTTCCATATCATTTACGTCACGCACGCTTCCGAAGACGAAGCCCGGCGGGTTTCCGCGGAGTTGCTTCAGGGGCGCCTGGTAGCTTGCGCCAACATTTTTCCTATCCAAAGCATGTATTGGTGGCAAGGCGCCATGGAGGAAGGGCAGGAGTGGGTAAGCCTTTTGAAGACCGCTTCCGCCCGCCTCGATGAGGTTTGCCGCGCCATCGAACGCATCCATCCTTACGAAGTGCCTTGTATCATGCAAATGAAGGTGAAAGCCAACGAGGCTTATGAACAATGGATTGAAAGAGAAACGCTTGGGGCGGGGGAGGGCTGAGCAGGCTGCAAGCTTCAGGCCGCAACCCCCAAAGTGACAAACATCACTTCCTGCCCCGGGTTATATTATTATTTTTGCAGCCGAAAAATTTAAAATCGAAATCATGGCAGACACGCCCGAAAAATTGAAATGCCTCATCATAGGCGCCGGCCCTGCCGGCTATACCGCCGCCGTATATGCAGCGCGCGCCAATCTAAGCCCCGTTCTTTACACCGGCAAAGAGCCGGGAGGGCAATTGATGATCACTACGGATGTGGAAAATTACCCCGGCTACCCCGACGGCATCATGGGGCCGGAAATGATGGAAGACTTCCGCAAACAAGCGGAGCGATTCGGCACCGAAGTGCGCTATGAAATGATCGATAAAGTGGATTTCAGCGGCCCGGTACACAAAGTATGGACGGAGAGCGGCCAGGAGATACATGCCGATTCCGTCATTATCGCTACCGGCGCCAGCGCGAAATGGCTGGGGCTGGAGTCGGAAAACAAGCTCATGAACAAGGGCGTTTCGGCATGCGCCGTTTGCGACGGGTTCTTTTTCCGGGGCAAGGAAGTAGCCGTCGTCGGCGGCGGTGATACGGCAGCCGAAGAGGCTTCGTACTTGGCCAAGCTTTGCCCGAAAGTCCACCTCCTCGTGCGCCGCGACGAGATGCGGGCCTCCAAGATCATGCAGGAACGCGTGATGAAAACGCCCAACATCGAAATTCACTGGAACACCGAGCCCAAGGAAATTCTGGGCGGCGAGCACGTCACCGGGGTTCGCGTGTGGAACAACAAAAAAAACGAGGAGTCTGTGATTCCCGTTGAGGGCTTCTTTGTCGCTATCGGCCACAAGCCCAATACCGACATCTTCAAAGGCTGGCTCGACATGAAAGAAAGCGGCTACCTCATCACCAAACCGGGCAGCACTCATACCAATGTAGAAGGAGTGTTTGCCAGCGGCGACGCCCAGGACCACGTCTATCGCCAGGCGGTTACAGCGGCCGGTACCGGTTGTATGGCGGCGCTGGATGCGGAGCGCTATCTCGTGGAGAAGGGAATTGTTTGAACGTTGAACGAAAAAACCTGTACATCATGAATATCACCACCCAAACCCGCTTTCGCCCGGGCGTATTACACGGCGATGAAGTGACGGAATTGTTCCGCTATGCCAATGAGCACAATTTTGCGCTGCCGGCCGTGAACGTCATCGGCACCAACTCGGTGAACGCCGTGCTGGAAACGGCGCGCGCTGTGAACTCGCCGGTCGTCATCCAGTTTTCCAATGGCGGAGCGGCGTTTTTCGCCGGGAAGGGCCTTTCCAACGAAGGGCAAAAAGCAGCCGTTCTCGGCGGCATCTCCGGAGCTATGCACGTGCATCAGTTGGCCGAAGCATACGGGGTTACCGTGGTGTTGCACACCGATCACTGCGCCCTTAACCTGCTTCCATGGGTGGACGGCCTGCTGGATGCCGGGGAGAAATTCTTCGAAAAAAACGGCTATCCGCTCTACTCCTCCCACATGCTCGATCTCTCCGAGGAGCCCATCGAGGAAAATATGCACATCAGCGCCAAATACTTGGAACGAATGAAAGCGCTCGGCATGACGCTGGAGATCGAACTGGGCGTAACCGGCGGTGAAGAAGACGGCGTGGACAATACCGATGTGGACAGCTCCCGCCTCTATACCCAGCCCTCGGAAGTAGCTTTTGCCTACGAGCAACTCCTCAAAGTAAGCCCGCGCTTTACCGTGGCAGCCGCTTTCGGCAACGTGCATGGGGTGTACAAACCCGGCAATGTCAAGCTGCAGCCCGTCATCCTGAAGAATTCACAGGAGTACGTGCGCAAGAAATTCGGCCTTTCCGATCCGCTTCCCATCAATTTCGTGTTCCACGGCGGCTCCGGCTCTTCCCGCGAGGAAATACGCGAAGCCATCGAGTACGGCGCCATCAAGATGAACATCGACACCGATATGCAGTGGGCATATTGGGAAGGGGTGCGCAACTATTACGAGTCGAAAAAGGGGTACCTCCAAGCACAGATCGGCAACCCGGAAGGAGACGACAAGCCCAACAAGAAGTACTACGATCCGCGCGTTTGGCTGCGCAAAGGAGAGGAGAGTTTTGTGGCCAGGCTCAAATCGGCGTTCGAGGATTTGAACTGCATCGGGCGAAATGCCTGAATAATATAGTATGTTCGGCGCCTTGCCTAAGGCAATCTCAGGAGCGTATACACTGCATGGTGGTCTGAAGCGAAACGCCCTCCCCAGGTCTGGCTGACCGTGGCGTGTTTCAGTACCTGCACGGCAGGGGCGTTGTGGAAGATGTAATCTATGCGCGTCCCTTCGATCTCGCTGGGGCCGAATCCGTTGAAGGTAGCGTCCGGGCCGAAGTGCGGGGTTATACTCGCCGGTTTGCAGTCGGTCCAGGCTTGCAGGAACAATTGAACCGGCGTCTCTTCCGGCTTTGCATTGAAATCGCCCATGATGATGGCCGTAGCGCCGGAGCACAGTTCCTTTACTTTCCGGATCAGGAGCCGCGCGCTCTCCTCCCGCGCTTTTTGCCCCATGTGGTCGAAGTGGGAGTTGAAGACGAAAAACATTTTTCCCGTAAGCCTGTCTTCCAATTTGGCCCAAGTAGCGACCCGGGGCAGTGCCGCGTCCCAACCCTTGGAAGGTTTATCGGGCGTATCGCTCAGCCAGAAGGTATTGCTTTCCAATAAGGTAAGGCGGGTGGAGTCGTAAAAGACCGGAGAGAACTCCCCGGCCTGTTTGCCGTCGTCGCGGCCGGCGCCTACCCAGGCGAATCCGGGCAGCAATTCCTGTACGTCTTTTATCTGGCTGATAAGCGCTTCCTGCATACCGCAGACTTGTACATCGAAAAATCGCATGGTTTCGGCCACCTGAGCTTTGCGATTGGCCCAGCGGTTTTCCCCGTCGCCGGGGTTGTCGAATCGGACATTGAAGGTCATCAGGGCGATATCCCTGTTCTGGGCATCCATGGATGTGGAAGAAAATAGCGAGAAGATGCAGGCTGCTGTGAAGTGGAGGTATTTCATGCGTGGCGCATTTTATACCCGACGAAAAATGGTTTGCGAAAAAAAAATAAACCATTTTTCATCGGGATAATCCCGACGAAAAATAGTTTGGGAAAAATTTATACCATTTTTCGTCGGGACCAGTGGTTTGCAAAAGTAAA
>CAZNYK010000065.1:0-20536 GCA_964577215.1 uncultured Saprospiraceae bacterium
TTGCCTCCCGGACTGGGTTTGTTTGCCCGGTCCTGCTTTTTTACTTTTTACTTTTTACTTTTTACTTTTGCCTTTTTACTTCTTTTGAGAAACCCTCAAAACAATAATATTTCAAAACAATATGCCTGTACCTGCAACCTCCCGCCTGTAAAAATCATCTTTGGAGTTGTTATACCCGACGAAAAATGGTTTGCGAAAAAAACTAAACCATTTTTCATCGGGATAACTGAGTATATCCTGTCTAAACCGCTTGACAACATGGCCAAAACGATCACCTGGGCATTGGAGGGCCGCGAACCGGATGTCAGCCCGCATGAAACGACCAGCTTGTTTTACGCAGAGGACTTCATCCGGTATTTCAGGTACCACACCCCCTTTTCCATCAAGTACTGCATCGAGGGGGAGATACCCTATGTGGTCGGCAATGAAAAAATAAGCGTCAAGCCCGGGAGTTTTTTCATCGTCAACAACGGGACCGAACTGGAATGCCTGCCCGTTTCCGCCGGCACCAAATCGCTCATCGTCTTTTTTACAGAAGAATTTATCTCCGGGATAGCAAGCGCCTCGAAAACATTGCCGCTCGACGACTACCCGGAAGATACTGCCTGCCTCGAATTCTTCGAGCACATTTATCGCTGCCCAAGCCCCTTGTCAACACAAATACAAACGCTGGCCCGGCAAATGACCGCCGGCGCGCCCGGTGATCCCGGCGCGCTGCCCGAACTGTTTTTCAGCCTGGCCGAAAACCTGCTCTCCTTTCAGGGGCTTACCCGGCGCCGGATCAACCGCCTCGACGCCCGCCAGGATTCTACCCGCAAGGAACTGTACCGCCGCTTGCTGGCCGGCCGCGAATTCATGCGCGATCAATGGGCCGCCCCGCTCACCCTGGGCGAGGTAGCCCGCCACGCCTGCCTGTCGCCGTACCACTTTCACCGCAGCTTCCAGGAGGCTTTCGGCGAAGCGCCGATGCGCTGGTTCCGGCAGCTGAAAATGGAAAAAGCCCGCGAATTGTTGAGCGGCGAAAGTATGATGGTTTCAGACGCGGCGCTGACCTGCGGCTTCAGCGATGTATTTTCCTTCTCCAAGGCATTCAAGCGGGCCTGGGGGGTGCCGCCTTCCGCATGGCAGGGGCGTCAAGCCGCGGAAACATGAACCCGGCCACTTTCATCTCCCTCCGCCCGGCTACCATCGCCGACCTCTCCCTGTTGCGTTACTGGGACGAACAACCGCATGTGCTTGAATCTGATCCCAATGACGACTGGGACTGGGAGGCTGAATTGCTGCACCAACCCGAATGGAGGCTGCAATTGATAGCCCAATTGGGAGAACGGCCCATCGGCTTCGTGCAGATCATCGACCCTGCGCTTGAGGAAACCCACTACTGGGGTGATGCGCCGCCGGGATTGCGCGCCATCGACATCTGGATCGGCGAGGAATCGGACTTGGGCAAGGGATACGGTTCGGAAATGATGCGCCAGGCACTGCGCCTCTGCTTCGAAGACCCGGACGTGACGGCCGTACTGATCGACCCGCTGGCCTCCAACCGCAGGGCGCATGCTTTTTATGAGCGCTTGGGGTTCCGTTTTGTGGAGCAGCGCATACTCGGCGATGCCGACGATGAGTGCTACATTTATCGCCTCGACCGCCAGGTTTGGGAAGAAAGCGTACCGACATCGCAATGAGCAGCGTTAATGTTTTTTGTTTTTTTTGTATTTTATTTGTTTATTTAAAACAAATAATTTATCTTTGCCTCATTCTATCACCTAAACACAAAGAACCATGGCGTTTCTCAATTGCTATCTCAACTTCAACGGCAACACCGAGGAGGCATTCAACTTCTACAAGTCCGTTTTCGGAGGGGAGTTCTCCTCTTTCAACCGCTTTTCCGAAATACCCTCCGAGGCTTCTGCCGGAGCGCCTGTCGGCGAAAGCGAAGGCAATCTCATCATGCACGTGTCGCTCCCAATCGGGAGGGGAAGCGAGCTGATGGGCAGCGACCGGCCTCCGTCCTTCGGCCCCGGAACGGCCGGCAATTTGTATCACATCTCCATTCAGGCGGATAGCAGGGAAGAAGCCGCGCGGCTGTTCAACGGCCTGGCTGATGGCGGCAACATCATTATGCCGCTGGAGGATACCTTCTGGAATGCCTGCTTCGGCATGCTGGCAGACCGCTTCGGCGTGCAGTGGATGGTCAATTATGAGTATCCCGGTAATTAGTACATTGTAAACCAAGTAAGTTTGCTTTAGGCAGGGTAGTGAAGGGGTGACTCAGCCTGCTTTTTATCCCCGTAGTCACCCCTTCACTAAGCATAGAAGCTTAATTTGCGACGTAATTAGTATAAAAAACACAAAAGACCATGCTCACCATGCAATTTTCCACCTTTATCCATGCCCGCCCGGAGCGGGTTTGGCAAATTCTCTGGAACGACCGCAGCTACCGCCAATGGACTGCCGTTTTCCACGAAGGATCCTATGCCGAATCCGATTGGCAGGAAGGCAGCAAAATATATTTTCTCTCCCCCGGCGGCGAGGGTATGACCAGCCGCATTGCACGCCTGATACCCAATGAGTTAATGTCTTTCGAGCACCTGGGTGTCATCAAGGACGGCGTGGAGGATTTCCTCACCGCCCGCGAAAAAGGCTGGGCGGGCGCAAAGGAAAACTATTCTCTGCGCGCCAAGGACGGCGGTACGGAATTGATCATCGACATGGACGGGGAGGACGGATACGAAGACTATTTTCGGGACACATTTCCCAAAGCCTTAGCCAAAGTGAAGGAATTGGCAGAGGCGCAAAAGATCACCCCCTTCCTGTGGTTCGATCACCAGGCGGAAGAAGCGGTTGAGTTTTATGTGTCGGTCTTTCCAAATTCCAAAGTCCACGATGTGATGCGCAATGGCGATGCCGTTGTCACTATTGACTTCCAACTCGGCGGGCAGCGATTCGGGGCGCTCAACGGCGGGCCTCATTTCCAGTTCAATCCTTCCATTTCTTTCTTTGTGCTGTGCGAAACCGAAGCCGAAACGGAGGAAACCTGGAATAAACTCCTCGATGGGGGGCAGGCGCTCATGCCTTTAGACAAGTACCCATGGAGTGAAAAATACGGTTGGGTACAAGACCGCTACGGGCTTTCCTGGCAGGTGTACCTGGGCCAAATGTCTGAGGTAGGCCAAAAAATCACCCCGAGCCTGATGTTCACCGGCGCGCAACTCGGCAGGGCGGAAGAAGCGTTGAATCTTTACACATCCATTTTCCCGGAC
The DNA here is from genome assembly GCA_964577215.1 of uncultured Saprospiraceae bacterium. Taxonomy (GTDB): domain Bacteria; phylum Bacteroidota; class Bacteroidia; order Chitinophagales; family Saprospiraceae; genus UBA2329. The sequence goes on from CAZNYK010000065.1 coordinate 3,261, forward strand.
TCCGGAATCACCGGTGTTATGAAATACGGCCCGGGCGGCCCGGCGCCGGAAGGCGCCGTGCAACACGCACAGTTCTACCTCGACGGCCACGTATTTATGGCTATGGACAGCCACGGGGAGCATGCCGCCCAGTTCAATGAGGCGGTGTCCTTTGTCGTATCCTGTGCCGACCAGGAAGAAATTGACTACTACTGGAATAAACTCACTGCCGGTGGCGGCGAGGAAAGCCAGTGCGCCTGGCTGAAGGACAAATTCGGAGTGTCGTGGCAGATCGTGCCGCCGGTATTGATGCAAAACCTGAAAGATCCCGACCCTGCTAAAGCGGCAAGGGTGATGCAGGCCATGCTGAAAATGAAAAAGATCGATATCGCACTTTTAAAAGAAGCTTACGCAGGAACGGCAAACAAAACCGTCATCACCGTGGAAGCGACTGTAAATGCTCCCATGGAAAAAGTGTGGGCTTTCTGGACCACTCCCGGGCACATCACTCAATGGAACCATGCTTCCGACGATTGGCACACGCCCTCTGCTTCCAACGATTTGCGGGCCGGCGGCGCCTTCAACTACCATATGGCAGCCCGAGACGGCAGTATGGGTTTCGATTTATCAGGTCACTACGACGAGGTGAAACCAAATGAAAAAATCGCTTTCACCTTAGCCGACGACCGGAAAGTAGAGGTGCTTTTTGCGGCAAACGGGTCCTCGGTGAAGATCGTCGAATCCTTCGAGGCGGAAAGTACTAACCCTGTGGAAATGCAGCAAGCCGGCTGGCAAGCCATCCTGGATAATTTCAAAAAGTATGTCGAAGCCAATTGAACACGAGAACCAGGCAATTATTAAATGAAAAAAGGCCGGAGGCAATATTCCATTGATTGCCCCGGCCTCTTTTTTACCTCGGCTTCGCACTTCTGCTTGCTTCGACCCTGCTCAGCACGAGAGTCGCTCACTGCAGCGCCCTTTAACCTTTAACCTTTAACCTTTAACCTTTAACCTTTAACCTTTAACCTTTAACCCTGCCTCACCCTTTCCACGGCCCCTTGCCCCTCTGCGGAGGCCCCTGGTTTTTGCGTTCCTGGGCTTTCTCCTTCATTTGCTGTTTGTTTTGCAGGAGCTTGGCAAACTGCTCATCGTTCAGCACTTTGCGCAGCTCGGCTTCGCGCGATTCTTCAATTTTTTGTGCCATGGCCTGGCGCTCTTCGCGGGCTTTTTGGGCCTCGGCGCGTTGCCCTTCGTGCTTCAATGCGTGGTTGGTATTGATCTCGAGCACTTTTTTGTACTGCTCATCCGTCAGGCCGAGATTTTCTTTCTGGCGGTCGGTCATCATTTTGGCCCGCTCTTCGGCGCTCATTTTCGGTTTGCCCCCTGGGTTGGCCCTTCCGGCTCCTTGCTGGGCAAAGGCAGAAGTTGCCAACACTAATACCAAGCCTACGAACAGGAATTGGATGGCTTGCTTCATCATCTTTGACATGATTCAAATGTTTTGGTTCGTCTGTATGACGGTATAATGAGAGCGGGGTTTACTATAGACTTCTCTAAAGTAATGTTAAATATCCATTTTTATTCCCTACCTTCGCGCCGTCAAGGAAACACGCTTTCGGGAATGCAAGAATTGGAAACCAGGCCTGCGCTGTTGTTATTGGAAGACGGAACGCTCTTTCGCGGCAAGGCCGCCGGCGCTACCGGCACCACAGCAGGAGAAATCTGCTTTAATACCGGGATGACCGGCTACCAGGAAATCTTTACCGACCCTTCCTATTTCGGCCAGTTGCTGGTAACTACCAACGCCCATATCGGCAACTACGGCGCCAAACGCACCGAAGTGGAATCTGAAACGGTGAAGATCGCCGGGTTGATCTGTAAGAACTTCAGCGTGCCTTATTCCCGGCACCTGGCCGACGACTCGCTTCAAGGCTACCTGGAAGAGCAAGGCTTAGTAGCTATTTCCGATGTGGATACGCGCGCCTTGGTGCGCCGCATCCGCAGCAAGGGGGCCATGAACGCTATCATTTCTTCCGAAACAGACGATGTGGATGTGCTGCGTGAGCGATTGGCCGCCGTTCCCATTATGGAGGGAATGGAACTTGCCTCTGTTGTAAGCACAAAGGAACCTTATTTCGTCGGCGATCCGTCCGCTCGCATCCGCGTTGCCGTTTACGACTACGGCGTGAAGCGCAACATACTGAAATGCCTGGCCGACCGGGGCTGCTACCTCCAGGTATTTCCCGCGCGCACGCCTTTGGAAACCGTCAAAGCATGGGATCCGCACGGTTATTTTCTCTCCAACGGCCCGGGCGATCCGGCCCCGATGCATTACGCCGTGCAAACTGCCAAAACCATCCTGGAAGAAGACCGGCCTTTGTTTGGTATTTGTTTGGGCCACCAGATACTGGCACTTGCAATGGACATTCCCACGCACAAAATGCACCATGGGCACCGGGGCATCAACCATCCCGTTAAGAACCTGCTAACAGGCCACTGCGAGATCACCAGCCAGAACCACGGCTTCGGCGTGAGCCGGGAAGCCATAATTGCTGCCGCAGATCGGGTAGAGGTTACTCACGTCAATCTCAATGACAATTCGATCGAGGGGTTGCGCGTGCGCGGTAAGCGGGCCTTTTCGGTACAGTACCACCCCGAAGCTTCGCCCGGCCCGCACGACGCCCGCTACCTGTTCGACGATTTTATCCGTTTAATGCATATTTAATGCCCTGTGCATGGGCTTTCGTTCTATTTTTGCCGCAACAATCTCGTCAAACTGAAAATCTAATCCTTATGAGTGCAATAGTTGATATCGTCGCCCGGGAAATCCTCGACTCCCGCGGCAATCCCACTATCGAGGTGGAAGTACTTACCGAAGACGGCTATTTCGGCCGCGCTGCCGTACCCTCCGGCGCATCCACCGGATCGCATGAAGCCGTGGAACTGCGCGATGGCGATAAAGACCGTTTTCTCGGCAAAGGCGTGCTTAAAGCGGTGCATAATGTGGAAGAGATCATTCGCGAGGAACTCATCGGTACCGACATATTCGAGCAGCGCTATATTGACAATCTCATGCTCGATCTGGACGGCACGCCCAATAAGGCCAATCTCGGCGCCAATGCCATCCTCGGCGTTTCGCTCGCCGTGGCCAAGGCCGCCGCTGAAGAGGCCGGTATGCCGCTGTACAGGTACGTTGGCGGCGTGAACGCCCATGTATTGCCGGTACCTATGATGAACATCCTCAACGGCGGATCGCATGCCGACAACGGCATAGACTTCCAGGAGTTCATGGTCATGCCCATCGGCGCCGGAAGCTTCTCCCAGGGCCTGCGCATGGGCGTAGAGGTATTCCACCATCTCAAAAAGGTGCTCAAGGATAAAGGTTACTCCACTAATGTAGGCGATGAAGGCGGTTTTGCCCCCAATATCCGCTCCAATGAGGAAGCCATCCAGATCGTGCTCCAAGCCATCGAAACGGCAGGCTACCGCCCCGGCGAAGACATCATGATCGCATTGGACCCCGCCGCATCCGAATTTTTCAACGAAGAAGAACAGGTATATCACCTGCGGAAATCCACCGGCGACAAACTCACCGGCGCCCAAATGGTCGCCTACTGGAAAGATTGGTGCGACCGCTATCCCATATTCTCCCTGGAAGACGGCTTGGCCGAAGATGACTGGGACTCCTGGGGCAAACTGACTGCAGAACTCGGCAGCCGCGTTCAATTGGTCGGCGACGATCTCTTCGTCACCAATACCACCCGCCTCCAGCGCGGTATAGACGCCGGCGTGGCCAACTCCATCCTCGTTAAAGTCAACCAGATCGGTTCTCTCACTGAAACGATCGAAACCGTGAACATGGCGACCCGCCACGCTTACACCAGCGTGATGAGCCACCGCTCCGGCGAAACGGAAGATACTACCATCGCCGACCTGGCCGTGGCGCTGAATACCGGCCAGATCAAAACCGGTTCCGCTTCCCGCTCCGACCGCATTGCCAAGTACAACCAGTTGCTGCGCATCGAGGAAGAATTGGGCGAAGACGGCATCTATCCGGGCAAATCGTTGTTGTAGTAATTAATATATTCGGTTACCTACAAACTTGCAGGCATGGCTTCTTCAAACTTGTTTAAACCGTTCATTGATTTGTTGCCGGCCCAATTGCGCAACAAATATTTTCTCATCCTGGCCGTTTTTTTCGGCATCCTGGTCTTCGTGGACAAACACGATCTCATCACGCAGTTTCGCCTGCAGCGCACCGTGAACAAGCTGGAGCAGGACAAGCGGTTCTACAAGGAGAAAATTGAAGAAGCAGAAGCCAATCGCGCAGCTTTTGATGAAAACAAAGAACGCTACGCCCGTGAGCACTACAACATGAAACGCTCTGATGAAGACGTGTTTATTATAGTAGAGGAAGAATGATCATGCGGTACATGGTGACCGCAAAACCGCAAACCACAAAACCTATGCTCCCCGCATAAACAACCGAAATACCACCATCACATGTCAGTATTAGTCAACAAACATTCCAGAATAATTGTACAGGGATTCACCGGGAAGGAAGGCACCTTTCACGCGGGCCAGATGATCGAATACGGCACCAATGTAGTAGGCGGCGTCACGCCAGGCAAAGGAGGCGAAACCCACTTGGACAAGCCGGTTTTTAATTCGGTGTACGAGGCCGTGCAAAAAGCCGGAGCCGACACTTCCGTGATCTTCGTTCCGCCGGCATTTGCCGCCGATGCCATCATGGAAGCTGCCGAAGCAGGCATCAAGGTTATCATTTGCATTACCGAAGGCATTCCGGTGCAGGACATGGTGAAAGTGAAAGCTTATCTAAGCGATAAAAACTGCCGCCTCATAGGCCCGAACTGCCCCGGCGTCATCACGCCCGATGAGGCCAAATGCGGCATCATGCCGGGCTTCATCCACCGCAAAGGCGCCATCGGCATCGTCTCCCGTTCCGGTACGCTCACCTACGAAGCAGTGGACCAGGTGACCAAAGCCGGTATGGGGCAGTCCACCTGCATCGGTATCGGCGGCGACCCGATAGTGGGCACCACCACAAAAGAGGCCGTTGAACTACTGATGAACGATCCCGAAACCGAGGGCATCATCATGATCGGCGAGATAGGCGGCAGCATGGAAGCCGACGCAGCGCATTACATAAAAGAATTCGGTACCAAACCGGTGGTGGGCTTCATCGCCGGACAAACCGCCCCAAAAGGCCGCACCATGGGCCACGCCGGCGCAATCATCGGAGGGAAGGACGATACCGCAGCTGCTAAAATGGCGGTAATGGAGGCTTGCGGAATCCATGTAGTTCGCACCCCCGCTGAAATAGGGGAGACCATGCGGCGCGTGTTGAGAGGATAATTTTTGTCAAAATAATTACATGGAGGTAAACTCAAAAAACCGCCAGGTATGGCTGGACCTGTTCAAGGCCGCCGAAGTGTATCGCGATCTTCGGCCTTGGGAATGGCTATACGATTCCGATCTTTTCGGCGTGCAAAATCCAGTCAGCGGCGAGGTCGGTTATTGCTGTGTGCTGGGCAACCTCGGCGAGCACATGGCCCTCAACTTGTATGTCGGCCCGGAAGGCTTGAACTCCTATTACGAGATGCTCGACTATGGCCAGGATGACCCCACCATGGCCGGCCTGCGCCAGAGCTGCCTTTCTGTTTCTTTTGAAGACCGGGATATGTTGAGCGATGTTGACCGCAAGCTCATCAAAGACTTGGGCTTGAAATACCGCGGCTCCAATCAGTGGGTCATGGCGCGGGATTATGCTCCCGGCCTCCTGCCCTGGTACATCAATGAAGAACAGGCCGCATTTCTGACCCATGCCTTGCAACAGGCAGTGGCTATGGCCATTCGCGCGGAAGAAGACCCGGAACTTTTGCAGTTTGACGAGGAGAAAGTGTTGGTGAGGGTGCCCAAACAAACAGAAGGGGGATGGGTGTGGGAAGATGAAATCCGGGATATGCCGGAAGTCGATCTCTATATTGCCTTGAAGCCCGATCCTTCTGTTATGAAAAAGGCCGGGCATCTCAAAAGGGCAAAAGGCGCGATGCTGATCAGCCTTAGCTATGCGCCCGCACCGGCGCGCGACAATCCTCAGGGCAGGCCCTTTTTTCCGATCCTTGCCATGCTATTGGACAAATCTTCCGGCATGATCCTTTCCTTTGAAATGTTTCGCCCGGAAGAACTTCAGGAAAAACTTCAGGTATGGCTGGTAGGCGCCCTGGCGGAGCATGCCAAATGCATCCCCGCGCAATTGATTTTGCCCAACTGGTTCGGCGCAGGCCTTTTGGAAGATATTGCAGAAGAATTGGACATCGATTTGATCGTGGCGCCCGACGACCCCCTCTTCGAAGAAGTGATGGAAGTGATGTTTCAGTTTTTATAAAGTTTGTTGATCGCAAAAAAATCAGTTCTCAATCAATTTTAGATATTCGGGAACTTTTTTAATTTTGCGCCGCTTTAATGGTTTGATACCATCTGGTGGTTATAGCTCAGCTGGTTAGAGCGTCGGATTGTGGTTCCGAAGGTCGCCGGTTCGAACCCGGTTAGCCACCCCGGAAAGCCTGCATTTTTGCGGGCTTTTTTCATTTTTGCACCACCAGGGCGCCTGTTTTCCTTTGCTCTCCGCTTCTCCATTCTACGTAATAGACGCCGGCAGGAAGCCCCTCTAATGAAAAACGGTAGGGACTGGTTGTCGTTCGTGCCGACTGAAGCATACGTCCGGCCGGATTGCGTAGCGCAATATGTACAGGCAAATCCGTGCCGGCATCCCACTCTATTGCCGCTTCCAGGCGGGCCGGATTGGGGTAGATACGCAGCCTGAGACCTTGGTTGGGAGCCTGAGACAGGGCAGGGGTGAGCGGAACAAAGGGGTCCGACCATTTGGCGTGGGTGATGAGGGTGGAATCGGTAAGCGTGTGCAGGAAAGCCGCAAGGGCTTCTTTTTCTTCCGGGCTATACCTGAACCCGCGGAATGAAGGAGGGAGCCCCAGCATTTCAGCCATGTGGTTGTTGGGGTGATGGGCTACTTCATCGCTGTAAAAGTCAATCACTTTTTCGAGGGTGGCGAAGCGGCCGTCGTGCATGTAAGGCGCCGACAGCGCTACGTTGCGCAGCGTGGGGCTTTTGAAAGCGCCGTGATGTGCAGGGTTTGCCGTCCATCCGGCCATTCCGGGGTCGTTATACACGGTATCCAGACCGATATTGAACAGGGAGTCCGTGCCGAAATGCCCCTCGATATGGCACAAAATGCAGCTCTGCTGGAAGAGAAGCCACCCTTGTTGTTCCATCTCTGAAAACACGCTCAGGTCGCCGGAGTCTTGCATCTGGTCAAATTTCGAGTCGAAGGAGGCGATAGAGACCACAAATTGAACCAGGGCGGAGCGGATGCGGGGAATGGTGACCTGGGAGTCGCCGAATGCCGCTTCAAAGAATGCGGGATAGTATCCGGCTTGTTCAATGCGGCTGGTGATCTCAGGCGCCGTAAGCCCCATTTCATCGGGATGCAGTATGGGCATGATGACCTGCTCTGAAATGGATTGTATCCTCCCATCCCAAAAAACCGGAGGACCCGGCGAAAGTGCCATATGGTTGATCTGCATGGTGTTGCGGGGTGTGAGCACGCCCTCAAAACCCGGGCTGCGGCTGGTGGAAGCGCCGAATGAGTGCGCTTGCTCATGACAGGACCCGCAGGATATCTGCTGGTTGGCGGATAGCCTTCTTTCATAAAACAACACCCGGCCCAGCGTTGCTCCTGCGTTGGTGATAGAATCCAATAAGGAAGAAAAAGGCGCATCGGAAGAAAGCAGCCCCTGGAGCAAGTATTCGGGAATGGCGATATTTTCGTAGTCGAAGGGTTCTTCCGGAAGGTCTAATGCTAAGGAATCAGGCGGCGGCGACCCGGCAAAGGAGGGCGGGGCAACCCGGTGCCTTCCGGCAGCGAGGAGAAAAAAACCGAGCACGAGCGCAATCAGTATGGAAGTTCTGTACATAAGTGCGGGTGATTTAGGTCAAAAATACGTCGTTTTCAGCTAACTTTCCGCCCTGTTTTCAAAGGCATTGTTTTTATCATGGAGCAAATTGAACAACTGAGGGAGTTTTTACTGGAAAGAACCGCTGCTTTCGGCTTGCTGGAATGGGGCATTGCAGGTGCCCTGGGCCTGGGTCTCGTGCTATTGCCTTTTCTCGCAGGAAGCGGACGCAAGAAAAAGGGACGCCAATTGCAGGCCGGTTCCATGCACATTGCTTTTCATTCTTTTCAGTTGGCGCCGCTTGGCCGGGATGCGCTGCTCAAAATCCGGAATACGCGCGATGATGTGGTGCTGCTGAGCATTGCCGTCAAGGGAAGTAGCGAAGTGGCAGTGAAAAATGCCCTGGCCGGGCATGAATTCAGCGCCGGAAAAGTGTACGGGATTTTACTGGAAGCCTCCGGCAAAGACCGCATGCTGCCCGACTTCGAGGTGGTCATCACCTATATGGACAGAGGCCGCAATGTGTTCCGCCAATCGTTTTTCCCTGATCTACAGGGCGCCAAACCGCCCAAACGCATCAAGCGCGGGTAAATTCGTACATTTGCACCCATTCACATCAATACCCTGCTATTCATGTCTAAAGTAATTTCGTTCAGCCTGCTCACCGACTTTGACGTCAGTCTTTTTCGCGCCGGAAAACACTTCCGTATCTATCGCAAACTCGGCAGCCACCTCTTAGAGGCAGAGGGTGAAAAAGGCGCGTATTTCGGCGTGTGGGCGCCCAACGCGCGCGATGTGTCTGTGATCGGCAGCTTCAACAGCTGGAACCCGGCAGCCCACCCCCTGGCGCCCCGGTGGGATGGTTCCGGTATCTGGGAGGGTTTTATTCCCGGAGTCAAAAAAGGAGACCTTTACAAATACCACATTATTTCTCACGAAGGCCGCCGCTTGGAAAAAACCGATCCTTACGGCATGTTCTTCGAAATTCCTCCCAACACCGCTACCGTAGTGTGGGATTTAGACTACCAATGGCAGGACGAGGCATGGCTGGCGCATCGCATGAAAAATGCAGGCATTGAACACCCTTTCTCGGTGTATGAAGTGCATCTGGGTTCCTGGATGAAAAAAAGAGGAGGCTTCGAGTCGCTCAGCTATAGAGAACTCGCCGAAAAACTCCCGCAATACGTCAAGGACATGGGATTCACGCACGTGGAATTCCTGCCGGTGATGGAGCATCCCTACTTCCCTTCCTGGGGGTACCAGATCACCGGGTACTTTGCTCCCAGCAGCCGCTTCGGTACCCCGCAAGACTATATGTACCTGGTGGATGCCTTGCACCAGGCCGGAGTGGGCGTTATCCTCGACTGGGTACCCTCGCACTTTCCCAACGATGCGCATGGCCTTGCCGACTTCGATGGTACGCACCTCTACGACCACGCCGATCCGCGCAAAGGCTTTCATCCCGATTGGAAGAGCGCGATATTCAATTACGACCGCCACGAAGTGCGCTCCTTCCTCATTTCCAATGCCTTGTACTGGATGGATGCGTATCATACCGACGGGCTTCGCGTGGACGCCGTAGCCTCCATGCTGTACTTGGATTATTCAAGGCAGGAAGGCCAATGGCTGCCCAACCGTTTCGGCGGCAAGGAGAACCTGGAGGCGATCAGCTTTTTAAAGGAATTCAACGAAACCGTGTATGCGGAATACCCCGATGCGATGACCATCGCCGAGGAGTCCACCGCGTGGCCGGGCGTATCAAAACCGACTTTCGATGGCGGGCTTGGATTCGGGCAAAAATGGATGATGGGATGGATGCACGACACGCTCAAGTATTTCCTCACCGACCCGCTGTTCAGAAGGCACAATCACAATGCGATCACCTTCAGTATCGTGTACGCCTTCAGCGAGCATTTCATGTTGCCCCTTTCGCACGACGAGGTGGTACATGGCAAAGGCCCGCTCATAGACCGCATGCCCGGCGACGAATGGCAGCGCTTTGCCAACCTGCGCCTCCTGTTTGGCTACATGTGGATGCATCCCGGCTCCAAACTGCTGTTCATGGGCGGCGAATTCGGGCAAACCACGGAATGGAGCATCGAAAAAGGCATTCAATGGCACCTGCTCGACCACCCTTTTCACCAGGGCGTACAAAAGTGGGTGCAAACCCTCAACCGCTTTTATACCTCCAACCCGGTGCTTTACCGCAAGCAGTTCTCGCACGAAGGCTTCGAGTGGATCGACCACCAGGATTACCTCAACAGCGTGTTGGTTTTCCTGCGCAAAGGCAACGAGGACGAGGCTCCGCTCCTGGTAGCGCTCAATTTTACCCCGGTGCTGCGGGAAGGTTACAAGGTCGGCGTGCCGGCAGGAGGGCAATGGAAGGAGATACTCAACAGCGACGCAGCGGAGTTTGGAGGCAGCGGGCAATTTTCCAACGGCACGCTGAAGGCCGTGAAAGAAACTCAACACGGGCGGCCTCATAGCCTCACGCTTACCCTGCCGCCGCTGGCCTCGGTGGTTTTTACGCATGCGCCGGCAAGGAAGAAGGCTTCAACTGCTGATACAAGCGCTACGACCGAAGCAAAAACAACTTTGAAAAAGGCCAAGGCAGGCCGCCAGGGCAAAAGCGAAAAAACGGTTTCCGAATGAAGCGAGACGCAAGGCTGCGCTGGGTTTCTATCGTCGTAATAGGCTATATCATGGCCGCTTTTGTGTGGTGGGCGTGGTTGCTGTTCAAAAAAAACCATGAGGTGTTCGAAGCCAGGTACAAGGTACACTTTTATGAAATGCTCGCCGGCGGGCTCGTGAGTTCGGAGCCGGAGTTTCAGCGCAGCAACGCGTATCTCGACCTGTTCAGCGGGTACCGCCGGCAGATGCAGATGATCGTGGGAGAGGGCATTGTATTTGTGCTCAGCCTCATTCTCGGCATTTGGTTTATCAACAACGGTTACCGCAAGGAGGTAGCGGCATCGCGGCAGCGGCGCAATTTTTTGCTCTCCATTACGCATGAACTGAAATCCCCCATTGCCGGCATACAACTTGCCATTGAAACTTTGCTGAAAAGAGATCTGCCCCGCGAACAAAGCGAACGCCTCCTCGGCCATGCGCTGGCAGAGACGCGCCGCCTGCAGCGATTGGTCAACGATCTTTTGTTCTCCGCAAAATTAGAAACGGCATACCAGCCTCACAAAGAGCATCTCGATCTGGAGCTGCTCTTCGGCGAGATACTGGAGAGCGTCCGCGCCAAGTACCCGCAGTCCGAATTCCGCTTCGCCGTTTCCGGTGCTTTGCCCGCTTTTACCGGCGACCGGGCCGGATTTACGGCCGTGGCGCACAATCTTTTGGAGAATGCGGTGAAGTACTCGCCCGGGCAGGCAATGGTGGAAATGCGCCTCGAGAGCCGCGGCAATTTCATTCGCATTGAGGTAGCCGATCAGGGCCCCGGCATACCCGAAAAGGAACGGCAAAAGATTTTTACCAGATTTTATCGCATCGGCAATGAAGATACCCGCCAAACCAAAGGCACCGGGCTGGGTTTGTATATTGTGGAACAAATTGTGAAAGCGCACAACGGAACCATCGCCGTTCTCGACAATAAACCGGAGGGCGCCCTGTTTCGTATCGATTTACCCGTACCAAAATCCTGAAAGGCTATGCATCGAATCCTGTTGGTCGAAGACGAAGAAAGCATCCGCGATGCGGTGAAACTGAACCTCGAATTGGAAAACTATGAAGTGGTGGCTACCGGCAGCGGCCGGGAGGCGATGCAAATCGTGCAGGAACAGCGCTTCGATCTGCTCTTGCTCGACGTCATGCTGCCCGAGATCAACGGCTTCGAAATATGCGAGCAGGTGCGCCTCACCGATCGAGAGGTGCCGATTCTCTTCCTCACCGCCAAGGACGGCGCCATGGACCGCGTGACCGGCCTCAAATTAGGCGCCGACGACTACCTCACCAAGCCCTTTGTACTGGAAGAACTGCTGTTGCGGGTGAACAATCTGGTGCGCCGCGCCCACAAAGGCGCCGAACATGCTCCTGAAATGGTTGAATTCGGCGGCAACCGGATCAATTTTGCCACTTTTGATGCGGTGGGCCGCCATGGCGCGTTCACCCTCACCAAAAAAGAAGCCATGTTGCTCAAGCTGCTCATAGACCGGAAAAACGAGGTCATCTCCCGGCAGCACATTCTTTCCTCCGTTTGGGGCTATGACGTGTATCCCTCCACCCGCACCATTGACAATTTTATCCTCGCTTTCCGCAAGTACTTCGAGGAAGACCCGGCCAACCCCAGGTTCTTCCTTTCTATCAGGGGCGTGGGGTATAAGTTTGTGGGCTGAAATACCTAACATTAGTTACTGCTATTTTCCCCAAGTATAGGTATTGTGGTTTTTCCCGCCCGGGTCTTACCTTTGCCCCATTATTTAAATTTAATCTAAATACAATGAAGCTGCCTATAATCCTGTTTGCTGCAGCGTTCTCTGTGTTCACTGCCGCCGCTCAACCGCTGGCGCCGGATACCGCCGAGCCGGACAGCGCAAAGATCTTGTCTTACGACATACCCGAAGTGCGCGTATTGGGAGAAAAACCGCGCCTGATGGGCAACATTCCCGGTTCGGCGGCTTTCATAAGTCCCAAAACACTGCGATCCATCAATCCCGTGAACGGCAACGAAGCTTTGCGCACCGTGGCCGGGCTTAACGTAGTGGAAGAGGAGGGCATCGGCATGCGGGCCAACATCGGTATCCGGGGCCTCGATCCCGACCGCAGCAGCCGCGTGCTTATTCTCGAAGACGGCGTGCCGGTGGCGCTCAACCCCTTCGGCGAGCCGCAGATGTACTACACCCCCGCCATAGACCGCATGGAGGCCGTTGAAGTGCTCAAAGGCAGCGGGCAAGTCCTTTTCGGGCCGCAGACCATAGGCGGCGTGATCAATTTTGTTACGGCGGCCCCGCCCCTCAAAGAGGAGGCACGCCTACGCCTCAGCGCCGGCCAAAACGGCTTCTTCAGCAGTTTGCTCGGCTACGGCAATACCGTGGGCAATGCCGGTTTTCGCGTGGACTACCTTCGGAAACAAGCCGACAACATCGGCCCTACGACCTTTCGCATCAATGACCTCAGCGGCAAGATCCGCCTCGATCTGGGCGCCCGCTCCGTGCTCGGCATCAAGCTTGGGGTCTATGACGAAACCTCCAATTCTACGTATATCGGCCTTACGCAACCCATGTACGATCGCGGCGACCAGGATTTCGCCAGGCTTGCTCCCGACGACAAGCTGGCCGTGCGCCGTATTTCGGGCAGTGTGTCGCACGAGTACAGGTTCAGACCCGCCCTGCGGCTCAAGACTACCGCTTTTGCCTATACCACCACCCGCAACTGGCAGCGCCAGGATTTCAGCCGGAACGCTTCCGCAAGCAACCGCACCGGCGTGGTTTGGGGCGATGAAAATATACCCGGAGGCGCGATCTACATGCGCGACCAAAACGGCCACCGCGACCGGCAGTTTGAAGTGGCCGGTATAGAACCCCGCCTTTCGGCCTCTTTCTCCACCGGCAGGGTGTATCACAAACTCGACGCCGGCGCGCGCTATCTCTTCGAAAGGGCCTTTGAACAACGCGTCAACGGGAGAAAGGCAAATGCTGCCGCCGGCGCCTTGATAGACGACGAGATCCGCTCCGGGCAGGCACTCAGCGCTTTTGTACAGCACCGCCTCGACTTCGGCAAGCATTGGTCCTTCTCGGCAGGCATTCGCTCGGAAACGTACTACTACGAACGCGACATCGTCCGCTTAGCCCAGAAGGATACCTCCATTGTATCAAATACCTCCATTTCGCAGCTCATTCCCGGTGTCGGTATCAACCTCAACCTCAATGATAAGTGGACGCTTTTCACCGGCATGCACCGGGGCTTTTCGCCTCCGCGCGTAAAAGACGCTATCTCCAACGAAGGCCTGGCCTACAACCTGGACCCGGAATTGAGTTGGAACAGCGAACTGGGCCTGCGCGGCAGGGTAGGAGAGGGGCTCGGCATTGAGTGGACTGCCTTTCACATGGATTTTTCCAACCAGATCATTCCCATATCAGAGTCTTCCGGCGGCAGCGGCTCCGGCCTGGTCAACGGCGGGCGTTCCATTCACCGGGGTGTGGAAGCTGCTGTGAATTGGAACGCCGGCAACCTGTTTCTCCCGGCGGGTCATAGCTTTGATATGTATGCTGCCCTGACTTATGCAGATGCCTATTACAGCGCCGACCGCTTCATCGGCGCCGGGGATGCCGTCAACGTCAGAGGCAATCGCCTGCCATACGCGCCGGAGTGGTTGTACTCGGCAGCCTTGCAATATGCTGCGCCATTCGGTTTTCAGGCCCGGTTGACCATCAACGGACAATCGGCACAGTTTTCCGACGAACTCAACACCGTGGCCCCGTCTGCCGACGGCGAAACCGGCTTGATAAGCGGTCGTTATACGCTGGACGCCAACCTGGGCTTTACCTTGCCTAAAGGCAAATGGAACTTTTTTGCCGGGGTTAAGAACCTGACAAACGAACGCTTCATCGCCACGCGCCGTCCGCAAGGGATCAGGGTGAGTATTCCGAGGTTTGTCAGTGCGGGGATAGAGGTGCGGATTTGAACGGAAGGGACATCCCCTCCCACTCTCCTTCGACCCGGTAAGGCTGAAACCGCGAAAACATCTCCTCTTTGTACCATTGCAGGTCGCGCGTTCTCTGTATGGCGCCGATGTGTTCGCGGCTGCGATAGGCGAATGCGTTGAGGGAGTCGAGGTCTTTCCACAGGCTGAAGGTGGCCATTTGCAAAACAGGAACCTCGCCTATGCCTTTGGTGAAGACCAATCCGGGGTTGTCCTTGAGCGATCGCTCCGAAGTGGGTACATAACGCCAGAAGGGGATCAGCTTATTCAATCTGATGGTGGCGCGGGTGATGACGGCCACGTATGTATTGGCGGCATCCAGGTCGTCAGCCGGTTGGAAAGGATTTCCGCCCGACCAGGCGCCGCGCGCCATGATGCTTTTCATGTAGAGGGTGCAAAGTTGTGCGGTATGGGCGCGGTACCGGCGGATGAGGCCTGAAGAAGAGAAGAAATCATCTGCGGTTTGTTCGTTTTCCCACACCTGGAGCAGGGCATACACCGACCAGTCGGGGAAGGGGTTGAAACCGTCGCCGCGGCCGCTGCCCATGAGCTTGTAAAAAGTTTGCCCACGAAGCGCGCCGAGGGCTTTGTGGGCAAACTGCATCTGGGTGAAGGCCCAGAATTTATTTCGGAATCCGCGAAAGCGGAAAAAAGTCAGGGTAGTAATTGGGCTCACAACCGCGGGCTTATTGCACCCTGAAGTTGTAGGTTATGGTGCCGCACTGGTTGTCGGCGCCTTTGCCGAATTTCCATTTCCTGGCATTGGAAACGGCTAAGTCTTTCAGTTTGGCAGAGGTAGCTGTAGAGCCTTGCTGGGTGAAAACGGCGCTGGTGACGTTGCCGTCTGCATCCACGCACACGCGCACCGCCACGGTACCTCTGTCCTGTGAGGTATCATTGATACTTGGCGCAGACACTACGCTTCGCCCGCCCAAGCCGCCGCCTACGGTGCCGATGCCGGTGCTTACGCCGGAGAGGTTGCCCGCGTTGGGGTCGCCGGAGGGGTCGCCCTGGTTGCCCGGCTTGCCGGTATTGCCTTTGCCGCTGCCGGTGCCGAAGAGGCCGCCGATATCGCCTTTGAGCTTGTCGGCTTCAGCTTTTTTCCGGGCTTCTTCTTCGGCAGCTTTGCGTTTGGCGTCTTCCTCAGCTCTTCGTTTGGCGTCTTCTTCCGCCCTCCTTTTGGCGTCGGCTTCCGCCTGCGCTTTTCTTTCCTGTTCTTGCTTGCGGCGCAGGGCTACGGCTTCAGGGTCTTCCGTGGTGCGCACTTCTCTTTCTTTGACGGGTTCGGGCTTGGCCGGTTCTGCCTTGGGCGGGGCTACTTCCTCTTGGGGTTGGGGCGCCGGTACAGGCTCGGCGGGCGCGGCGGGAGGAGCATTCTCATCGCCCTGGCCTACATCGGGCAGGCCGAGATTGACTAAGATGCCTTCCTGCCCCGGAGGCGGATCGGGGAAGGTAAGAATAGAGGCAAAGAGGATAAAAATCAATACTAAGTGGATGGCTACGCTCATGATGGCGCTTCTCCTGCGATTCTTGGGTTCTTCCTTGCTTACTAAGGTGTCGAATGCCATGATATTACTTTTTTGCAGATGATCGGCGTTGTGTCCTACGAGGGTATAACGTTGCCGGCAGCGGGATAATTTCTGTATTTAGCAGATTGACAAATCTTTAACAGGCTGCTAACGATTGCTTTTTTCAGTGGTGAGTATGGCGTTGATATTGTACCGGAGGGCAATATCCATTACGGCCACCACATATTCGGTAGGCGTATCGTCGTCAGGCGAGATGGTTATGGTAAAATCGGCCCGGGCCGCGGAGGAACGGCTGCGTAGTTCCTGGTCGAGTTGCGGCAGGTCAATGCTGCGGCCGTTGAGCGCGTAAGCGCCAGTGGTGCGAATGCGCACGTCGTCCACGTTTTTAGGCGTCACTACTTTGGTCTGCGATTTGCCGGGCAGTTTCAGGTTGAGCGCATTGGGCGCCACCACCGAGGAGGTCAACATGAAAAAGATAAGCAATAGAAAGATTATGTCTGTCATAGACGACATATTGAACTCCTGGGATACCTTGGATCGCTTTTTTATCGGCATGGTTTGTCTGTTGTACTTTGGCTGTTGTCTGTTTCGCTACATCAACAATCAACAATCATCAATCATCAATCATCAATCATCAATCACCCCCCCCTGGGCTGCGTAGCAATAATAGCCCTGGCTTTATTCTTGGCGGCGGCTTCCATCACATCTACTACCAGCCCGAAGGGCGTACCCACTTCCGCCACAATGGTTACAGTGGCCTCATCCTGGCTGCCGGCTTGCACCAATGCAATACCTAATGCACGGGTAATGGCGGCAGGTGCTATTTCCACATTATTGAGCGTATGGCGGCCGTCTTTTTGAATAGTGACTACAACCGTGACCGGCGCCACCGTTTTGGCATCAGATTCCGGCAACTTGAAAGGCTGGATTTTCACCAAGGTAGAAGTGAGCATGAAAAACAGGAGGAGCAGGAAAATTACGTCAGTCGCCGAGGCCAGACTAAACTCTGCACTTGTACCGCTGCGTTTTTTTAATCCCATTGTTTTTAAAGTTGTCGGCACATCAAAAATCAAAAATCAAAAATCATCAATCAAAAATCATCAATCATCAATCATCAATCATCAATCA
>CAZNYK010000066.1:0-20485 GCA_964577215.1 uncultured Saprospiraceae bacterium
AAGCTTTAGCGGAGGCGCAAGCTTTAGCGGAGGCGCAAGCTTTAGCGGAGGCGCAGGCAGTTGCGGGAAACAGAAAAATGAACAGTGCCTATGCAGCATGAACGTGCATTTTTTTGGCAATTTAGGATATTTTCGCCAATTCCCCGAAACCGGCCGGCGTTTTTCTTATGCAGGCATCTACTCCACCCTGAACGTCCGTATCAGCACCGCGCCGCTTTCATTAAGGTTGGAGCACAGCACAATGACTTGTTCCTTTAACCCGTCATACACCGATACGGCCACGGTGTTGGGCGGCACGGAGCCGAGGCTTTCGGCGTGGAGCACCAGCACGTTGTTTTCGGCGTTCAGTTTCACGGGGAGGCTGTATTTGTGTTTGGCCACTTTGTGCCGGTTGAGTACGCGTTTTCCGTTCAGGAACAGGGTGGCTACGTCGCCGTCCACCACGCCGTTGTCCCATATTTTGATGCGGATGTCGGGCTTGGCTACTTCTATCACATTGCCTACCAGCACCTTGCGCCCCTGCTCGGTGGTATAGGCATCCGACTGCGCCTCCGATTGCCGGGCTACGGTATCCGGCAGTAAGGGGTGTTCGAGGAACATGCGCCCCGGCGCGCAGGCGCCGCTCTCATCGTCGCGGCCTTCGATGAAGCCATCCCAATCGCCCTCCATGACTAAGCGCATATCCTCGCGGAGCAGGCTCAACCGGGCCGATTTGATACACCACTTCCATTGGGGGTCGGTCCGCTCCGTCACCTCCCACTCGCGGATGCGCATGGCGCCGCCGCCGGGTTCCATTTCCCATCTCAGGAAATGCCGGGCACTGCCGCCGCTGCCCTCCGATACGATGTAGGAAGATCCCGTGCCGCCGGGTTCGATGAATATCTGGTAAAAAAAGCCGTACGGACGGTCGGACTGCGACAGGTGGCCGGTCCATTGTCCCAGGTAGGATGGGATTTCTGCTGAGCGCCGGGCGGGGGCGGGTTTTTCCAGCATCATGCGGCCCGGCCGGCAGCCGCCGGCGGTCCAGTCGCCTTCCAGGAACATTTTGCCGTCGGCGTAGCGCAGTTGCAGGGTGGCGTATTTGAGGCACCAGCGCGGCTGGGCCGGTTCGGTTTGGTCTATTTCCTGCAAGGTCGCCTTGTTGTCTTTCACCGCGCCGGCTACGGTAAAGCGGGCGGAGTGCTTGCCGTCGGGTGTGCGGGCGGTTGCCGTGCCCGAGAGCGCTTCGCCCTGCTGGGAGAGCGAAAGCACATACTCAAAGTCTCCCTCCACGCCTTCCTGGCTGAGTTTCCCGGTCCAGTTGCCGGAAACATCCTGGGCGGCAAGCGAACTGGCCATGAGTAAAAACAGGTATATTAGTAATACGTGTTGCATGCTTGTTTGTTGGATGAATTGCAGGTGAAATGGGTAGGATGGGTAGAACGGGTTTACAGTACAGCATTCTGTTAATGAAATAATAAGCTATCTTCGCAGGAATTCGACAAGCTCCGGGTTTACAGCACAGCATTCTGTCAATGAAAGCCCGTTCTACCCATTTGGCCATCGCGCAAACTGAAAACACCCGAAAGCCGTTATTTATTACCTGACTATAATCAACGGCTGAAATGACAATAATCAGTACGCCGAGTCAAAACAAATGCTACATTTGAGTACTCGAAACCTAAACGCAAAACTATGATGTATATCCAGGTTCATGCGAGTTTTTCTATGAGTGAACACTTGCAACAACTGATCGAGGAGAAAGTAAGAAAGCTGGGAACCTTCCACGACCGCATCATCAGCGCCGAAGTTTTCCTCAAAATGGGTGAGAACCGGCACCAGCAAGCCGGCGAACAGATCGTAGAGTTGAACATACAGGTACCGGGAAGGATACTACACACGGAAGACCACTCGGACACCTACGAAAAATCGCTGCAAGCTGCTGTGGAAAAAATGCGCAAACAACTCATCAAGCACAAGGAAAGCATACGTCCACATCTATAGGTTTCACTGGCCTTTGAAGGCAGGCGCCCGCTTTTCAAGGAATGCGGTTGCGCCTTCGCGGAAATCTGCTGTGCCTGCGCTGCGGCCGAATTCCTCTATTTCACGGGCATAGCCATCTTCATCGTATTGGAAGTAAGCTTGTACCGATGCAATAACGCCCGCAATGGCAAGCGGAGCTTTACCGGAAATTTTTTCAATCAGGGCTTTGGCTTTTCCGACTTCTTCCCCGGCCGGCACTACGTAGTTGACTAACCCCAGGCGCCAGGCCTCCTGGGCGTCTATCATGTCGGCGGTCATGAGCAATTCCAGGGCTTTGGTTTTGCCGACGTACTGCACTAAGCGCTGTGTGCCGCCATATCCCGGAATAAGCCCGAGATTGACTTCCGGTTGCCCGAACCGGGCCTTCTCGCCGGCTATCCGCAGGTGGCAGGCCATGGCAAGTTCGCAGCCGCCTCCAAGCGCGAAGCCGTTTACAGCGGCCACCACCGGCTTGGGAAAACGCTCAATGAGGAAAAAAATATCCTGGCCGCGCTTGGCCATCTCTGCCCCCTTGGCCACATCTAAGGATAAAAACTCCGAGATATCCGCTCCGGCAACGAAAGCGCGGTCGCCGGCGCCGGTCAGCACGATGCCTTTGAGATGGTTGCGTTGCGGGGCGTCTTCCCCAAACAAATATTGCAGTTCGAGCATGGTTTGGGTGTTGAGCGCATTGAGCGACTTCTCGCGGTTTACGGTCACTACCAAAATGCCGTCCTGCTCTTCTGTTAATAGATTTTCGTAAAACATAGGAGAATTGAGTTTTAAAGTTTCGGGCCGGTATTTTGCCTGCGCATGACTGCCCTCAGCATTAGAATGAAGACAAAGGCCAGTATTGCGAACGGAAGCCAACTGCCGATCTTATAACCAATCTTGTACCCTGTAGAAGTGGTGTCTGCGGCTTCCTGCGCGGCAACGATGACAGGAACGGCCGAAACAAGGGCGAATGCGGCAACAGATTTTGATGACGGGTGCTTCATGGATGCGTCAGTTATTCATAATCGGGTTCGGCGGCCTTGCCGTCCAACTCCCGTACCAGGTTTTGGATGCGTTGAAATTTCTTCTTTTTTTCCACGATAACCGGAGGCGCGGCGCGCTCCGCGCAGTCGTTCAGCGGGCAGCGTTCGCAGGTAGTATGCACTTCGCGGCGCTGAATGGCCGGATCGTCGAGGAAGCGGGCGGTGCGGCGCAGATCATCGTTTACCAATAATCCCAGGGTGACGCTCACGTTGCGATTGGGCGCGGGATAAGAGGTTCGGGCAATGGTAATACTCAGGTATTCGTCTTCCACGCCGATAAAGTGCGAGCGTTGCGCACGGATCATGGTATCTACCGATTTGCCCTCTGCCTGCATTTGGTGCAGGTCTTGCAGCAGGGAAATCGATACCCAGCGGCGGCAGTAGTGCTCTGAGAGCGCATTGGCATGGGGCCGGTGGCGGCGGCTGAGGTGCAGTTCCCGGTCTACTTCAAAATGACCTGTGGCAGGGTCGTGCAGGAAGCGGAGGAAAAAGAGATTATCTAAATTGAAAAACCTGGGCAGGATATTGGTGAGCCGGTGATAAAACATCTCCGGCGTGGCTGCATAGCGCTTCATCAACCCGAGAAAAGCTTCTCCTTCCCACTTTTCCTTGTCGAGCGCTTCCCCTACGTCGGGCACAAAGGTTTGCAGCGGAAGCAGCAAGGCATCGGAAAAATAGGTGGCTTTGGCGTGATTGAGCACCTCCTCGAAGGAACGGGCGCGCAGCATGGAGGAGGTCAGGGCCCGGTCGGATAGCCTCAAGTAATTGAAAGCCAGTTCCTTGCCAAATTGAAATGCGCGTTGTGTGGCGCTGAGGCCGCTGTTGAGCAACAGGGTATTGCGGGAAGGGATGAACACCGAACGCAGTTTCAGCAACTCGGGGTACTCGTCCAGCCCGTTGTCGGTAATGGTATAGCCGTAATTTTTTTCCAGGAGGCTGCGCAGGGTATCGGGATGCAGGGGGCGCGCGGCGGGCAGCTCGAATTTGTCGCAAAATTCCGTGGCTGCGTTTTCTAAGTCTTCAAAGTAATTGTTGTGCAGTTCCAGATAGGAGCGCAGCGCGCTGAAGTAGAAGTTTTCCTGCCGGAGCGCGTAGTTGCGCGATATTTCCAGCAGGGTGGAGATGAATGCCCCGACCCGCGCAGGCGCATTGGCGATGATCTCTACCACCTTGGCCAGTTCAATGCCGAAAACATCCAAAGGAAGGTCATTTAAAAAATTGGACTCGAGGAGTTCCGTCACCGGGGCGAGATTCTTGTGCAAGACAGGGGAAGTCAATTCTGCCTGCGAAATGCCCAGGGCTTTGACCAGCGCTTCCAGCTTTTCTTCTTTGGGGTATTTTTTGCCTTTCTCAATCTCATTGAGGTAGGAAACAGACAACCCGGAGGCTTGGGCAAGCTCTGCGAAAGACATGTTTTTCGCTATCCTTAACTGTTTGACCTTCAAGCCCGTTACAATCCTTTCGTTGTGCGTTTTCGCTGCCATAACCGCAAAGGTAAGGCTTTGGCTTTAAAAACAGCGAATTTTCGCTAAAGCTCGTGTTGCCCTCCCGCTTTCAAAACAGGGATGGCCGCTGCCGGAAACGATTTGGGCAGAAAGAGGCGCCGAAAGTCCTGCAAAGCAGTCCTTTGGGATTATACAAAACGGAATCCGGACTGAAGAAAAAGAGAAAAAGGGTACCACATTGCTGCAATACCCTTTCCAACGCACTCATGAGATTATAATTCTTTGGAGCGGAGAGGGGGACATTACCCCGCTCATTTTCGCTCCGCCATGGGATTATAAAAGGCCGTAGCGGTCGTGTCTAAGGAATTATAATTTGTTATCAGCGAGTAGCAAAAAAGTAGTTCATAGTGTTTCATCGTGAGTGACGGTACAAAGATGAGGTGATTTTTTACGCACAGATAGTACATTTTATAAAGTTTCTGAGATGCTATTTTTTTATCAAAAAAAAACAAACCCCTGATTATAAGTAATTTGATATATTTGCAGCCTTTAGTTTCTGTATAAAAAAAGCATTTGGTATGCAACAAAGCCGGATCATAAAATTCATCAAAGAGCTGTCTGCCCGGGAGCGGGAGCGTTTTCACCAGTTTGTTCATTCCCCATACTTCAACCAGCATGCGAAAACCAACCAACTTTTGGACATCATTTTGGCCAATATGGAGGAACCGGAGGAGAAGCTGGAAAGGGAAAACCTGTACGGTATGTTATTTCCATCGGAGGCATACGATGAGCAGAAATTGCACAATGTGATGTCATACCTGAAAAAGCAGTTTCACCGTTTCCTTGCCTTTGAATTCGTAGATCAGCATCCGCTGGAGGAACAACTGCTGACCCTGGAGTCGGCTTATGAAAATGCGCGGTTCGACTTGCTGGTGAACCGCGCCAAGCAATTGGAAAAAAACCTCTCCCGGAACACATTCCCGGATTCATCATTCCATTACGCCTCTTACCGGCTTAATTACCTCATGGGCTATTACGAGGGCGAGTTTGTAAGCCGGTCCGAATCCGGGGCTTTTCAGCGCATGAGCGATCATTTAGACCGCTATTACATCGTGGAAAAACTGCGCAACAGTTGCCATCTGACCGCCAATATGATGTTGCTCAACTCCCACTACAACCTGGGGCTGCTCGAAACGCTGCTCAACTATTTGAGGGCCAATCGGGAACAGTTTGAAGAAGACCTCGGTATTAAGCTTTACTATATCATCCTCATGAGCCTGCGCGAAGAGAACGAACCTGAGCATTATGCCCAGATGAAAGCCATGCTGGCCGACCATATGCAGGTCATGCCTACAAGGGATTGCAGCGACCTGTACACTTTTGCCTACAACTATTGTATCCGGCGCATCAACCAGGGCGACAGCAGCTACCAGACCGAATTGTTTGATCTCTACAAAAAAGGGCTCGCCTCCGGTATGTTGCTCAAAAACAAGATCATATCTGAATGGGATTACAAAAACGTGGCCACCCTGGGATGCAGCCTGAAAGAATTTGAGTGGACGGAAGAGTTCCTGCACATGTACAAAGACTACATCCCCGCCCACCAACGGGAGAATGCGTTTTCATACAACTTAGCCAATTTCTACTACCACAAAAAACTCTACGACCAAACCCTGCAAACCCTTCTCCATGTGCAATTTACCGATGTGAAGTACCACCTCAACTCCAACTTCCTCCTCTTGCGCACCTACTATGCCCTGCACGATACCGAAGCGCTGCTTTCCCTCATCGAGACCTTCCGCATCTACGTCATCAGAAACCAGAAGATCCCAACCGACCAGAGACGCAGCTACACCAATTTCCTGAGATTCTCCAAGAAATTAGTACAACTGCGCCATCATGCTTCCACCTACTCTAAAAAAGACCTGCGCGCCAAGCTGGAGCAATTAGCCCGCAAAGTGGAAAGTACCGAAAACGTGATCAACAAGTATTGGATTTTGGAAGAGTGCAAGGCATGAAGCGCTGTCTTTTTTTCGTTAATCTGCATCTTTGAGGAAGCGAAAACCGTTTATTGTGTATCCTTCCTGAAAGGGCTATGGATACGGAACGGATATAATCCCGAAACGACAAGAGAAAGTGTACTATGAGGCAATGGATAATCCTGTGGCATATTCTCGCCCTGCCGGTGTGGGCAGGCGCGCAGGTTTGCGGCCTGGAAGATACCCTCTGGATCAATACCAATTCAACCCATACTTTTCCCATTGAAATTTCCGGGCTGGTAAACGACGACCTCTCAGACCCGGCGCAGGGTATCTGCGGCGTGGAGATCGAGTTCGTTCACCAATTCTCTGAAAACCTGGAGCTCTGGCTCACCGCTCCTGACGGAACTACCGTGCAACTCATCGGCCCCAATACAGACGACCCACTGGCGTTTACTTTTTTTGCCCGCTGGGACATCAGTTTCGTGCCCTGCAACGCCATCGCTATGCCCGACTCAGGATATGCCGCTCAATGGAACAACAACCAACTTCTCAACTTCGTATCCGGGGGGCGCTACCTCGGATCCTACTATCCATTCATGGGGTGCCTGGAGGACTTTGCCTCCGGCCCCGCAAACGGCACATGGACCATTACCGTGGTAAACGACCCCTCACCGTTTTACGGAGGCGCTATCCTGGATTTCCGGCTGGTCTTTTGCGACGACCGGGGAGTGGATTGTTGTTTCGCAGATGCAGGCATCCTTAGTTCCCCCCCCGCTCTGACGGTATGCCGCGGCGCGGATACTTTGCTGCTCGATCTGAGGCCCGCCTATTTCGGCCGCCGGCCCGATACCACCATTTTCGGATATACCTACGTCATAGCCGCAAACGGGGCTTTGATCGCCTATGATACCATCACAGACCTGAGAAACTATCCGGCCGGCGCCTACGAAATCTGCGGCCTTTCCTACGAACTCGCCACCGCATCCGGTATTCCCCCCGCCGACAGCATGCTCACCCTGGACAGCCTGCGTGCCGATCTCTCAAGCTTCTTCCCCTCATTCTGCGGCGAACTCACGCCGGGTTGCGCCACGGTGGTCATTGTGGAGCCGCCCGATACCACTTTCCTCAACCAAACCATCTGCTTCGGCGATACGGCATTCGTGGCTGATTCCGCCTTTGCCGCTACCGGGGTTTATACTGCAACCCTGGAAGGACTGGGAGGATGCGACAGCATTGTACAACTCGATCTTTTCGTGCAGCCTTTATTGTCGGCCACATTAGACCTGGTCATTTGCGAAGGCGACTCTGCAGTGGTCGGCAGTTCGATCTATACTCAATCAGGATATTATGTGGATACGCTCACGGCTTCCACCGGCTGCGACAGCATCGTGACGCTGGATCTGACCGTGCTGCAACCTTTAATTGTACCGCTGGATACAGTCATTTGCGCGGGCGACACCCTGATCGTCGGCGCAGAAAGTTTCTGGCAAACGGGCAACTACAGCGTCCCCCTGCAATCCTCTCTCGGCTGCGACAGCACCGTTTTGCTGAACCTTACCGTTTTTTTCTCAGAGGCGCGCATTGCAGAACCTGAAACTTTGACATGCACGGACCCGGAGATCAGGCTGGACGGCGCCGGTTCCATTCCCGCAACCGGTTTGCGCTACATCTGGCAAAATGCTTTGGGTGATTCCATTGGGGAAGGACCGTTCCTCGACGTAGCCCAGCCCGGAGTATATTTCCTCGAAATACGCCCGCAAGGCGGTTTCCCTGATTGTGTACAGCGCGACTCCGTTCTCGTACAGGAAGACAGGGTAACGCCGGTTGCCGACGCAGGCCCCGATACCACATTGACCTGCGCTTTGAGCTCTTTTACCCTCGGCGGCCCCGGCACGAGTACCGGCCCCCGGGTAAACTTGTCCTGGAGTACCGGTACCGGCAATTTTTCCGGCCCTACTACCCTACCCTTCGCGGAAGCCAATGGCGCCGGCGCTTATATTTTGATCGCTACAGATACCATCAACGGATGCATTGCCGCCGATACTGCAATCCTGGCAGTGGACACGCTTGCCCCGCCCGCGCTGGCAGGGCCTGACACGCGCATCACCTGTGCCCAGACCACCGTTTCGCTGGATGCCGGCGCCTCAGGGGCGGGGCTTGTTTTTTTCTGGACAGGCCCCTGTATCGCCGGCGATGCCGGTCTGCCGGTGATCAATGTGGACTGCGCAGGAGAATACGCACTCCAGGTAACCAACCCGCTCAATGCCTGCACCGCATTTGACACGGTGCTGGTGACCTGGGACACCGTTGCGCCGGCGCCGGATGCCGGGCAAGCCCAGACGATCACCTGCAACGTTCCACAACCCGTATTAACCGGCAGCGCGATTTCCGGAGGCAGCAATTTGTCGTTCTCCTGGTTGGGGCCGGGCATCGTTTCCGGTGCAGATTCCCTTGTCGCTGTTGTCAATGAGCCCGGAACCTATACGCTGGAGATTCTTGATACGGATAACGGCTGTATGGGTGCTGCATCGGTGGTTGTGGAAATCGACACGGTTGCGCCGGTGTCGGATGCGGGGCCGGACCAACGCCTGGATTGCCTGGTAAATGAAGTAGCGCTGGGCGGCCCGGGCACCACTACCGGGCCCGGTATCCTCCACCGCTGGTTTGTGGAAGAAGGCAATCTGAGCGGCCCGTCAGACCAGCCTTTTTCCCTGACAGATACCGCCGGCGTTTATGTATTGGTGGTAGAAAACAGTCTTACCGGATGTGCAGATACTTCTAACGTATTGGTGACAAGCGACCTGGCGCCGCCTTTTGCGGATGCAGGCCAGGCTTTTATCCTGGATTGTGAAATTCGCGAAGCGATATTGGACGGCTCCAACTCTGCCTCCGGTCCTTCCATAATATATGAATGGACCGGCCCATGTCTTGTGGGAAATACAGACAACCCGGTGGCGATGGCGGATTGCCAGGGCTTGTACACCCTTACCTTGCTCAATACAGACAACGGTTGCGCCGCATCGGATACCGTATCTGTTCTGCTCGCGCAGGCCACGGCTATAGCAGTTCTTCCCGATACGGTTTTCCTTTCTTGCGAAACCGGTACGGCTCTGATAGATGCAGGTCTTTCGGTGTTCGACGTGTTTGATTGGCGCTTCAACGACATGCCGGCCGGCATAACGGTGATCAGTCCGGTGGTGAATATGCCCGGCGTTTATACCTTGAACGTAAATACGCTGGCGCTGAACTGCCCGGACTCCGATACTACTGTGGTTTTACTGGATTGTTCTCTCACAGCAGCCATTGCGCCACCCGAGACGCTCACCTGTGCCCGCACCTCCGTGATCCTCGATGCAGGCGCATCCACCACAGGCCCCGGGATCACCTATGAATGGGTCGGCCCCGGCCCGGGTTGTATCACCTCCGGACAAGGCACTTTGCAAGCCCGGGTCGTTTGCCCCGGCCTGTACAACCTGATCGTGCGCAACCCCTCTACGAACCTTGCCGATACGGCCGCCGTGGTGGTGTCTGCAGATCAGGTCGTTCCCTTAGCTGATGCCGGGAGTACAGATACCATCACCTGCGCGCAGCCTTTCGGCATACTCGACGGGCGCGCCTCCGCTTCGGGAAACCGGTACCAATACGCCTGGACCGATGCCTCCGACAATCTGATCAGCACATCGATCCTGGATTCCGTGACCACGCCGGGCGCCTACTTCCTGGAAGTTATTGATACCCTGAACGGCTGTACGGCTGTAGATTTTGTGACCATATCGCAGCAAACCGATCCCCCCGGCGTCAACTTCGGCAACCCGGTTTTCCCCTGCAACCGGGATTCTTTTTTATTGCGGGCCTTCCCCGATCCGCCGGGAGCCTCATATGCATTTAGCTGGACAGGGCCGGGCCTGCTTTCAGGAAGCAACGCTGCCGAGGTATGGATTGATACGACGGGGTTATACGTGATCGGAATAATTAATAACGTCACCGGATGTGGCGTGACGGACTCCGTGCTCGTTACCCAGCCGGAATGCGGCCCATGTATCAGGATCGCACCACCAGATACCGTGACCTGTCTGCGCGAAACCGTGATGCTTGAAGTTTTCTTTTGCGAACCCTGCCCCGGTTGTGTGATATCATGGACAGCCCAGACGGGGGAGATCATTTCAGGCGGAACTACAGCCACGCCTTTGGTAAGGGAAGGACGGTACACTTTATCTGTCACTGATACAGCCGGAATAACGGCCACACTAACCACCGAGGTCATTGCCCTTAATGTGCCCCCGAATGCCGATGCAGGCCCGGACCGGTCTATCAATTGCCGGGATTCGGCAGTCATGCTGGGGGGTGTGAATTCCTCCACAGGACCCCATATCCGTTATGCGTGGTCCTCTCAGGGCGGCGCCGTCGTGACCCCCGCAGATGCTGTATTTGGAACGGTTGAACAAGCGGATGTTTTTGTGCTGGAAGTTTTGGATACCTTCACGGGATGCCTCTCAACGGATACCGTACTTGTGCTGCTTGACACAGTTGCTCCGGTTGCCGAAGCGGGGCCTGACAAGCTCATTACCTGCGATACGCCGTTTGCCATACCCGATGGCGCCGGTTCTACCCTCGGCAATTCAATCACCTACTTGTGGACCACTTCGCCGCCGGGTAATATTGCCGCCGGAAACACCTCCCTCAATCCCATTGTAAATGCGGCGGGTGTTTACCGCCTCGAGCTCGAAAATACGCAAAACGGCTGCTCGGCAACCGACAGCATGCGCGTTACCCTGGCCGATCAGTTGCCTTTTGTACCCGATATCCCCGACCAGGTACTGACGTGTGCGGATAGCGTGGCCCTGCTCCGGGCTGTTTTACAGGACACCGCAGGCCTGAGTCTGCGATGGTGCCGTATAGAACCCGGCAATACGGCGACAGATTGCGTTCCCGGGCTGGAAATAAGCGTTGACAGCCCGGGGACATATCGATTTGAAGTGACCGACAACCTTACCGGCTGCCGGAATGTAGACTTTGCCCTCGTCACCGAAAATAAAACTCCCCCGGCAGTGGATGCCGGCCAGGCGCCGGGTATGCTTAGTTGCACCCAATTATCAATCCCGTTATCCGGTTCAGCCGGCCCTCCCGGCATTCCTCTCGATATTGAATGGTCGGCTGTTGGAGGCAGTGAAGTCCTTCCGATCAATATACTCAACCCGGTGATTAACGCCCCTGATACCTTTGTGCTTCGCGTTATCCGGCTGGATAATGGCTGCTCTGCAACGGACAGCGTCGCCATTTTTCTCAATGATAATTTTCCTGTTGCGGATGCCGGCCCCGATACAATGCTGACTTGCTTAGTAAGAGAATTGCGCCTCCAGGGAACGGCCGTCACTACCGGGGCGCCGGTGTTATGGAACTGGACCAGCTCAGACGGGCAGATACTGGAGGGCGCCAACTCCTCCGCTCCCCGCATCAACAGGCCCGGCCGGTATATCGCCGTAATAACAGACCCGGCCAATGGCTGCACTGCCGCCGATTCCGTAACTGTGGGGTTGGATCAAAATCCGCCGGAAATTCAGATCGATGCGCCATCCGGCCTTATGTTGACTTGCACCTTGAGTGAACTTGAGTTGGATGCCGGCGCTACGCTTTCCGGTTCCGGCGGATTGCTCGCATTCAACTGGTCTGGCGCGCCGGGGAGTATTGCCGGCCCTGCCGACAGCGCCGTAGTGCGCGTGGGCGGCGTAGGCTTTTACCGCCTCGTCGTGGAGGATATCTCCAACGGTTGCCGCGATACCTCCCTGGTTCAAATAGGCGGCAATTTCGACAGGCCCTCGGTATCGATCGCCGTGCCTCAAGTGCTGACCTGTGCCCGCACTGAAGTGGAGCTAATTGCCGCATCCTCCCCCACAGGCACTTTCATCAGCGCTTCCTGGATACTTCCCAACGGCGACACCACAGGCGGAAGCGGGCTTAATCGCATGGCAGGCATGCCCGGTCAGTATCGCGTTTGGGCAACCGATACCAGGAACGGCTGTGCGGGTACTGCGGCAGTTACCGTTTTGCAGGACACCATACCTCCCATGGCTTCCATTGCCACCCCGGATGAGCTCGACTGCGATCAGCGCAATGTGCAACTGGACGGCTCCGCTTCCTCCGGCCGCGGCGCCTTGTCCTTTCAATGGGAAGGGCCGGCCGGCGGCCTCCTGGCCGGCAGCGCCGCCTCCCGCGCCACGGCGGGGCGGGCAGGCCTTTTCACGCTTGTTGTTACCGACCCGGTCAATGGATGCCGTGACACGGCCATGGTGGAAGTGGTGGAGCTGTCGGCGCCCATTACAGGTTTGGAGGTCGAGTTGCTGCCGCCTTCCTGTCCGGGCGCCGGAGACGGCCGCATTGACATTACTTCGGTACAAGGCGGTGTAGCGCCGTTTTTCTTTGCCCTCAACGGGAGTTCGCCAAGCCTGGTTCAGAACTTTTCCCACCTTCTGCCCGGCTCATATTTCCTCCGCGTTCAAGATGCGCTGGGTTGCGACCTGGATACTGTACTGCTCATGACCGACCCGCCGGAATTGACCGTTGAACTCGGCGAGGATATGCTGATCCGGCTTGGCGACAGCGTGCTCATCAAGGCAGAAGCCAACCTGCCGGTTGCGCAGTACCGCTGGGAACCCGCCGAGCTGCTTTCGCAGGCGGGGGGGCCGGCCCAGTGGGTTCGCCCCCTGGAAACTACCACCTACGCGGTTACCGTAGTGAATTCAAACGGCTGCACCGCTTCCGATTGGATCACACTTACGGTGAATACGGAAAATCTGTTTTTTGTACCCAACGCTTTTTCTCCCAATGGAGACGGCAACAATGATCAGTTTGTGATTTTTTCCGGCAGCGCCGTGCAAAACGTGCGCTCATTGCGGATTTTCGACCGCTGGGGCAATTTGGTCTTCTCCCGCCTGAATTTCCCTCCCAATGATCCAGCATTCGGGTGGGACGGCGTATTTGAAGGCAGGGCATTAAACCCGGCAGTTTTCGTAGTAGTAGCCGAATTGGAATTGTACAATGGCCGGGTGGAAGTATTTAAAGGAGATTTGACCCTTGTGAGATAAAACTCAACCGCACTCAGGGCAGTATGGATGCAGCGCGGATGATTGCCGGCGTTTCGAGTGCGCTTTTTTGTTCGGTGGCGGGCAGGGTGAAAAACATGGCGCTTCCCATACCCGGCTCTGATTCCGCCCATATCCGGCCTCCATGGTTTTCTATGATTTTCCGGCAAGTGGCCAGGCCAATACCGGAGCCGCTGTACACTTCCTTGGAGTGCAGGCGGGTAAACATTTCGAACATTTTTTCGCGAAAGTCTTCGGGTATGCCGATCCCGTTGTCTTTCACGTAGAAGATATGTTCTGCCGTGTTGGGCTGAGTAAGGCAACCTATTTCAACTACAGGAGGAGCCTCGGCTCTGAACTTGATGGCATTGCCGATCAGGTTCTGGAATACCTGGGCAAGCCTTGACCGGTTGCCGTAAACAGCCGGCAGGGCATTTTCGTCAAGTGTGATCTGCGCCGAAGTCTCCTGGATGATCTGCTGGAGGCTCGAAATTACAAATTGTACAATCTCGCCGGATTCCACCCATTCAAAATCGGTTTTTTCCCTTTCGATACGGGTGTATGACAGCAAATCCTTGAGCATTCGTTGCAGGCGGGATACGCCATCTGTGACGAAATTCATATACTGGTGCGCTTGCTCGTCCAAATTGTCGGTATATCGCCTCTTGATAATAGTAATAAAAGAACCTATGGTGCGCAGCGGCTCCTGGAGGTCGTGGGAGGCAACGTATGCATACTGCCGCAGTTCTTCATTGTAAGACTGCAATTTGCGGTTCTGCTCTTCTATCCGGGCATTAAGTTGTTTGAGCGTGCGGTTGGAACGGTTTTGCGACACCATCCAGAAAGACAGCCAAACGGAAAGCAGGAATAAGAGAATGAGAGAGCTGATAAGCCCTGAATTGGTAAGGCGGTCGGCTTTTTTGCGAACCTCCAGCAATTCCCTTTCCTTTTGGAGCAGTTGTATTTCGTTTTCTTTTTTCTCTACCTCGTACAAGGTATTGTGCAGACTGATCTCCCTGATCGAGGTTTCATTGAGGAGGGAATCTTTCAATACGGCATATTCCCTGAGGTAAGTATTGGCAGCGCCATAGTTTTCATCAGCTTCATGAGCTTGAGCCAGCATTTCGAGCACCTCCACCATCAGGCTTTTGGCGCCGGTAGCCCGGCATAAAAAATAGGCTTGATACAGAGCGTTTATTGCTTCTTTCGGCCTGTTTTGGCGGAGGTATAGCTCTCCGATGCGCTGGTGCGACAAAATCTCGGCGCGGGGTATGCTCAGCGAGCGGCTCAGTTGAAGCGCTTCTTTAAGGCAGGCTCCGGCTTTGGCAAAATTGCCGAGGTTGGTGTGGTTTTCTCCGACATTGATCAAGGCATAGGCCCTGTTTTTATCATTTCCGTTCTTAGCGGCGAGGTCAAGAGACCGCAAATTGTACTCTAAGGATTTTGTTCCCAGATTCATTTCTTCATATGTACTGCCTAAGGCGGAAAGGCAATTGAAGAGGTATTTCGAAGAGATGGAGGGATTGTTTTCGCAAATGACTAAGGATTCCCTGTAATACGCAAGGGCTTTATCATAGTTTTTTTGGTAGTAAAACAGAGACCCAATCTTGTACAGAGATTCGGCTATGCCCAGCAAGTCGTCCATCTTTTCTCTGTTTTCCAGAGCCTTCAATTGATATTCAAAAGCTTGCGGAAATCCGCCAAGGGTCTCATACACAGCGCCGAACAGGCTATACACTTTGGCTTGTTCCTCTTTTCGTTGAGGGAGCAATGGGTGCGCCTCTGCCTGTTTGAGGTAAGAAAGCGCTTCGTCGTAGCGGGAAAGTTTGTTGTAAGATTGGGCCAGTTTGATCTTTAAAGAAAGGGAGTATTCCTGGAATTCACCGGACGAGGCGTCTTGGTCGGCAAGCTGGTAATAGCTTACGGCCTCCTTGGTCAGTTCCTGGCTGAGTGCGCTGTCCCCTTTTGTGATCAGGTAAATGATCCTCCTCTCGACGCCGGCAGGCAAACTACCCCCTGTTTCGTTTTGCCCCGAAGCGACAAAGCAAATTCCTGCAAAGAGCAACAGGAATACCGGCCGGGAGTACCCGCAGCGGAGAGGTGTTGTTGGGAAAATCGTCAACATCGGCGGTCTTGAACAAAATGCCGTTCTTCTCTTTTCGCCGTCATTAATGCCAGGGATTGTTTTGCAGTTTTTGATTTTGCAACACCCCGCCAAGCGAGTGAAAAGGGAAGAACGGCAATTTAAGACTTTTTAAGGATATCATCAATCCCAGTCGGGCGGATTGCCATCCCGGTCCCAGTCAGGCGGGTTGCCGTCCCAGTCCCAGTCAGGCGGGTTGCCGTCATAGTCCCAGTCGGGCGGGTTGCCGTCCCTTCCGTTTTGACTAAGGTTTTTCAATATTTGGCTCTGTTCGATGCCATTGGTCAAGATTTTAAAGATGTACATGATTGGAGGATTGAAATGGTAAACTGTACAATCGAGTACGCCCGCGGCTTTCCTGAGCAGGAAGGAGGGGCCTCCGGCCCGGATGCCCCACAAAGATATGAAAGTGTTGTTGAATAATCCCCTGTAAAACAAAAAAGGGAGAACATTGAGCTCTCCCCAAAAAACACCTAAAACCCATATTCTGTCATGAAAACAATCTCTTATGCACTTAAGACGAAAAATATTTTCCAGGTCACATTAAAAAGGAGAGCCGAGGCCCTCCTCTCAAAAAACACCTAAAACCCATATTCATATCATGAAAACCTCTTGCTTGCCGGTGGCGTGCTCTATTGCACACAAGAACCGGATTCGGGTACAAACATACTACCTTATTCACTATCCGGAAAGTGATGTCGGTCACATTGTGAGATTTTTTTCAATTTTTCTGTCAATCTTTGCCGGTTAAAACAGCGTTCCCATGGCTCAGACCCTGTCTATTGTCATACCTGCCTACAATGAAGCGCTTACGATCCACCTGATCCTCGAGAAGATACAGGCAGTAGAATTGACGCACCGGATGCTCAAGGAGGTCATAGTCGTCAACGACTGTTCTACCGATGGCACGCGGGAGGCCGTCGCCGAATATATTCGGGCACATCCGGGATTCCCGCTGCGGTACTTCGAACATGAAAGAAACCAGGGAAAAGGCGCTGCATTACATACCGGCATCCGGGAGGCCGGCGGCGACTACATCATCATCCAGGATGCCGACCTTGAGTATGATCCCCGCGAGTATAATTTGCTTTTGCAACCGGTGCTCGATGGTATGGCTGATGTGGTTTACGGCTCCCGGTTTATGGGCGGCAATCCCCATCGCATCCTGTTTTTCTGGCATTCCATCGGCAACAAATTCCTTACTTTTTTGTCCAACGCGCTCACCAACCTCAACCTGACCGATATGGAAACCTGCTACAAACTCTTCAGGGCAGATATTATCAAAGGGCTGAAACTGAAAGAAAAGCGATTTGGGTTTGAACCCGAAGTCACCGCCAAAATAGCGCGCCTGCCCGGTGTGCGCATCTACGAGGTGGGCATTTCTTATTACGGGCGCACCTATGCCGAAGGCAAAAAGATAAACTGGAAAGACGGCTTTCGCGCCATCTACTGCATCGCCAGGTACAACCTTTTCAATAAATGAAACTTGGTGAAAAATAAACCAAAAGGCGTATATTTGCGCAGTTTTTTTGGAAGGGTATGTTTCGCCTTGAAAATCAATGGCTTCGACCCGGCTTTTATAATCCTTAAAATGAATTGTGTACCATGCAAGGTAAAGGAGTAGTTCGGTTTTTTCTAATTTTGATGGCCTTGGTCACCTTGGGGCAGTTCCTGCTCATTATCCCCACCCGCAAGGTGGAGCGAAATGCAGACGAATACGCCAGGGCGGCATCCGCTAATGAGCCCGAAGACATCAGGAATGTCGTATTCAAAGAAAAGCGCATAGCTTATCTGGACTCTTTGTCTTCCGAGCCGGTGTTTACCGTGCCGTTGCTCAAATCATACACCTACCAAGACCTCAAGCGCCAGCAGCTCGCGCTCGGTCTCGACCTCAAAGGCGGTATGAGTGTGGTGCTCCAGGTTGACCTGGCAGACTTCATCAAGGCTTTGGCCAATAACAGCAGCGATCCTGAGTTTCTCAAAGCGATCGAAGCCGCCACGGAAGCGCAAAAAAGCTCTCAATCTGATTTTGTCACTCTCTTTGCAGATAACTTCCGAAGTCTTGGAGGTGGCAGGCCCCTGGCGCCCATTTTTGCGCGCAACGAGGCCCTGGGGCTTAACTTTGAATCTTCCGACGGCGATGTAGTGCGTACCATCCGCGAACGCGCCGACGAGACCGTGGACCTCACCTTCAAGCGTCTCAAAGAGCGCATCGACAAGCTCGGCGTGGTGCAGCCCAACGTCTCTTTGGATGCTTCCCGCGACCTCATCGTGGTGGAACTGCCCGGCATCGATAACCCCGAGCGCGCCCGCCGCTTTCTCCAGGCCGCCGCCAAGCTGGAGTTCTGGAACGTTTACCGCATCAGCGACCCCGGCATTGTCGAGGCTTTCGCCGGCGCCAATGAAAGGCTGGCCAAAACGCTCGGCGATGGGGAGGTCAAGCAGCAGATTCTCCGAATCGACACCTTATTTGTGACGGACGAGCAGGGCAATTCCGTGGCGAGTTATGACACCACCTATGCGCCCATTACCGGCGGCCCGCTTTTTGACGTGTTTACGGTCAATAGCTCCGGCGCTTTCGGACTGGCGCCGATGGGTACTGCCAAAAAGAATCAGCGCAGCCTCGTGGATACGCTGCTCAGCCGCCCCGAGGTCAAGGCTCTTTTCCCGCCTGATATCTTTTTCGCCTGGTCGAAAGACCCGGTGAAAGACCCCCAGACCCAAAAACTCACCAACGACTACGAGTTGTACGCCCTGCGCAAAGAGCGCGGCAGCGATACCGCTCCCCTCACCGGCGAAACCGTCACGGATGCCTCCGCGCAACCCGACCAGCAAAACAACATCGCCGTTTCCCTGAAAATGAACCCCACCGGCGCCCGCATATGGGGACAAATGACCACCAAGGCCGCACAGGACAACAACCGCGAGATCGCTATCCTGCTCGATAACGACGTCGTATCGGCGCCCAGGGTGATCAATCCCATTACTTCGGGCGACTCCCAGATCACCGGCTCCTTCTCTTTGGAAGAAGCCAAAGACCTGGCCAATATCCTCCAGGTAGGTAAACTGCCTGCCGAAACGCGCATCATCCAGGAAAGCCTCGTCGGGCCTTCCCTCGGCCAGGAGAATATCGACAAAAGTATCCGCTCCCTTGCTATCGGTTTCCTTTTAGTGGTGCTCTTCATGATCATGTACTACATGGGCGGCGGTTTGATAGCCGTATTGGGCTTGTTTGCCAACCTGTTCTTCATTTTCGGGTCATTGGCATCCTTGGGCACCGTCCTCACCCTGCCGGGCATCGCGGGTATCGTACTCACCATGGGTATGGCCGTCGACTCCAACGTGATCATCTTCGAGCGCATCCGCGAAGAACTCAGGGCGGGAAAGACCATGATCAGCGCTATTGCCGACGGTTTCAAGAATTCCTATTCCGCCATCATAGACGCCAACGTCACCACTATATTGGTGGCCTCCGTGCTCAGCTATTTCGGTATCGGCCCCATCAAGGGCTTCGGTGTGGTATTGATCGTGGGTGTGCTCTGTTCCGTATTCACTGCCGTTTTGGTTGGCCGCCTCATTATTGAGTGGTGGACCCGCCGGGGCGGGAACATCTCATTCTGGAGCAAATTCTCCGAAAACTCCCTTGCCAATATCAACATCGACTGGATGGGCAAGCGCCGTATCGGGTACTTTATTTCCGGGGCGCTTACGGTGTTCGGCATCGTATCCTTCCTGGTGCGCGGATTCGATATGGGTGTGGACTTCAAAGGGGGATTCTCCTACAACGTCACCTTTGATAAAACGCAAGCAGTAGATGCCGAGACCCTGCGCCGTTCCTTGGACGCCGCATTCGTGGATGCTTCCACCGTGGTAAAGGCCGTGGATGCCGAAAATACATACAACATCATATCCTCCTACTTGGTAGATGATCCGGGAGAAGATGCCGCCGACCGCGCTATGATAAAACTGCATGAAGGCGTACAGGCTGCCGTGAAATCCGATATTGACTTTGAACAGTTCAGGCAAACTGACGGCGAAGGCACGCACGTTACCTCTTCTTCAAAGGTGTCGTCCAACATTGCCGACGACATCCAGCGAAGCGCTTTCTATGCCGGCATCTTCGGGCTTTTGATCATCTTTCTCTATCTGTTGATGCGTTTCTCCAAGTGGCAATTCAGCCTCGGCGCCGTTGCGGCTCTTATCCATGATGTGATCATGGTATTGGGCCTGTACTCCCTGCTCCATGGCATTGTGCCATTCCCGCTGGAAGTGGATCAGGCCTTCGTAGCCGCTGTGCTCACGGTGATCGGTTATTCTGTCAACGATACGGTGATCGTCTTTGACCGCATACGGGAATACCTCGGCCTGTACACCAAAAAGTCAAAGGGAGAAGTGCTCAACATGGCCATCAACAGCACCCTTAGCCGCACCTTGCTCACTTCATCCACCACTTTGATCACGGTATTGGTGCTGTTCCTCTTCGGCGGCGCCAGCATCAAGGGCTTTGCTTTTGCCTTGATCATCGGTATCATCGCCGGTACGTATTCCTCCATCTTCGTAGCATCCGCGCTGGTACACGATTTGTCGCCCACGCTGAAAGCCAAAGAAGTGGAAGGCGAGAAGAAAACTACCTTCTCCAAGGCACCCGCCAAAGTGAAGTAAACTACGGGAATTTTTTCCGCTTGAAAAGCCCTTTCCACCTGAGCGTGGAAAGGGCTTTTGGTTTTTTTGCATGTCTCCAACAAAAGCCCCCTTCATAAAAATCAGGATATTTTTCCGGTTTTCTTGGAAATTTCCC
>CAZNYK010000067.1:0-3335 GCA_964577215.1 uncultured Saprospiraceae bacterium
TCGGTTATAAATGTTGTTACATCGTAATATCTTGCTCCGATAGCCGGCTTCCCCGATTCCCCCGATTCCACCGATTCCCCCGATTCCCCCGATTCCCCCGGATTGAGCAATGATTTGTGACTATTTGGCGCCTGCCGCAACGAACCTATAACCTCGACAACCAATCCAAATAGAAACCTATCGCCTTGGGGTATGCATCCACCCGCAACTGCTCGTCTACCCCGTGAAAGCCGATGGGGTCCACCATCGGGCTGAACTTATACACATTGGGCGACACCCCGTAAAAGTGCCGCGAATCCGTGCCGCCGATCATGAGGAAAGGCGCCACCACGGCGTCTTCAAAATGGCGCTTCACCGGCTGCATTAACGACTGGAAGCCCGTGGAGTCGGGCGAAGACCAGGGCGAAGCCTCCCGTGCAGGCAGCATTACCTCTATCTGCACCCGCTCGTCGGCGATGGCCCGGCAGGTGTGGGCCAGTATGTCTTCGATGCTGTTGCCGGGCAATATCCGGTAGTTGACCTTGGCCTTGGCGATGGTGGGAATGACGTTCACCTTCACGCCCGCCTGTACGATGGTGGGCACCATGGTGCTGCGGATCATGGCGTCGCTTGCGGGGGAAGCGCCGTAAATCTTATAGACCATGGGTTTGAACAGCCAGAGATTGCTCATCACCGCGCGTTGCCCGAACGGCATCTCCGGGGCGATGTACTCGATGAAGTCCCTTACCGAAGGCGCGAGACCGGGCGGGAACGGATGCGCGCGCAGCCTGACCAATGCCTGTGCCAATACATCCACGGCGGTTTCCTTGCCGGGGAAGGAGGAATGCCCGCCGGGTATCTGCACCGTGAGTTCGAGCGTCACGCCGCCTTTTTCCGACGTGCCCACTAAGGCTACCGGCTTATCCATGCCGGGCACTTTGTCGTAGGTGACCACGCCGCCCTCGTCAAACACGAAAGCCGCGCGGATGCCCCGCTCCTCGAACAACCCGGCCACTTGCGCCGCGCCCGAATTGCCGCCGATCTCCTCGTCGTGGCCGAACACGAAGTAGAGAGAGCGCTGCGGCGCGAAGTCCTCCTGCAAGAGTTTGTGGACGGCCTCCAACTGCCCCATGAGGTTGATCTTGTCGTCGATGACGCCGCGCCCGTAGAGCACGCCGTCGCGAATGAGGCCCTCGAAGGGCGGTACCGACCACAGGTCTTTGGTGTCGTCATCCACCGGCACCACGTCCTGGTGGGCCATGAAAATAGCGGGCGGCAAGGCCGGGTCCTGCCCCTGCCAATGCAACACCATGGTGTAGCGGCTCACCATCTCCACTTGCAGTTTTTCAAAAACCAAAGGGAAGCTCTCCCGCAGGAAGTCGTGGAAGGCGAGAAACTGCCCGTAGTCGATGCGGGTGGTATCGTCGTAAGAGACGGTCTGGAAGGTGATGCTCCGGGCGAGGCGCTCCACGGCGCCGGGCAGGTTGCCGTCCGCGGCAATGCCGGCCTCCAACGGCGGTTGCTTGGATTCTACGGACAGGGTGCGCAGCGCTACCACAGCGATCAGCGCCGCAAGGCAAAGGAGGAGGAAGAAGAGGATTTTTTTCATGCTTTGGGCGGAATTTGGGGCAAAGGTCGGGGTAAAAAGGGAGAATGGCAAAATGGCTTTTCGCCTGCTTAAAGTCAAATCAAAGGCTCGATCCGGCTTTAAGTGGGTAAAAAGCATAGATAAAGCCGGATGGAGGCGCTTTGCCCTGCGCGGGTGCGGGAAAGAACTGAACCGCCATGCTTCAAAAATCGTTCGATGCTGAATGCATTGCCCACAATCCTTACATAATGAACCACCCGACTTCCGCCGCCCTGCTCCTTTTGCTCCTCGGCCTGTGCACCGCGCCGCTCGCTGCCCGCGAAGGCCGCACGGCGCCCAACATCGTGCTCATCCTGGCCGACGATCTCGGCAAATACGACCTCTCCATTTACGGCGGGGAAAATATCCGCACGCCCCACATGGACAGCCTGGCGCGCAGCGGCGCCTTGTTCCGGCAGGGGTACGCCATGGCGGCCGTGTGCAGCCCATCCAGGATGGCGCTGCTGAGCGGGCAATACCAGCAGCGCTGGGGCTACGATTTTCAACCCCACCAACGCTACCCGCGCAACGCCCTGCACCGCTGGTTTGCCCGGCGCCTCATGGCCCGCGACGGCTGGATACCGGACGCCAATCGCAAGGTACCTTCCCGCAAACAGATACAAAAACACGGCATTCCCGGCGAGGCTTTCACCCTGCCCGAGCGCTTGAAAGCACAGGGCTACCGCA
Source organism: uncultured Saprospiraceae bacterium (assembly GCA_964577215.1). Classification (GTDB taxonomy): domain Bacteria; phylum Bacteroidota; class Bacteroidia; order Chitinophagales; family Saprospiraceae; genus UBA2329. Next base: position 2,294 of record CAZNYK010000067.1, read on the forward strand.
CCGGTCTCTTCGGCAAGTGGCACCTCGGCTACGCGCCCCAACACCACCCGCTCCGGCACGGGTTCGACGTGTTTTACGGCTTCATCGAGGCGTACTCGCTCTTCCTTCCCAAAAAGGACCCGCGCGTGGTAAATGCGCCCGTGCCCATCTATGCCGACAAAGTGCAGTGGAAAAAACGCAAGGGCGCCACGGCCATCCTGCGCGGAGAAAAACCCGTCCGGGAAGACCGCTACCTCACTGATGCCATCGCGGAGGAGGCCATCGCCTTTATGGAACCGCAGAATGGACGGCCCTTCTTTGCCATGCTCAGCTTCAGCGCACCGCACGCGCCCTGGCAAGCCCCTAAGCAACTGTATGATTCGCTCGCCCATATCCCCGGCCACCACCGCCGGGTGTATTACGCCATGATACAGTCTTTGGACATGGCGGTGGGCAAAGTGGTGGCGCATCTGCGGGAACAGGGACTGCTGGAACAAACCCTGATCATCCTCAGCAGCGACAACGGCATGGCCGCCTACAATGGATACATAGACCCCGCGCCGCAACAGGGCGGCAAGCTCAGCCTGCTGGAAGGGGGCGTCAGTATTCCGTTGTGCATGGCGCAACCCGGCGTCATTCCCGCCGGACAGGTGATCGGCCGGATGGTAAGCCACCTGGACGTCGCCGCCACCATAGCCGGCGCTGCCGGGGCAGATACCGCCGACCGCCTGGACGGGCGCGACCTGCTGCCCGCGTTGTCAGGCCGGGCCGCTTTCCCGGAGGATGCGCCCCTGTTCTGGCGCGCCGGCCCCAACAAAGCTGTGCGCAGCGGCAGGTACAAAGCCGTCATAGACGAGAAGAGCAAGGTCATCTTCCTGTTCGACCTCGAAGCCGACCCCTCGGAAAGGAACGATCTGAGCACCCGCTACCCGGAGGTATTGGAAGAACTGCGCCGCCAACTGTCAGAGTGGGAGCGCCGCATGCGCCCCGCCGCATGGCCGCATGTGATCAATTACCGGGTGTTTGTAAACGGGCGGGAAATGTATTTTGCGACGTAGGGTAT
>CAZNYK010000067.1:3435-16885 GCA_964577215.1 uncultured Saprospiraceae bacterium
ATGTCCTTAACCATCAACTCCAACGCCGTGCGGTCATCCCAGGTATTTTCTTCCAAGGTATAGCAGATGTCCACTTGGCGGCGACCGGCAACGATGGGAAACACTTCCGCCTGCTGGAACGCGATGCCCGAAAACACCTGCTTGCCCTGCCTGAGCGACAACTTGATATGCGCGCCTTTGAGCAGGCGGGAAAAGCCGGTGTCGCTGACGCCGCGGGTGACAAAAACCGGGCTGCGGTTGCCCGGCCCGAACGGCGCAAACTGCCGCAGTATTTTCCAAAATCCCGGCGTGATCTCCTCGAAATCTATTTCCGCATGCACGGCGATGACCCGGCGCAGCGCCTCGCGCGGCAGCGATAACTGCACCACAGCCTCGAAGCGATCCCAAAATGCCGGTACGTTCTCGGGCAGCAGGCTCAGGCCGGCGGCGTGTGCGTGGCCGCCGTAACTGATAAGCAGGTCGCTGCAAAGGCCCAGCGCCTCGTGCAGGTCGAAGCCGGGCACCGAGCGCGCAGAGCCGGTGGCGATATGGCCGGACCGGGTGAGCAAGATGGCCGGCCGGTGAAAGCGCTCCACCATGCGGGCCGCGGCAATGCCTACGATGCCCTTGTGCCAGTGCGGCTGGTAGAGCACAATGCTGCTGCGTTCGCTTTCGTAATCCGCGAACAACGCCCCGGCTTCCTCCGCCGTGCGCTGGTCGAAATCGCGGCGCAACTGGTTGCGGTACTCCAGCACGCGGGCGTATTCGGCTGCTACGTAACGGTCCTGCGCCAGCATGAGCTTTACGGCGTGGTCGGCGTCGGCCAAGCGGCCGGCAGCGTTGATCATGGGCGCCAGTCCGAAAACGATATCGCTGATGCTGAGGGGCCTGGTGCGGCGGCTTTCTTCAATAAGCGCGTTGAGGCCGGGGCGCTTGCTGCGATTGAGCCGTTGCAGGCCGTGCCAGGCTAAAATGCGGTTTTCGCCGGTCATGGGCACAATATCGGCGGCAATGCTGATGACCAGGAGGTCGAGCAGTTCCTCCAGCGCTTCCCGTTCCATGCCGTAGCGCTGCGCGTAACCCTGGGCGAGCTTGAAAGCCACCCCGCAACCGCTGAGTTCTTTGTACGGATAGGCACAGCCGGCGCGCTTGGGGTCCAAAACGGCAAGAGCGCCGGGAAGGGTTTCTCCGGGCAGGTGGTGGTCGCAGATGATGAGGTCTATGCCGTATTCCGAGGCCCGGCGGGCCTGCTCCACGGCCGTGATGCCGCAGTCCATGGCGATGAGCAGCGCGGCGCCTTTTTCGCGGGCATACTCTATGCCTTCCATTGAGAGGCCGTAGCCTTCGCGGTAGCGATCGGGGATGTAATAATCCAGGTTGGGGTGGCGCGGGTAGAGAAAGCTCCACATCATGGCTACGGAGGTAGTGCCGTCCACGTCGTAGTCGCCGAAAAGGAGAATTTTTTCATTTCGCTCCATGGCCTCCCGCAGCCGGAGCACGGCGGCATCCATATCCTGCATGAGAAACGGATCGTGCAGGTCGTCCAGGGATGGCCTGAAAAACGCCTTAGCCTGCTCGAAGGTCTCAATGCCGCGCTGCACTAAGAGCCGGCACAGCACCGGCTGGATGCCCAGCGATTCGCGGAGGGCCTCCACGCGGGTTTCATCAACGGGTATGGCTTGCCATTCTGCCTGCATGGTGTGTAATTTGGTTGCCTGGCCTGGTACGGTGTAAATTATGTTTCTATGCTTAGTGAAGGGGTGACTATGGGGCTGTGCCTTGACTGAGTCACCCCTTCACTAACCTGATCAAAGCAAATTTTCTAAGTTTACATTGTACTTAGTGCGGCGGTCATAGGCGTATGAATTTCACTCCTCAATCATTGCGCGTCCTTATAAAGACGCAGGAACGGGTGAAATTCCATAACAAAAATGAAAAAAAATTGCCGCAAGAGGAACCAGCGTCTCTTGCGGCAATTGGTTTTGTTAGACCTGACAGGTCTTCAAAAATCTTACCCGGCCAGCAGCGGCGCCAAAATGAGCGCCACGATGGACATGAGTTTGAGCAGGATGTTGAGCGAAGGGCCGGAGGTATCCTTGAAGGGATCGCCCACGGTGTCGCCCACCACGGTTGCTTTATGCGGATCGGAGCCTTTGTAGTACATCTTGCCGTTGATCTCCACGCCGCCTTCAAACATCTTCTTGGCGTTGTCCCATGCGCCGCCGGCGTTGGACTGGAAGATGGCCATGAGCACACCGGCTGAAGTCACACCTGCCAGCAGGCCGCCGAGCATTTCCTTGCCGCCGCCGAAGCCGATGAGCACGGGAGACAAGACAGCCAACAGGCCGGGGACAACCATTTGGCGGATGGCGGCTTTGGTGGAGATTTCCACGCAGCGGCCGTATTCGGCTTTGCCGTCGGCAGCTTCGAATACCTTGCGGTCGGCATCGCTCCACTCGTCCATATCCTTGCCGTCGTTTTTGCGCATCATTTCGAGAGCGGCTTTCAGTTCGGGGATATCGCTGAACTGGCGGCGCACCTCCTGGATCATGTCCATTGCGGCTTTGCCCACAGCGCTCATCGCCAAGGATGAGAAAAGGAAAGGCAACATGGCGCCGATCAAAAGGCCGGCCATTACCTTGGGATTGGCCACGTCGATGACCGTGATGCCGGCAACCTGCATATAGGCCGCAAAAAGCGCCAGCGCCGTCAGAGCGGCAGAGCCGATGGCGAAACCTTTGCCTATGGCGGCGGTGGTATTGCCTACTGCGTCGAGTTTATCGGTGCGGGAGCGCACTTCTTTGGGCAGTTCGCTCATTTCGGCAATGCCGCCGGCGTTGTCGGCGATAGGGCCGTACGCGTCCACAGCCAACTGGATGCCGAGGTTGCTCAACATACCCACGGCCGCAATAGCGATACCGTACAAGCCGGCAAAGTGATGCGCGCCGATGATACCCGCCGCAAGGATCAGGATGGGAATGGCAGTGGATTGCATACCCACGCCAAGGCCGGCGATGATGTTGGTAGCGGCGCCGGTGAGCGATTGCTTCACGATGCTCTTCACCGGGCGGGTGCCCGTGCCGGTGTAAAACTCGGTGATCATACCGATGCCCAAGCCGGCCAACAGGCCGATAATGACAGCTATGAAAATACCGGTAGAACTGAACTCACGGCCTGCAAAGACCCAAGTGTCGGGCATCATCCACTTCACCACAAACCAGGTAGCGACCAGCATGATGCCACTGGCGAGGAATTCGCCGGTATTGAGGGCCTTTTGCGGGTTGCCGCCTTCTTTCACCCGCACGAAGAAGGTACCGATGATAGAGGTGAGGATACCTACGCCTGCAAGGAAAAGCGGAAGCAGTACGGCGTTGAGGCCTCCCAGGTTGAGGGACGCGCCCTGGAATTCGCCGAGGCTGATGAAAGCGGCGCCGAGCACCATGGTACCCACGATACTGCCCACGTAAGACTCGAACAAGTCGGCGCCCATGCCGGCCACGTCGCCCACGTTGTCGCCCACGTTATCGGCGATGGTAGCGGGGTTGAGCGGGTGGTCTTCCGGGATGCCGGCTTCCACCTTGCCCACGAGGTCGGCGCCTACGTCGGCCGCTTTGGTATAGATGCCGCCGCCCACGCGCGCAAAGAGAGCGATGGAGGAAGCGCCGAAGGAGAACCCTGTGATGATGGTGATGACCTGCGTCACATCTTCAGCCGTGCTCGTGCCGAACATGTTGCCGTATATGATGAAAAGGATGCTCAGGCCGAGTACGCCGAGGCCTACCACGCCCATCCCCATCACGGAGCCGCCGGCAAATGCCACTCCCAATGCATTGCCCAGGCTGGTGCGGGCGGCATTGGTAGTGCGCACGTTGGCCTTGGTGGCCACGCGCATACCGATGAAACCGGCCAACGCCGAACAAAAAGCGCCGATCAGGAAAGACACGCCTACCAGCCAGGAGGATTTCTGCGGATCGGCAGAAACGGCTAAAAGCACGGCCACCACGACCACGAATACGGCCAGTACGCGGTACTCCGCCTTGAGGAAGGCCATAGCGCCTTCCGACACGGCTTTGGCGATGCGTTGCATCCGCTCCGTGCCTGCATCTTGTTTGCTTACCCAGGCCGAGCGCCAAAGGACGTACAGGATGGCCAGTACGCCAAACGCAGGGACAACGTAAATGAGATTTTGATCCATGAGTTTGTATAGTTTAAAGTGGTTTCTGAATGAGAGCCGGCCCACGCGCCTGCCCTGTTTTAGTTTGCGGCGGCAAAACTAATGCAAATTTGGGGTTTCACAAAAAAGGCCTGAAAATGAAGAGGAGCCGGCCCGGCAAGGCGCCGGACGATTATTACAAATGCCAATTCAACGAACCGGGAAAGGAGTATCAACCCTTCACCCGCTTCGACAACACCCAGTTGCCGCCCAAAAAGGCCAGTCCCAGCCCTACGAACGCAATGCCTTTGGTCAGGTAACTCCAGTCGGTATCGAAAAAGCGGAAGGCGATGAGCGAAAGGATGATGAGCATGCCGAGGTTGACCAGGCCCATGCGGGTGTATCGAATGCCGGAATACAGGTACGCCACGCCCCAGGCTAAGAGGTACGCGTTGGCGGCCAGGCGCGGGAACCAGTCCCCCGTGTAGGGGCCTGTGAGCAACAACAGGAGCAGGAAAGCAGGGAATAAGGCAGCGAGCCGGCCCTGCACAGGCAGTTCCTTCCAACGGCGCGCCAGCATGAAAACGTAGCCGCCTGCCAGGGCAATCCAAACGGCGAGGTTTGTCCATACTGCCCAGGGCGCATACCCGTTTCCTTTCCAGAGTTGTTCGATTAAAACTGGCTCGTAGTCGTCGAGGTAGGTTAATACCAAAAGAAAGATGTACACGGCCACAACGGCAAAAGTGCGAAAAGGCTGAAACACAGGATTGGAGTGCCGGGCGGGCGGGGCAATGGATTCTAACAGGAACATCAGCCCCAATACCACGGCGGAACCCCAAAATCCGTAGAGCAGTATGGGTTGTTCCACCGTGCCGAACCAGCCGAAAGGAATGGTGAGCGCCAGTGCCCAGCCTAAAAGCCGGTACCGTATGGGTTCTTCCTTGCGGCGCACAGCCCAAAGGAGGTGCGGCAGCCCGGCGGCCAGCAATGCCCAATACCATACCGAATCAGAACCGCTCGTCTCCGTGGCCCAGGAGGCGATGCCGATGTAATAGATTATAGCGCACAATGAAGACGGCGCTATGTACAGGAGCAATACGCCCGGCACAAGCCAACTGAGCAGAAACTCCTCCGTAGTGCCCATGATGTGATAGGTCTGGCTCACCAAAGCGATGCTCGATGCCAGCATCAGCATCAGGAAAGTTGCCGCGCCTTCCACCCATGCTACCGACTGCCTGCGCCGCAGTAGCATATAGCCGTATATAACCAGACCCAACGCCAAAGGCATGATACTCAACACAGTGCGCCAGCCGCGAGAAAGGTTCTCCCAGTTGTAGGCGAAAATGAGGATGATCCCGCCGCCCACGAGCAAGGCGCCGATCACGCTTATGGTGAGGAATGCCCAGTTGTAGGCCGGCCCTGTTTCCACAGGCCCGAAGCGGGATTTGATCTTCTCACTTTGCTCCTCTGAAAGGATGCCTTGCTCTACGAGCCCGGGCAACTGCTCGTACAACCAGGAAATATGGCGTTTGGAATCCATGGATCATCAGGTATTTCTGAATTTTTTAATAAACCGGATCAGACCGGGCGGCAGAATGCGGTTGGCAAAATTGACCAGGTCGTTGTAGCGGCGCATAGCGGGACTGTCCACGCCTTTGCGATCTACGAAAGTGGTGGTGATGCGCTGTTGTTCCGATGTTTTCAGCTCGTTCTTCGGGCGGCCGTTGGTGTAGTAGTACAGGGCCAGCGATTTGCGGCTGCGCCCTTCCGGGCAAGTGAGCGGATCGGGGTGGCCGTGCCAGGAATCGCCGGTAGTGGAAAAGAGCGCCATTCGGTTAAACGAGGGCAGTATTTTCACCGCGCAGCGGCTCATGTCGCGTTCCCACAATTCAAAATGGCCGCCGTAGCTTTCCTCCCAGTCTTCGTTGAGATAGATGAGCAGGTTGAGCCGGCGGTCGAGGTTCATTTTGCGGTGTTTGTGAAAATCGACGTGCAATTTGAGGAAACCGCCGGGTTTGATCTCGTGAAATCCGCCGCCCTCTAAATACGGATCGGGGATGAGCGTTTCCTCGATGCCGGTGAGTTCCTGCAAGAACTCCAGGAAAGGCTGCGAGTTGAGATAGTGCACCAAGGCGCGGGTTTTCGGCCCCATGTCATATTCGCCTTTCCCGGCGTGTTTGTTTTCGTTGGGATTGTTGTAGTGGATGGTGTCTTTTTTGCGGGCCAGGTCTGGGAATTCCGCCAATACTTCCCGGAGGTAGCCGGGATCGAAAAAGTCGTCAAAGTAGATATTGGGGAAAGGGTGGTTGCCCGTGTACACCGGTTGAAATTGCCTGGCGACTTCAGTGAGGTCTTCGTAGCGACCGGCTAAGAAAGAGCGGACTTGAGCGGTTAGTTCCATGGATTTGCAAAATGATAAATAAAATGCGAATTTAGGGATTGGAAACGAAATAGCGCGCTCAATAAAGTTTTGAGTTGGAAAACCATTAATTTGCCCCACATTTCGGCTCATGGAAAAATTCGAATATCCCTTGCTTTACTATCAGCTGCGCGAAGACTCGGTACTGGGGCTTCTGCCGGGCAGCGGTTTGGAGGTCATGGAAGAAAACCTCGGCACGGTAAAATCCATACTGGCCGGTTATTTGCAAAAACAATACAAGAAAAACGGCCAGTTTCCAGGCTTGCCCATGGAAAATGCCGTGCTCAGGCACTACGACATTTCCATTCGCCCTGCATTCAGGGACGGCGAAGTGCAATACCCCATGGCAGAAACGCTCAGCGTGCGCATCTTCGCCGTCATAAGCGACGGCGATGGAGACTCTATACGCTGTTTTCTGCCCTGGCTCGACGAGCACTTCCTCTGTTTCGACCCGGCGCAGTTGGATACTTTGATACAACATACGGCGGCAACAGCGCTGAGGCGCATGGAACCCGAACAAATTTTCCGGTTGAGAGGCTACGGCACACCTGGCTTGGATAAAATCGTGCTCAGAGGCAATGCCGACCGGCAACGGGCCTGGGGAGATTTCGGTTTCCGGCGCAGCTACCCCCATCTGGAACAACTTACCGAACGGATGCCCCTTCAGCGCCCCAAGGCCGCGCGCCAGGCAACGATGCCCGAAACGGCCTGGGAGATGGAGCACATCGTTGCCGATGTGGTAGAGCGCATTACCCTGACGCGGGTCAATCTGCTCGTGGTGGGAAGCCCGGGCTCCGGCAAGAGCACCATTTTGAACTCGGCTGTCCGCCGGATAACCCGCGCACAAAAAGGCGACGAGAGCGGGCTTACCTTCTGGCGCATTATGTCGCAGCGCATTACCGCAGGCGCCAAATACTTAGGCGAATGGCAGGAAACCTGCGAGGAATTGATCCTCGAACTCCAGGCAGCCTCCGGGGTGCTTTGGGTCTCGGATGTGGTACAATTGCTGCTGACGGGCGGCAGCAGTCCCGAAGACAGCGTGGCGGCGTTTTTATTGCCATGGCTGCAAAACGGCCGTTTGCAGATCATGGGCGAGGTCACGCCCCAGGAACTGGCAGGAATGAGAAGACTGCTGCCCGGTTTTGCTGATTGCTTCCAGGTAGTGCAGGTACCTGAACTCCCGGAAAGCAAGGTGCAGAGCATCCTCGAAAAATATGCCGGCATGCTGGCACAGCAACAACAAATCTCCATCCGGCCGGAAGCCTTGAAGATTGCCTATCGCATACTGAGCCGCTATTACCCTTACGAACAGTTTCCGGGCAAAGGCGTGCGCTTTTTAGCCAAATGCATTGCCGAGGCCGTTATCTCCGATGCCAAGGTCATTTCCCAAACCGATATTATCGATAATTTCATCAGGCAGACCGGCTTCCCGGAGATATTCCTGCGAGATGACATGCCGATAGACGAAGCGGAATTGCGCAGCTTTTTCCGGCATCGCATCAAAGGCCAGGATGAGGCTATCGACCGCCTGTGCCGCGTCGTGAAAGTATTCAAAGCCGGCCTCAACAATCCTCACAAACCCATCGCCACCCTGATATTTGCCGGCCCCACCGGCGTAGGTAAAACGGCCGCAGCCAAAGCCTTAGCCGATTATTTCTTCGGAAAAGGCCGCGCCCAAACCCCTCTGGTACGCCTGGATATGAGCGAGTTCCAGTCGGCATGGCAGATTTCGCGCCTCATCGGCGAGGGCAGAGAACCCGGCCAGTTGGTGCGCGAGATACGGGAGCGCCCTTTCTCCGTACTCCTTCTCGACGAGATCGAAAAGGCCAACCCGGTCATATTTGACACGCTGCTCACCACCTTGGACGAGGGAATGCTCACCGATGCCTTCGGCCGGGTGACCAACTTCCGCAACTCTATCATCATCATGACCACCAATCTCGGCACCGGCGCACGGGCATCCTTAGGGTTCAATGCGGAAAAATCGAAACAGGACGCCGTCCTCGCGGCTGTAAACCAGTATTTCCGGCCGGAATTCGTCAATCGCATCGATGATGTGGTCGTGTTCGGATCGCTGACCCGGGAACACATCCGGGCCATAGCCGAGCGGGAACTGGAAGCATTAGCCACGAGGGAAGGCTTTGCCTCCAAAGGCATTCGCCTCAGCTTCTCCAAGCGATTGGTTGATCATCTCAGCCAGGCCGGCTTTGACCCCGTGTACGGCGCCCGCCCCCTGCAGCGCGCCCTGGAACGCATCGTAGCGGCGCCCTTAGCCGCCTGGCTGCTGCGCCGGCGGGATTTGAAAAACACGACGCTGGAGGTGGATTTTGACGGAAATTTGGTGGTAACGCAGTCCAATTGACTATACTGCTGTGCGGCGAAGCCTTAGCGAATCATAATGTGCACATTGAATTTTTGTGGTAAATCTGATCTCAACTCTCCTCCTCCAATCCCAGCCCGAATCGCTCCCACAACGCTTGTACATTCGGATTGGCATGCCGCATTTGCAAGAGCTTTTCCTTGTCGTTGAGGGGCGTTGCGCGGGCGGGCGGCGCAGCGGCGCCGTTTGTTTTTTTCTCTACCTTGATCACGAGGGACAGCCCCGGCTTGCGGAATCGCCGGCGAAGGAATTCGATCAATTCCCGCTCCTGCCGGACCGTGCTTTCCGCCAGCGCGCTGCTCACTCCGGCGGTGATGTTTTCGCCCTCTATGCCCAGCTCCACTGCGCGCAGGAAGGCCTTCGTGGAATCCGACTGCACGCCGTTTACGTATAATTTCCAGGCAGCGTCCAATTCTTCCGGGGTGAGCGGATAAGTTTGCTCATCTGAAGGCCCGTCATCGGCGTGGAGATGATCCTCGAGCATGGCATCTAAGCTGCTGAGCTTTGCTACGCTGTGCTTGCCGGCGCCGCGCAATACGGGTTTCTCCTGCAGAGGCCGCAAAGGTTCGGGTTCGGGTTCTTGGACATGAAGCTGACTGCCCCCCGACACGAGTGCAGGCGCTGACTGCTCCCCGACACGAATGCCGGGGCTCACTGCCGGCTGCTGACCGCTGACTGCTGACTGCTCCCCGACACGAGTGTCGGGGCCAACTGCCGACTGCTTTCCCCTTCCGTCAAGAGTTTTTTTTTCCGTATCAATAGCTTCTTCCGGGCCAAAGGGCGTGCGGCGTACGGCGCGTTGTATATAGGTCATTTTGATGAGCGCCATCTCGGTATGCAGGCGTTTGTTGCGGGCCATTTTGTAGTTGAGGTCGCATTCGTTGGCCAAGTTGAGTGCGCTGAGCAGGAGCGCGGCGGGCGCAAGCCGGGCCTGATCGCGGTAGCGATCGCGAAGGCTGTCGCTTGCTTCCAGCAAGCCGAGGGTGGCTTCATCTCTGCAAACCAGGAGGTTGCGGATGTGTTCCGCCAGGCCGAGGATGAAAATATCGGGATCAAAGCCCTTGCGGCACACCTCGTCGAAAAGGAGCATCACACCGGGCAAGTCTTCGGAGAGCAGGGCATCCACCAAGCGGAAGTAATATTCATAGTCGAGTACGTTGAGGTTTTCCAGCACGGCTTCGTAGCGCACTTCGTTCCGGCCGGCAGCTACCATGCGGTCAAAGATGGACAGAGCATCGCGCAGGGCGCCGTCGGCCTTTTGGGCTATGATGTGCAGAGCGGCCTCGTCGGCGAGAATGCCCTCCTGTGCGCAGATATGTTGAAGGTGTTTTACGGTGTCCTGTACGGTGATGCGCCGGAAATCGTATATCTGGCAACGCGACAGTATGGTGGGAATGATCTTGTGCTTCTCGGTGGTGGCCAATATAAAAATGGCATAGGGCGGCGGCTCTTCCAGCGTTTTCAGGAAGGCGTTGAAAGCTTGAGCCGAGAGCATATGCACTTCATCGATGATAAAAACCTTGTACTTGCCCTGTTGCGGCTGAAAGCGCACCTGATCGATGAGGGTGCGCATGGCATCCACCGAGTTGTTGGAGGCCGCGTCGAGTTCGGTGATATTGAAGGATGCATTTTCGTTGAAGGCGCGGCAGGAATCACAGGAATTGCAAGGCTCGAAGTCGGCGCCGGTATTTTGGCAATTGATGACCTTGGCCAGGATGCGCGCGCAGGTGGTTTTGCCTACGCCGCGCGGCCCGCAAAACAGGAATGCGTGCGCCAGGTGCCCGGTTTGCAGGGCGTTTTTCAGGGTTTTGGACACGTGTTCCTGCCCCACTACGTCCTCAAAGCGCGCAGGCCGGTACTTCCGGGCAGATACGACAAACTGGCTCATTCCTCGAAATATTTGAGAATTCAAAGGTAGTGTTTTGCGGGGGATTTTCGATGGAGAAAAAAATCGGAAGTCCCCAACCGGGAAATATTTTCCATATTTTGCACATGCCAGCCGGAGTTGAGCTAATTTTGCCATATTGCAAAAAAGCTGAGTTTGACTTCCTCATTCTTGTCGCGATCGCATTATTTGATCTTTCTGCTGCAGGCTTTTGCCCTGGGGCTGTTGATATATGACCTCGGCTTCGAGCATGCGCGGTGGTTGAGCGGATCGTACGCACTGACGGCATTGCTGCTTTTGGTCTCCAATATATACCTGCACTTCCGGGAGGGCATCCTGCGTCCCTTATCATGGATTCCGGATGCAGCATTAGGCGCCGCGGTATTGTTCACCCTCTTCAAGCTGGTTGGCGGCCTGGGTATCTGGGCGGCATTAGAGCAGATGCACGCCGGGTATATAGCCGCTTTCGGGGTGTATTTTGTGTACCGCGCTTCCCTCAGCGTTCAGCGATACTTTTCAAAACAGTTTAACCCCGCAACGCTGTTCGTCGGCAGCTTTTTTCTCCTGATTTTCATGGGAACCTTGTTGCTATTGCTTCCTACAGCTACCACAGGCACTATCAGCGTAGTAGATGCATTATTCACGGCAACAAGCGCGGTGTGCGTAACAGGCCTCACCGTAGTGGACACGGCTAACGATTTTACCCTTTTTGGGCAGTGCGTCATCCTGTTGCTCATACAACTGGGAGGGCTGGGCATTCTCACCTTCACTTCGTTCTTTGCCTATTATTTCAAAGGCGGCTCTTCCTTGCAGGAAACGCTCAACCTGAGAGACATGGTCAGTTCGGAGCAATTGGGCAACGTGTTCAAGGTCATTGCCCGCATCGTGGTCTTTACGCTCGGCATAGAATTGATAGGTGCAGCAGGTATATTTCAGTCCCTCGCTCCAAATCTATTTGAGAACTGGTTCGACCGCTTTTTTTTCTCGGTTTTTCACTCTATATCCGCTTTTTGCAATGCGGGGTTTTCTACCCTTTCCCAAGGATTTTACGACACGGGGTTCCGGTTTAATTACAGCTTGCAATGGACGGCGATGGCGCTCATAGTGCTGGGCGGCCTGGGTTTCAACATCATCAACAACCTGTACGATTTTGTAAAACTCCGCCTGCAAAGTTGGGTAGCCATTGCCCGCGGCAATCCCGTCAAGGCATTGTCGCCGCGCCTCATTTCGCTCAATTCACGGCTGGTGATCCGCACCGCTTTTTTACTGATCGTTGCGGGAACGCTTTTCTTCTTCCTGTCCGAATACCGGAATGTACTGGCAGCACACGGTACCCTGTGGGGAAAGATAACCAATGCGTTATTTTGCAGCGTGACGCCGCGCACGGCGGGTTTCAACACGGTGGACGTGGCAGCGCTGGGCATGCCGGCAGTCATGGCCACTATGGTACTGATGTGGATAGGGGCTTCGCCGGCTTCCACTGGCGGCGGCATCAAAACCAGCACTTTTGCCTTGGCCGTGCTGAATATCGGCGCCATTGTGCGGGGCAGGTCTCACATTGAAATAGGCCGCAGGGAAGTGCCCATGGGGTCAGTGCAGCGGGCATTCGCCATCGTGATGCTGTCGTTTTTTGCCATCGGCTCCTCCCTGTTTTTATTGGGCTGGCTGGAGCCGGAAAAAGAACTCATCACCCTGGCATTCGAGAGTATTTCCGCCTACTCCACGGTGGGCCTGAGCTTAGGGATCACCAGCCAACTGGGTACGCCGGGCAAATGCGTTCTCATAGTGCTGATGTTTGTTGGGCGCGTAGGCACCATCAATTTGCTCACCGGCATGCTGCGCCGCATGCGGCACGTGCATTACCGCTATCCGGAAGAACCTGTTCTGATTAACTAACTTTGCGCCATGAAAATATTGATCATCGGTTTGGGCAACTACGGCGTCTCGCTTGCTACGAGCCTTATAGACGCCGGCAACGAGGTCATCGGGGTTGATATAGACCCGCTCAGGGTGGACCTCATCAAAGACTTGGTCACTTTTGCCGTGACCCTGGATTCCACCAACGAAGCTGCCGTCAGGAGCCTGCCTTTTAAAGATGTGGATGCAGCGCTCGTAGCTATCGGCGAAAACGAAGGCGCCGCTATTCTGACTGCCGCCATTCTCAAAAAAATCGGCGTAAAACGCATCATCAGCCGTTCTATTTCCCCATTGCACCAGATGGTGCTCGAAGCCATGGGCATCGAAGAGATCGTACACCCGGAACAGGAATCCGCCGACCGGCTCAGCAAAATGCTCCACCTCAAATGGGTGCTCAACAACTTCGAAGTGGATGAGCACTTCTCCGTAACAGAGATCCAACTCGGGTCGCAATTTGCCGGAAAAACCGTACAGGAAGCTGATTTCCGCCGCAACCACCAACTCAACATCATTACCATTATTCGCGAGCAGTCCAAGCGCAATATCCTCGGCGGCACGCGCCTGGCCAAGGAATCCGTAGGCGTAGTCACACCGGAGATGCAATTCCAGGAAGGCGACATACTCGTGGTGTTCGGCTCTAATACCGCAATCGGGACTTTTTGCGAGCTTAATGCAGGAGGGGTGAGGGTGAAAGGTTAAAGGGTGAAGGTGAAAGGT
>CAZNYK010000067.1:16985-20130 GCA_964577215.1 uncultured Saprospiraceae bacterium
CGAGCTTAATGCAGGAGGGGTGAGGGTGAAAGGTTAAAGGGTGAAGGTGAAAGGTGAAAGGTTAAAGGTTAAAGGTTAAAGGTTAAAGGCGCTGCACCGGCGAATGATTAATCAGCCGCGCAGCAGCTCTTATGAGCCTTCACAGTATGTTCCCAGCTGCTTATTCTTCCTCCTTTTTTTTGGAGAGGAGCTCCGAAGTGATGTACTCTTTGTTGAGTAAAACTACTCCTACCACTAAGATGGTTAAGAGGATAAAGTCTGTGTTCATGGTTGATCGTCGTTTTTGGGAAAATAAAACATTCAAACGCTGCCGCATCAAACGAGCGTACATTCTTGTTTCTAAAGGGTGCTTTTCGAAGGAATACGGCGCGAATGCTTGATTAAACGGTTTTCGCAAGTAAGGGGAGACTGAGTGCAAAAATAGGCGCTTTACCGATTCGAAGCAAGGGGCAGGCGTTATTTTTCTGTAAATTCTTTTCCGGGAGTATTTTTGTGAGGCGTAAGCCTATGCTGTACACCGACACCATCATCGCACTTGCCACTCCGCCCGGCGTGGGCGCCATAGGAGTGATCCGGCTCTCCGGGCCGGACGCATTTCGCATTGCCGATTCCGTGTTCCATGGCAAGGAACTCGGCGCCCAGCCCTCGCACACCATTCATTTCGGCACTATACGCGACGAAGAAGGCCGCGTGCTCGACGAGGTGCTGGCTTCCGTGTTTCGAGGACCCAATTCTTACACCGGCGAAGACGTGGTGGAAATCTCCTGCCACGGATCCCACTACATCCTCCAGGAAGTGATGGCCCTTCTGCTGCGCAAAGGCGCCGGCTTGGCCAAGCCAGGCGAATTCACCCTGCGCGCCTTTCTCAACGGCCGCATGGACCTCAGCCAGGCCGAAGCCGTAGCCGATCTCATCGCCTCCGAATCGGCTTCCGCCCACGCCGTGGCCATGCAGCAGATGCGCGGCGGGTTCAGCAATGAGATCAAACAACTGCGGCAGCAACTCATAGACTTCGCCGCACTCATCGAATTAGAATTGGACTTCGGCGAGGAGGACGTGGAATTCGCCAACCGCGACGACCTCAAGGCGCTCATCCACCGCATCCTCTCCCTCATGGATGCCCTGCTGCGCTCCTTCCAGTTGGGCAATGCCATCAAAAACGGCGTCAGCACTGTGATAGCCGGCCGCCCCAACGCCGGCAAAAGCACCCTGCTCAACGCCCTGCTCAACGAAGAGCGCGCCATCGTGAGCGATATCGCCGGCACCACCCGCGATACCATCGAGGAGACGCTGCACATCGGCGGCGTGGCCTTCCGCATAATTGATACCGCCGGCATCCGCGAAGCGCAAGATGCCATTGAAGCCATCGGCGTAGCCAAAACCATGGAAAAAGTGCGGCAGTCGGCTGTACTGGTCTATGTATTCGATGTGATACGCAGCTCCCCGGAAGAACTGCGCGGCGACCTGGCGCAGTTGGCTCATCCCGACACCAAACTCCTGGTCGTGGCCAACAAAATGGACCTCAACCCCTACACCACCTACGAACAATACGCCAACGAGTACTTCAACTCCGACGCCTGGGTGCCGGTTTCTGCCCTGAACCAGATGAACATCGAATTCCTGAAGGAAAAACTGCTGAATGCTGTTCTCGGCGGCGACCTCAACTTGGAGCACACCGTCGTAGCCAATACCCGCCACTACGAGGCCCTGCTAAAAGCCTCGGAAAGCCTTCGCGACGCCCTGCGTGCCATTGACACCGGCGTTACGGGCGATTTCATCGCCATGGATATCCGCAGGGCGCTGACCTTCCTCGGCGAGATAACCGGCGAGATCAACACAGAGGATTTGCTGGATTCGATCTTTTCGAGGTTTTGTATCGGGAAGTGAGTTCAATCGGGGGAATCGGGGGAATCGGGATAACCGGTGTATAATAGAAAAGCTCGTTCCGAAAGCCGGTTCCACCAGTTCCACCGATTCCACCAGTTCCCCCAGATCCAACTTACCCCTTCACCGCACTCAATACACCGAAATAATGACATACGCTACCTGCCAGCACCAGCAGGTGCCAGATGGCGTGGTGGTAGCGCAGGCGCTGTGCCAGGTAGAACACTGTGCCGAGGGTGTAGCAAAGTCCGCCGGCAAGTATCCACCAGAGAATGGGCGCCGGCACGCTCTGCACCATGGGTTTGATGATGAATATGGCCGCCCAGCCCATGCCGAGGTACAGGAGAGTGGAGAAGAACCGGTGTTTCTTCACGGCAAATATCTTATACACCAAGCCCACTGCGGCGATGCACCACAAGCTGATGAGCACTGTATAGCCGGGTGCATTGCGCATGAACATCAGGATAAAGGGCGTATAAGTGCCCGCTATGAGAAAATAAATGGCGATGTGGTCCAGGACGTTCCAGATGTGGCGGAGCTTGGGCCGGTTGGCTGCGTGGTAAAAGGTGGAGCTGAAATACACCAGCACCAAAGAAATACCGAAAGCCAGTCCGCCGGCGATTTGCGCCGCTCCAGGCGATTGGAACAGGATGGTGGCCAGCAGATAAGCGGTGCCTGCGATGGCGAAGATCAGCCCAATGCCGTGTGTGATGACGTTGATGAACTCCTCACGGGGAGATTGCACGTCGTCTAAAACGACTTTGTAGTAGTTGGTCAATTTCATGATTCAGTATGATTGAAACCTTAATCTGCCCCGAAAGATCAGGCCAAATAGCAAGTTACCGCACCATAAACTATTTTGCGCCCGGCTTCAGTATGCGGCGCTTCAAAGAAAACGGCGCTCAAATAAAAGTGACGGCTTCAGCTTGCCTGGTAGAGATATGTGCCGTATCTTTGCATCCCTGTTTTAAGCGGTAGTAGCTCAGATGGTAGAGCATCAGCTTCCCAAGCTGAGGGTCGCGAGTTCGATTCTCGTCTACCGCTCCTCTTCGAGGAGAAGTGCCAGAGTGGTTGATCGGGCCGCACTCGAAATGCGGTGTACTCGCAAGGGTACCGGGGGTTCGAATCCCTCCTTCTCCGCAACCTAAAAGTAAAAACCCTTGCAAATCAATCGTTTGCAAGGGTTTTTCTTTTTTGGGGTACGGTACGGGGTACACTTTGAGGGCGGTTTGCCAAATTTTTCAACCCCAAAATTCCCGCC
>CAZNYK010000068.1:0-7586 GCA_964577215.1 uncultured Saprospiraceae bacterium
CCCTGTGCGCTCATCCGATGCCACCTGCCCGTCCACCAGCGTGATTACCCGGCGCGCCCGCTCGATGACGCGGGGGTCGTGCGTGGAGAAGAGAAAGGTGGTGCGTTCGCGTTCGTTGAGCCGCGCCATGATGTCTAAAAGGTTTTGGGCCGTTTTTGAGTCCAAATTGGCGGTCGGCTCGTCGGCAAGGATGAAATCCGGGGCCGGTGCGAGCGCCCGTGCCACAGCCACGCGTTGCTGTTGCCCGCCCGAGAGTTCCGAAGGGCGTTTGTCTGTTTTATCGTCCAAGCCCACTTCGTGCAGCAAAGCCAAGGCGCGTTGCGCGCACTCTGTTTTGGGCCGTTTTTGCAGCAGCATGACAAACTCCACATTTTCCCTGGCCGTGAGCACAGGGATGAGGTTATATGCCTGAAATACAAAGCCTATGTGGGTCTTGCGAAAGTCGATGAGTTTGTTGTCCGACATCTCGCTGATGACGTGCCCGCCAACTTCCACATAACCTTGGGTAGGCCGGTCCAACCCGCCGATGATATTCAGCAAAGTGGACTTGCCGGAGCCGGAAGGGCCTACAATTGCCGTAAACTCGCCTTCCTCGATCTCCAAACTCACATCGCGAAGGGCTTCCACCGGGATCTTTTCCGGGTTGTAGACTTTGCCTACGTTGCGAACGGTGATGACTTTCATGGTTGTCCTTTTTTTGCATGGTACTCGTCGCTGGACGATTAGAACCATACAAAAATAGTTAAACTCCGACAAGTCAGGCCAGGATTTCGTCCGGGGTAGATGGGTACTCGTCCAACGGTAAAAGAGGTGTCAAGCAGGCAAAAAAAAGAGGCAGCACTACAAAGAGTACTACCTCAGCCCTAACCAAATAAAACCAAATTATTTTTTACTCCTTCGAGTATTTATTTTGATTTTTGATTTACCCGAGTGCCAGCATCTGCCATTGCAGGAAAAACACCGAATAGATGGGACAAAGATAAGTACTTTGTGTATAAAATACAATTACAAGAGCCGAAAAAAATTTCTTTTTTTGAAAAAATTCTCCACTAAAACCCCGGCGCCTCCAATTTCCATGCATTCAGCGAAGCTGTTGCCGATGGCATGTCCCCGGCGAGACCGAGGAAAAAACCGCCGCCGCCGGCGCCGCAGAGTTTGAGCGCAAACCTGCCCTGAGTTAGTCCTTCCTTCCATGGCTGATGCAATTCCTCCGGTATCATGGGCGCCAGGCGCTCGATCTGGAATGCGCTGACGGCAAAAAAATGCCGGCGCAGGTCATCGGGCCGGCCCTCCAGCCAGGCACGAATGGCGGCATCGGAATGATAGACTAATTCCCCTTGTACCAGTTGCTCGAAGGCGGGGTTTTCACATCTTTTTTTAAAGTATTGCACCAATGGCCCGGTTTGCCGGGAGCGGCCGCTGTCCAAAAGGAAAAGAATCAGCCCGTTGGCCTGAAGAGAAGGCAGGCTGACAGGCTCTATCCCGCCATCCGGCCTCAATAAGACGGGGTGATCGAGATAGCAGATGAGTGGATCCACGCCGGAACTGGCGCCGTGGAAAAAGCTCTCCATGGCAGCAAGCATACGCCTGAGTTCCGGCAAGCGGTCCTTATCCGCAGCTGAAATCTTATGCGCGGCATACCGGTCGTACACTGCGGCGCACAAGGCGCCGGAACTTCCGAGGCCGTAGCCGGTGGGAATATTAGATTGGAAATACAGTCCTTCGCGCAAATCGGCCCGGAAGGCTTCCGCGTTGAGATCGATTTCCGGTTGTTGGGCATGAAGGTAATCCGCCCAGGCGTGCAGTTGCAATTGTTTGACCGGCGCATCGGTGGCGCTCCATGCCCAGTGCCCGCTATAAAGAGGCAGGGGCGCCGCGAGCGCGCTCGCCCCGCGCATGAGGATGTGTTCGCCGAAGAGGAGGACTTTGGCCGGGTAGGTCGTCATTTGTCAAACATATCGCTGTAGGACCAGGGCACCAATTCCTCGGGCCGTATGCCGAGCAGTTCCATGTACAAGCGGCACTGCTCGTACAACTCCTGCTCGCCGAGCAGGCCGTTTTGATCCTGCGCTTCTATTTCAACAAACGCCCCTAAGCCTTCTACCTCGTCGATGTGAAATTTGACATTGTCAATGTAGTATATCTCGCGCTTCTTTTTCACTTCTGCCCACATGCCGAGAGCGGCGCTGAGCAGAGGCTTGAGCGAGGCGCCGCCCGGCGAGGGGTACAGAAGCACTTCGGATTTGCCGGGCGCGGCTTCGTTGTCGCGCCGGTAAAAAATGAGCGCGTTTTCCACGTTGCCCTCGCGCAGTTTGAGCCGCCCTTCGGCCACGCGAAAATAGGTATCGGTTTGAAGGTCTTCGCCTGCGAAGCGCGCGCCGCGCTCGCGCAGGAAGGCCCGCACGGCATCCTGGCGGTCGCAGCGGGCTTTGACCTCAATATTGAGATGTTGCATAGCGGTAGTTTTGAAGGGTGAAAATACGGCGTAATCCGCAAATTCTATCACGCTTCTTTTTCGGGTTCCTGCGCCGCAGGCGTTTCCTCTCCTTTCACATTACCCAGGTACTTGGGCAGTTCCATGCCGGCCATGTTGAAAAGGTCGCTGAGCGGCGGTACAGATTTGTAGAGGCCCGACACGAAGCGGGAGGTCGAATTGCCTTCCCCTTCGGCCTGCTTGCCGCCTTCCCACACGGTGACCTTGTCAATCTTGATGTTCTTGATGGCGTCCACTTGGGTTTTGACCAAGTTTTCGATCTTGTCGGCAATCATCATGAGCACGGCTTCGCGGGTGTTGCCGCCGGCGGCCTGCACGATCTTTTCGAAGCCCTCGGCCTGTTTGCTGAGCACTTCGTACAAGCCGCGCGCCTCGGCCTCTTGTTTGAGGAAAATGGCGTCGGCTTCGCCTTTGGCCATACGGCGAATTTGCTCAGCTTGTGCTTCTGCTTCGATTTCCATCTTCCGGCGCTGGATTTCTGCCTGCACGATGATATCGGCTTCTTTAGTGGCCTTTTCTCGGGCGGCGCGGGCCTCCTCGGCTTTTTGTTCGGCTAAGTAGGCATCTTCCAGGGCGTTGGCGGTCTGGATTTTCTCCGCCGATACGGCGTTTTTATTGGCTTCGGCCTCACGGATACGGCGCAGGGCTTCGGAGTTGGCAATGGTGATCTTGGCTAAGTTTTCGCCTTCTACGCTTTTGGCGTTGGCTTCGGCTTCGCCGACCTGGGCGAGCGCTTCGGCTTCCGACACCTTGATGCGCTGGTCTTTTTTGGCGTTGGCTTCGCCGATGGCGCCGTCGCGGTTTTTCTCCGCCACGCTCATGCGGGCGTCATTGACAGCTTTGGCGGCAGCTTCCTTGCCCAGGGCTTCTATGTAGCCCGACTCGTCCTGTATGTCGGTGATGTTTACGTTGATAAGGGAAAGTCCGATCTTTTTGAGTTCTGCGCCCACGTTGGTGGAAACATTCGACAGGAACTTGTCGCGGTCGGCGTTGATCTCCTCGATATCCATGGTAGCGACCACCAATCGCAACTGCCCGAAGATGATGTCTTTGGCAATGTCGCGGATTTCTTCCATGCTCTTGCCCAGCAGGCGTTCGGCGGCGTTTTGCATCACGCCCTCTTCGTTGGAGATCGCCACGGTGAAACGGGAGGGCACATCCACGCGGATGTTTTGCTTGCTGAGCGCGCGGCGCAGGTCCACGTCAATGGAAATGGGGGAGAGGTCGAGGAATTCATAGTCCTGGATGACCGGCCACACAAACGCGGCGCCGCCGGCCAGGCACTTGGCCGAGCCGGAGCCTGTGCGCCCGTAGATGACGAGAATCTGGTCAGAAGGGCAGCGCTTGTAGCGGGAAATGAGAAAAGCTAAGGTAAAGACGGCCAGGAATACCAGCCCAACTACGAGAAAAAGAATGGAGGACAGCATAGGATAGAAGTGTTATGGTGTGAATAGTTAATCGTCGGCAGGGGTCACCAGCAAGGTATTCTCTCGCAATACATCCGTCACGAGTACTTTGGCGCCGGTGGGAATGGCGGGGCCGTCCGTAACGGCGTCCCATTCGCGCATCGCGTTGCGGGTTTTCACCGTCACGCGGCCTTTCCCATTGCGGCCGGCAGGTATGAGCAAATAGACTTCGCCGGTTTGGAACAGAGCCTCCTGTACGGTAATATTGTCTTCCTGACCCAAGCGGGAAAACCAAAAGATGAGATATGCCACCAAAAACATAGCGATCCCCCCCATCACCAAGCCCAGCAAAATAGCCAGCCATAAGCTGATGCCGGCGCCGAGCATAAGTACACCCGTCCAGCCCAGAAAAGCGAAAAACGCGATGATGCTGCGCACGGAAAACACGGAAAAATCGTGGTCGTGATCCAAAATTGAGGCATCGCCGTGTATTTCGGTATCTGCATCGCCGCCGAGGTCCAAGCCGGTGAGCGTGAGGATGAACTGTATCAGCATGAGCACGCTGAACACGACAGCTATGATCCAGAAGACCTGCTCCGGCCGTTCCAAGCTCATCCACCAATCGCTCACGGTCAGGAAAATCATAAGTCCCGTGCTTGAGGTTTAAAAATGGTTTTATTCGGTAGCGCTAAGATGTTAAATAAATATGGCTGGTTACTTGTTCATTCGATAAAAGACCGAAAATTATCGGCAAAAGGCAGCAAGCGCTCAATATCCTCCCCTGCCCGAAAGTGCGCTAACGGCCTTCAGCAACCGGTTGTGCGCCCGGAAAACTTTATAATGGGGCCGCATGCGGCCGCCGAATCCCCGAAAGACCTCCTCCAGGGGCTCCAGCATGCTGCCCTCGAAGTCGAAAGCAAGGCCTTTGCGGCCGCAAAATTGCAGGGCATTCCACACCAGCAGGTACAATGCTCCGCTGCCGCGCAGCGCAGGGTCGGCGCCGCTGAGGAGATAATAAGCCGTATGCGCGTCCCACACTAAGTACAGCCCCGCATGAAGCCGCCCGGCACCGTCTTCTGCCAGGAGAAGGAGCCGTTGGTCTCTGCCCCGCATGGCTGCATCCACCCGTTGCAATACAGATAAGGGCGCCGCCGGGATTTTGCCTTGCCTTTGCAGCGATTTTTCGTGCATGCGAAAAATATCTTCCACACCATCCGCTTCCAACACCCTGATCTCCTTCTCCGCCTTGCGGATGTGAGTGCGCACATTGCCGCGGAAATTGTCGAAAACGGCGTTCCAGTCGCCTGAATCATCTATTAGATAGGTGTAGTGGGTAGTTTGTTGAAAGCCGCGCCAATACGCGGGCAACCAGTTGCCAATTTCGGGATGCCATTCCTGGTAAAAAAAGGCCGTTAGGGGTAGTTGGTCCATGAGTTCGTTCATCACTTTCTTCTCAAAAGCATAACGACTCTCCTGCGCGGTCATATTGGGCGGATAAAAAAGGTATGGCCCGGAATAAGCGGTAAGCGGCGGCATTTTGACGATGGGGAAGCCCCAATACTTCGCCGTGCAATAGACCCAAATCCCGGTAATATTCCCTCCCTTGTCGAAAGCCATGGCGGCGCTCCAGCCCTCCGGTCCGGCTACGGCATCGAGCCAGCAGGGCTGGAAGTAGAGGGGAAGATCAAGTTCCATGCAGTATCGGCGATATGCTTGTGATTTATTTTCTGCCATGACTTCTCTACTTTTTTCTCTTCCAAATAGTGGTACCCGACTCAAGCGCTTCCAGCAATTCGTATTTTTTGACCAAATCCTCCCGGGAGAATTCAAACACTTTATCGGATGGTTTATGGGTAAATATGAGATACTCAAAGGGATGGCAAAGCGCGGGATCGGCAAGTTCCTGGATGAGTACCGCTCCAAACTTTTCCCTGAAAGGCTCGTACCGGCAGGGCCATGCATAAGTGAGCACGGGGCTTACGATGTTGTAGCGAAACCAGGGATTAAAAAAATCGCGGCTGGCATAGATAAGCTCCGGGTTGCGGCGCATCATTTCCCGGCCGGCATACTTTTCCACTAAAGCCACGTCTTCTTTGAGCTTGGCTTGTTCTCTTAATGCATTGGAAAACTGGCTGAAATTCCTCCACAGCAAGGTGAGCAGCAGGATGAAGATAAAACTTGCATACACCCGGATATGCCTGCGCATCATTGCCCACAAAAAAGGAAATGCAGGAATGAGGAACAGGGCCATCAAGCGCGTGGTAGCCGTGCGTATGAATACCAGGGGCAAAATGCACAGGGTAAGGAAAATCAGCACAAGCGCCGCTTTGGCCGGAAAATCATCCGGCAGCTTCTTGCCCCAAGGCAGTAACCGGCCCACAAACAAAAAGGTGACCAGGGCAAAAATGGGTAGGAAAAGCTCGGTGTGGTAAGTGAAATCGGCTGCGAAGCGCCGGAGAGAATCCAGGAAGCTGAAATCCTGCCACAATTGCCGGTAAGGAATGCCTTGAAGTGCAAACTGGAAATCACAGCTCCAGATTTCGCCGTAGATCATCTCTCCCAACAATGCTTTCTGGTTGGAAATGCTCCACACCCCAAAAGCAGCCTTGGTGAGCAGGGCCGGTACGGCAAGCGCGCCGAACACGCCCGCCAACGTCAGCAGGGCCAAGGCCCCTCTTTTTTCACGGTGATAGAAAAACACCAAAGCTGGAAACAGCAGCGCAGGAATGAGATAATGAAACCGGAACCAATAGCTCGTACCTACAGCAAAGCCCACCACAACCGCCTGGCGGATGGTCAAAGTATCCAGGCGAGACAGCGCCCACAGCAAGATGGTGGCGGGAATGATGTCCATATGTGGGGAAAGGATCATCTCCATGTACAGGTAGCTGCTCAGGAACAGGGCGAAAACCAGGATGCTATACTTATCCCTCGGGATGTGAAGCTGCCTGAAAACTACTTTTTCCAAAAGCAAGAGCGAGCAAACGGCAGCCAGCCCGGTGAGCAAGCGCTGCGACCACAGCAACTGCCCGGTCG
The DNA here is from genome assembly GCA_964577215.1 of uncultured Saprospiraceae bacterium. Lineage (GTDB taxonomy): Bacteria > Bacteroidota > Bacteroidia > Chitinophagales > Saprospiraceae > UBA2329. The sequence goes on from CAZNYK010000068.1 coordinate 6,937, forward strand.
CTTTTGTGAGCAAATAACTCAGGCCGGGATGCGCAAATCCCCAGTTGGTGTTCACGGCGTACTTCAGGCCGTATTGTTCGATGAGCAGGCAGTTCATGCCCAAGCCGGGAAAGTCGTTGCTGGTGGAAAAAGAGAATATCCAATTGTACAACGCGATGAGGGCAAGGAAAAGCCCCCGGTACCACCACCGGGAATATGTTGTTTGAATCTTCATTCCACTATTCCATTTGCGCTGCAAGGCCGTTTCAGCAGGATCAACGCCGTGCCGGACTCCGGGTCTTCTATCACCTGCTCAACACAGTGCGGGAGCCACCGGGGCGGCGTTGCGTCTTTTTCCAGCACCAAAAAATCGACCTCGTACCGGTTGATGAATTCCATTTGGGCCTTCTCGAAACTGTATGCAGTATCATTTTGCCTCATCTGTTCCTTAAAACGGTAGAAAGGAGACAACTCGATGGCCGTTTTGCGCTCCGGGTAGGGCAGGTTGTTCATGTCTTCCGGTATGGAAATCTGGTTGGCCCAGTAGTTGTCGCCGATCTTTTTGAGGAAGTTGCAGGCGTAGCATATGCGGGGGTCGGCGGAATAGGTGATATTCCTGGGCGGATAGATCACCGAAACCCCGATACGGTTTTTCCCTTGGAGGGCACGTT
>CAZNYK010000068.1:7686-20058 GCA_964577215.1 uncultured Saprospiraceae bacterium
GCGCTGACCAATGGAACCCAGGAGTAGATATGATCATCCACCGGGCTTTCCCCGGAAATATCGAGCAGCAGCCCCATGCCCCAAAGATCCATGTAGTGATAGGGCTTGACCAATCCATCGGCGCTCACATCAAAGAGCTGATACCAGGGAGAGGACATCTCAACCCCGGTGATCTTAAGATATTCCGTTACGGTAGAGTATATTCCGAAGTCAATGAAGCTGGTATAGACGATCTCCTGGTTGAAATAATCGTTTCTGAACAATTGTATTACACACAATATCAAACACACGGCCAAACACTCCGCCCAGGGCTTCCACTCCAGGGTAAAATGCGACCGGGCCACCCTCCGGCCCTGCCGCCGGTTCCAGATCAATAGCGCAGCGTAGAAAATCACAACGAAGGAAAGAATGCTGCGCCCCGAAGTAAAAAATACGGCATAGCACGACGTGAAAAGGAAAAAGCCCAGCACCAGCTTCAAGAAGAATTTTGCGTCACCGGGGAGTTTTTCCACACCGGCGACCCAGGGAAGCAGCAGCATGCCGCACAGCCCGTATATGCTGATAACAAGGGCTGCATTGAGAAAAAAAATCAGCGGTTCTATCAGTAGTTCCATCACCGTTTTCGGGAGGGTGTCTTGTTAGTGCGTATCTTTTCTTCTTGCTTTGCGCTCGAAAAGTAACAAAAATACCTTGTCAGACCGGAAAAAGGCAAAACAAGCAGACAACTTAGCCGACAGCGCCCGCTGGTCGGGAGGCATCACCCTGGCGGCAGCCTTAGGCAACCTTGCCTTGGTACTGTGGCTCACGCGCCTGCTCGATCCCGCCGATTTCGGCACCCCGGCCTTGGGATTGGCAGTGCTGGGCTTTGTGCTTTTGTTTGTCCAAAACGGGCTGCCCGGCGCGCTCATTTTTCAGCAGGAACAGGACAATGCCCGGCTTTCCGGTCTTTTTTGGATCAATGTGGCGCTGGGCGCCTTGGGCAGCTTGCTGATGTGGCTGCTTCGGCATCCATTGGCCCTTTTCTTTGGCGACGAACGGCTGCCCGGGGTTTTATCGGTACTGGCCGTTCTGCCGTTATTGGCTGCGGCAGGCGCTATTTATAAAAGCATACAACTGCGCGACCTGGCCTACCGGCATACCGCGGGGGCAGAGCTTTCGGCCTTTTTCGCCGGGGCGGGCACGGCGCTGTATATGGCCTTTTCGGGTTATGACTATTGGGCCATAGTGGGGCAAATAGCCGCCAAATATACCGCCGAGTACGCATGGTATTTCGCCGCGGGCTGGAAGGGGTTCCGGCCAATATTCGCCTGGGACAGGAACGCACTGCGCCCCCATTTTCGCTTCGCCATAGCCCAAAGCGGCGAGCGCCTGAGCATGTACCTGAATGCCAATTGGGACACTCTGCTCATCGGCAAGCTGATGGGCGCGGAAGCCCTTGGGATTTACGACGTGTTCAAGCGGCTCGTGGCCCGGCCTACTTCTTTGGCCGGCGAATGGATCGATCGCTTCAACTTTCCGGTGATGGCCCGCGCGCAGGGCGACCGGGGGAAACTAACTGAACTTTACTTAGGCAATTTGCGCATGCTCGGCACAGCGCTGGCGCCTTTCGCCATCTTTGGGTTCGCCTTTGCAGAGCCTTTACTGGCGCAGTTTACCGGGGCGGCATGGGCGGCTCAATCGCAGGTCTTCCGGCTCTTGGTCATCGCTTTCAGCCTCAATGCGCTTTTGCACCCTCTGGACGGCATGCTCTCGGCTGTGGGAAAAATCCAGCGGCTGGGCTATGTCAATATTGTGCTTATGGTACTTACCGTGCCGGCGCTGTATATAGGCAGCCATTGGGGCATTCGAGGCATAGCAGCAGCGCAGCTCAGCTTGGCCCTGGCCGTGCAGTATCCGGTCTTTCGCCTGTTGATAGCGCCGGAATTGGGCATCCCTGCGAGGTCGTACTTTTATATTCAGGGGAAAGCTGTTTTGTTGAGCATCTTATCTTTGCTGCCTGCATGGGCGGCATTTGAGCTTGCGCAACCCTTTTGGCCGGGATGGGCTTGGGCCATTGCGGCAATGGTATTCGGAGGAGCATACGGAAGCCTGACTCTGGCGAGGAAGTGAATACGCACATCATGAACCATTTCCCCCACCTCACGTTCCATTTCCCGTTTGGGGCGCTATGCCCAAAAACCTTACCTTTGCAGCATGGCGAAAAAAGAACAGGAACGGGCGGTACACATCCCCGCTCTCGATACAGGGGAGGATGACCCCACTGCCGCTGCGCGCAAGCGCGACCACATCGAGCTGGCCTTCCGCTCCAAAGTAGAGGAAGCGCAGCTCGACCGCAGGTTCTATTACGAGCCGCTGCTCGCCGCGCACCCCGCTCCGGGCAGCTTGCCACCCCTTTCTTTTCTCGGCAAAACCCTGCGCGTACCCCTTTGGGTATCGAGCATGACCGGAGGCACCGACTGGGCGCGCACCATCAATACCAACCTCGCCCGCGCCTGCCGCGAGTTCGGCATGGGCATGGGGCTCGGCTCCTGCCGCTCTCTGCTCTTCAGCAACGACACCCTGACCGATTTCGACGTGCGCCACCTCATCGGCGAAGAGCATCCGCTGTATGCCAACCTCGGCATCGCCCAGTTGGAACAACTCATCGAACGCGAGGAACTGGAGCGCGTAACGGAATTGATCTCCAAGCTGCGCGCCGACGGACTCATCATTCACGTGAATCCCCTGCAGGAGTGGCTCCAGCCCGAAGGCGACCGGTTCAAGAAGCCTCCGCTGGAAACCATCATACAAGTACTTGAGGCGCTGCCCCAGGTGCGTTTCATCGTCAAGGAGGTTGGCCAGGGCATGGGGCCGGAGAGCTTGCGCGCACTGCTTAAACTGCCGCTTGCAGCAGTGGACTTCGCGGCCGGCGGCGGCGTCAATTTCGCCCTGTTGGAGCTGCTGCGCAGCGATCCCGGCAAGCTGGAAGCCTGGCAACCAATGGCGCAAGTGGGGCATGCCGCAGAAGAAATGGCTGAGATGTGCAACCGTCTCATCCTCGAACTCGGCGCCGAACGAAAGTGCGGGCAACTCATCATCTCAGGCGGCATCCGCAACTTTTTAGATGGGTATTATCTCACGCAAAAAGTGAGCCTCCCGGCCGTATATGGCAAGGCCTCCGGTTTCCTGCTGCATGCGCGCGGCGACTATGAAGCGCTGCGCCGCTACGTGGAAACCCAGGTGCGCGGCTTGGAGATCGCTAACGCTTATTTGCGCGTCAAATAAGTACATCGCTACAACGGAAAGGAAATTTAAGCATTACCACTCTAAACATGCAGGAAAAGCAAGTCACCGGATTCTCCAAGTGGTCGAAACAGGAAAAGCTGCGCTGGGTAGCCGCCGCTTTTTCCGGAAGTCCAGATGAGGCCATTGCGGAAATGAGCAGCTTTTGGCATCCCGACGAGCGCTTGCAACGCATACTCGACGGATTCAGCGAAAATACCCTCAGCAATTTCCCCGTGCCGTACGGCATTGCTCCCAATTTCTCTATCAACGGCAGGATGTATGCGGTGCCGATGGTGATAGAAGAGAGTTCCGTGGTGGCGGCAGCCTCCAGCGCCGCAAAGTATTGGCTGGACAGGGGCGGCTTCCATGCCGAAGTACTCGGCACGGTAAAGCTTGGGCAGGTACATTTTTCCTGGCCCGGAGAAGCGTCCCGCTTGCGCCGGGTTTTCCCACAACTCGAACAGCAACTCCGCACGGACGCGGCCTATCTCACCGCTAACATGGAAAGACGCGGAGGCGGTATCCTCGGCATCGAATTGCTCGATTTAACCGATAAGGAACCACACCTGTACCAGTTGCGCGTCAGTTTTGAGACCTGCGACTCGATGGGCGCCAATTTCATCAACTCGGTACTGGAGGAATTTGCGACCACCCTGGAGGAATTTATAAAAAACTGCCGGGAACTATCCCCGGCAGAGCGGGAGGTGGAGATAATCATGGCCATCTTGTCCAATTATACGCCTGAATGCTTGGTCAGTGCCTGGGTAGAATGCCCCGTGGAGCAATTGGGTGAGCTTAGTCAGGAAGCCGATGCCCGGCAAATGGCCGAGCGTTTTCGAAAGGCGGTGCGCATCGCACAGATAGACCCCTATCGGGCCGCCACCCATAATAAAGGCATTTTCAACGGGATAGATGCCGTGGTGTTGGCTACGGCCAACGACTTCCGCGCGGTAGAGGCTTGCGCGCACACCTACGCCGCCCGCGATGGCCAGTATCGCAGCCTCAGTCATTGCCGCATTGAAAACGGCATTTTCCGCTTCCAACTCGACGTGCCGCTGGCGTTGGGGTCTGTCGGCGGATTGACAAAACTACACCCGCTTGCCGCCCGTTCGCTGGAAATCCTGGGTCACCCCTCAGCTTCCGAATTGATGATGATAGTTGCTTCGGTGGGGCTGGCGCAAAACTTCGCTGCCGTGCGTTCCTTGGTCACCACCGGCATTCAGCACGGTCATATGCGCATGCATCTCATGAACATCCTCAACCACCTCGGCGCGGCAGAGGCCGAAATTCAGGCTGCCTGCAAATACTTTGCCGACAAGGTGGTGTCGTTCAGCGCCGTGCGGGACTTTATCATCCAAACCCGGGAGGTCGTGCCCTCCGCTCAACCATGACTTCCTTTCGCGCCAACGGCAAGCTCCTGCTCACCGGGGAATACGCCGTATTGGATGGCGCGCTGGCACTTGCGTTGCCCACCAAACCGGGTCAAACTTTTGACTTCCAAGCCGGGAAAGAAGACTTGCACTGGCGGAGTTACGATGTGGACGGCGCCTGCTGGTTTGAGGCAGTGCTGGAATCTCCTGCCTTCTCCCTGAAGCGTTGCACGGATGCCGCAGCCGGTGAACGGCTGGCGCAAATACTGCAAACGGCACAGCGCATGAACCCGGATTTTGCACCCCGCGGCGAGGTGACCACCCGCCTGGAGTTCTCCCGGCACTGGGGATTGGGAACGAGTTCTACCCTTATTGCCAATGTAGCAGCCTGGGCCGGGGTGGATCCGTTCGGGTTGCTGGATAAGACCTTCGGCGGTTCGGGCTACGATGTCGCCTGCGCCTCGGCGGCCGGGCCACTGTTATTTCAGCGGCGGCAAGGTATGCCGCATTTCGTGGAGATACCATTTGACCCTCCCTTCGCAGACAGTATTTATTTCGTGTATCTCGGTCAAAAACAAGACAGCAGGGAGGGCATCAGGCGTTACCGGGAGCGCGCAGCATTGCCGGACGACAGATGGCTGGATTCCATATCCCAAATTGCAATTGCATGTGCTGCAGCCGGGCATTTGAAGGATTTTGAATCGCTTCTGCTCGAACACGAAAGGCTGATTGCCGGGGTTATAGAATTGCCGCCCGTACAAAACACCCTGTTTTCCGGTTTTGAAGGCGCGGCAAAATCCCTCGGCGCCTGGGGCGGAGATTTCGTGCTGGTCACGAGCAAAAAAGACGACAAAGAAACCCGTTCGGATTTGAAGCGCAGAGGGCTGGAAACGGCAATTGCGTATAAGGATATGGCGCTAAACCAGTGACCCGCCGATCAGGAATACACCGGCACGCCTGAATACTCCCGTTCTACGTAATACATGTCGATAGCGCCCTTGTTTTTGGCTTCCACCTTGCCTCGATAGCTGCATTCAAAGGAATATTTGACGAGGTTGTAGGTCGTCTCAGATATATTGATGCGGCCCTCTTCGCACTGCGACTCCATGCGCGCCGCGATATTGACCGTATCGCCCCAGATGTCGTATGCAAACTTGTTTACCCCTACCACGCCCGCCACTACCGGCCCGGTATGCAGGCCGATGCGCGCCTCGAAATACGGCTTGCCGAGACGCGTGCGCTCGGCCCTCTGCTCGGAGAGGAACTCCTGCATTTCCAGTGCCGCCCGGATCAGGTTGTCAGGTGAGGAGAAGGTATCGTCCAAGCCGCAGGCACACATATAGGCGTCGCCGATGGTTTTGATCTTCTCGATGTCGGGATATTGGGAGATAATAAAATCAAAGCCCTTGAAACAGCGGTCAATTTCCTCCACCAATTCCTCCGGGCTGAGTTTTTCAGAAATTTGGGTGAAGTTCTTGAAATCAGTAAAGAGCACTGTGGCCTGTTCAAACTTCCGGGCTTTGGCCTTGCCGAATTCCTTGAGTTCTTCGCCGATGGTTTTCGGCAGGATGTTGAACAGCAGTTCGTCGGAACGTTCGCGCTCCAACTCGATGAGTTTGTTTTTGCGCTGGAGGTTCGACTTGGCCCGGCGGCTGGAGATGTAAAGCATGCTCATGAAGAAAATGACCAAGCCGCCCGCCCCGGCGCCGGCGGCAGCTTGCAGGCGGGTTTTTTCCCGCAGGATCTTTTCTTGTTCCCGCAGGCTCTTTTCTCTTTGAGCAATCAGTTCGGCTTCGGCTCTTTCCTTTTTCGCTTCGTTTAACGCGGCCTCCTGGATGAGTTTTTCGCGCGACATATTTTTCAGGGCTGCTTCTTTCTGGGTAGCCAGTTCCTCCACTTTCCGTTTCTCTTCCTCCACCGAGACCAATGCCTGTTCTTTTTCGGTGATCTGTTCCTCTACTTTTTCTTTTTGCTGTACCAATTCCTGTTGCCTGCTTTCCAGTTGCCTTTTATCGGTACTGAGTTGGTCCCGTTCCTGCGACATGGCGGCAATTTCCCGCTCCAAGCGGTTTTTCTCGTCTATGAGGGCCTTGCGCTCCCTGTCGATGACTGTTTTCTGCGTTTCAAACCTGCCTTCCAGGTCGCTGATGCTGGTGCCTTTGCCGCTGAAGTAGTCGAAGGCTTCCTGGTTGATCTCGTAAGCGCGCCGGTAATTGCCGTCTTTGGTGGCGATCCTGCTTCGCTTTTTCACACTCTGTACGATGAGATCGAAATCTCCGGCGGCTTTGGCAAAGTTGAGACAAGTTTTATACCAGGTTTCGGCATTGCGGTCGTTTTTCAGGCGCTCGTAGGCATCGGCGATGAGGTATGCGGAGCGGGCGGCAAAGCCGTTGTTGTTTTGCTCTATGGCTAATTGGTGGGCGGTTCTGCCGAAATCCACTGCTTTTTGCTTGTCGCCGCTGCGCAGGTGTTCTTCAGCAATTTGAAAGTTGAGCACCATGCGTTCCCGGGAACTGCCGGCCTGCTGGAGTTCGCGGGTGAGTTCTTCGATAGTTTGGGAGAAGATGGGGAAGGACGCCAAGAGCGCCAGGATGGTAAAAATTGTCCGTGTGATTGGTAAATTGACGTTCATAGAATAAACTTGAAGCGTTTCTAAAAATCTCAGCGCTTTTTCAAATCCTCCAGATAACGGTTCAGCTCCATCTCATCGTATACGAGCACTTCGCGGGCTTTGCTGCCGTCGGCGGGGCCTACGATGCCGGTGGACTCGAGTTGGTCCATCAGGCGGCCGGCGCGGTTGTAGCCGAGTTTGAGCCTGCGCTGGATCATGGAGGTAGAGCCGTGCTGGGTTTGCACAATGAGGCGGGCTGCATCTTCAAACATCTCGTCGAGGTCGGAATACCGCAGGGGGCCGGTGGGATTCAGGGGGTCTGTTTCGTCGCCGTGGAATTCGGGCAGGTAGTACGGCTCCGGGTAGCCGGGCTGTTGGTGGATGAACTCCACTACCCTTTCCACTTCGGGCGTATCCACGAAAGCGCACTGGATGCGCACCATGTCGCCGCCGACGGAGAGCAGCATGTCGCCCCGTCCGACGAGTTGATCGGCGCCGCTGGCGTCGAGGATGGTGCGGGAGTCCACTTTGGCAGATACCTTGAAAGCGATGCGCGCCGGGAAGTTGGCTTTGATGACCCCTGTGATAATGTTGACAGAAGGGCGCTGGGTGGCGATAATGAGGTGGATACCCACAGCGCGGGCCAACTGCGCCAGGCGGCCCAGCGGCAGTTCGATCTCCTTGCCGGCTGTCATTATGAGATCGGCAAATTCGTCGATCACCAACACGATAAAAGGCATGAAGCGGTGGCCTTTGAGGGGGTTGAGCTGGCGCTGTACAAACTTTTCGTTGTACTCCCTGATGTTGCGCGCACCGGCCTTTTTGAGCAGGTTATAGCGCGTGTCCATCTCAATGGTCAGGGAGTTGAGGGTATGTATTACCTTGTTGGTTTCAGTTACGATCGGCTCTTCCTGGCCGGGTAGGAAAGCCAGATAATGGCTTTCGAGCTTGCTGTAGGGAGACAATTCCACCTTTTTGGGGTCGATGAGCACTAACTTGATCTGTGAAGGGTGCTTTTTGTACAGTAGCGACATGAGCACCGCATTGATGCCCACGGATTTGCCCTGCCCGGTAGCGCCGGCCATCAGCAGGTGCGGCATCTTGGCCAAGTCGGCCACGAATATCTCATTGGAGATCGTTTTGCCCAGCGCGATGGGCAGGTCCATTTTGGCGCGGCGGAATTTTTCGGATTGCAGCACCTCTTTCATCGACACGATCTGCTTGTTCTTGTTGGGCACTTCAATGCCGATGGTACCTTTGCCGGGTATGGGCGCAATGATGCGGATGCCGAGGGCGGAGAGGCTCAGCGCAATATCGTCTTCCAGGTTTTTGATGCGGCTGATGCGCACGCCCGGCGCCGGGATGATCTCGTACAGGGTGACGGTGGGGCCGATGGTAGCGCGTATCTTGGTGATCTCGATTTTGTAATGGAGCAGCGTTTCGATGATCTGGTCTTTATTGGCTTCCAGTTCTTCGCGGTCCACTTCCACCTTTTGGTCGGAGTAGTCTTCCAGGAGTGACAATACCGGGTTTTCAAACGAAGACAACTCCAGCGTGGGGTCGTAGGGTTCGCTGTGGTCTGTATTGTCTTCCGAAAGCTGGGATGCCTGGTTGAAAGCCGCAAGGGGGTCGAGTACAGGCGATTGGGATGGAGCAGGGCTTTCTTCCGGAGGAGGCGCCTGTATTTCCAACTCCGCGCTTTCAGGCCGCAGGGGTTGAGGCGTGGGGCGGCTGCCTTGTTCGAGGTCAAGGCTCAGTTGGGGGCGTTCTCCTTCAGATGCGAGCCTTTTGAAACGCTCGGCTTTCTGTTCCAAAGACTCGGCTTCCTGCTCTTCCCGCTCGCGCGCTGCGGCTGCTTTGTGCCGTTGGTACAGCCTGCCGGTAAAAAAGTCCTGGAGGTATTGCCACATGCCGTCCACAGCGCTGCGGAAGGTCATTTCATTGTAGTTGGGGTTGAACACCCAGGTAATCACCCCGATGATAATGAGGATGAAGAGCGCAGCTGTGCCCACCGTGCCGAGGAAACTCTGCAGCCATCCGGCCACGAATTCTCCGAAAGCGCCGCCCCAGGGGAAGCGGGCATTGCCGAAGACGAATTCGAAGAATACGGCAAACAGCACCATCAGTACCAGCGTGACCTGCAGGGTGCCGACCAGTTCCGTAAAGGGCTTGCGCTGCATGTACTTCCTACCTGTGGCAGTGAGCAAATACACAAAGCCGAAGGAAGGTAAGCCGAGGCCCCAGTAAAAGAAGATGTTGGAAATAATGGCGCCCAAACGGCCCAGCCAGTTGGCCATCTGTATATCGCTTTGCAACAACAGGCCCCAGGAAAAGCGCAACACTTCGTTCTGGTCGATATGCCAGGTAAAGAGGTATGAAAGAAAAGCAATAAACAGGTAAAACGCAAGAAACCAGCATATTATCCCCACGAGTTTAGGGATGCGCTCATCGTTCATTCCGAGTTTGAGCGCCAACTGGTTCTTATTTTGTCTCCTTGTAGCCATGCTTTACCCTGACGTAAACACGATGTTGTGAATGTGTTCGCTGGGCAAAAATACGAAGATTCGGGCAGGGCAGGAAGTATTTTTTAAAAGTTGACCGCCGTCAATGAGATTTTGCATCGACTATTTGTCTTCTGCGACGGTACCCCCGCCTGAACATTTTATTGCAACTTTGCAGCCTCGGCAACAGGCTTTACGCCCGTTGCGTAGTAAAGGGAACTTGTGCAGTAGCTTATGGATAGAAAAATATGGATCACCGGTCTGTTGCTCACCTTGGCCCTCACGGCGGCGCTCCTGCTGTGGCGGCTCCCCGATTTTCCCGAACATGCCGGCAGCAGGGTGATTGAACCCTACGGCGACGGGTTCAAGGCTTATGCTACCTATCTTTATCACATACGCCACGACAGCACGCACACTTGGTTTGAAGGCATGAACTACCCTTTCGGCGAACATGTGATACCGGCAGACACGCAACCGCTGTTGTCGAATCCGGTACGCATACTCAGCCGGGTATTTCCCGGCATTGCGGATCATGCGCTGGGCATTTTCAATTGGTCTATGCCCGTGGGCGTATTGCTGTGCAGCCTGTTCGTTTTTCTCATCCTGGCGCGGCTCGGGCTGCCTGCATGGTACGCCGTACCGCTTGCAACTGCGCTTACTTTTTTGGCGCCGCAATTTTGGCGCATGACGGCCCACTTCGGCCTGGCTCACCCTGAAGTGCTCCCGGTCTTGCTGTACCTGCTCCTGCGCTTCGACGAAAAACCTTCCTGGCGCTTCAGCCTTTGGATTGCTTTCAGCATATTCGTCTTTTCCCTGCTGCATTTTTACTACTTAGCCATTATGGGAATGACCATAGGGTTGTACTTCTTCTTCCGGGTGTTGCAGCGGCGGGAGTGGAAGCAGATACCCCTGTATGCAGTGCATATCGGGGTGCAGGTGATCGTGCCGGCGGCGGTGTTTTTTGCCTGGATGTCGGGCGGGCCGGATGACCGAACTGCCCAGCCGGCCGGTTTTTTCAGTTATCTCTCCATATGGGAAAGCGTGTTCACCTCGCTTACCCAACCCCATTGGCGCTGGGTGGACGAGCGCGTCATCCGCATCGAGCAGGGCGATTACGAGGGATATGCTTATGCCGGTCTGGTGGCGGGGGGCGCCGTACTCGTTATGATCGTCCGCATCATGGCCGGGCGGCTGCGCCGGCCGGTTTGGGTTATAGAAAGCCCGCATACAGGATTTCTTAGGGCCGTATTCTGGGCAAGCGTGGTAATACTGTTGTTCTCTTTCGGCTATCCCTTCCTTATTCCCGGGTTCGATTGGATGCTTTCCATAGCCGGTCCCATCAAGCAGTTTCGCTCCATAGGCCGCTTTGCCTGGGTATTTTTTTATGCAGCCAATTTCGTGGCTTTCCTCTGGCTGTACAGCGCCACGCGCAGGCGGCCCTGGCAGCCGTTCGCCATGGGGGCGGCCATTGCTTTTCTCGCCTTCGAAGCCTGGCATTTCAACCGCGTACCCGACCTTCGCTTGGATGAAATAGAAGAATTCAAGCCAGGCCGGCAGTTTACCGACCTACCCGGCATTGACTACAGCCGCTACCAGGCCATCCTCACCGTACCGTATTTCAACATCGGCTCCGACAACCTCAGCGCCTTCGGCAACGACGGGTTCATTTTGCAAAAGTCATTGGTCTTGAGCCTACAGACCGGCCTGCCCACTACCAGCGCCATGCTTACCCGCACCTCCCTGTCGCAGTCGTTCATGCAATTCCAACTCATGAGCGAGCCTTACCGTCCGCCCCTTCTACTGGAAAAACTCCCCGACCGCAGGCCCTTCCTGATGGCGGTGAATACAAGCAAATTGGAAAGCGATCCCCAAACGCGCCGGCTTTACGGGCACTTGGCGGAGGGCGCAACCCTCTTATACGAGAAAGACATCCTGCGCCTTTACGAGGTTCCCCTGGATTTGTTCGAACGCCGCATCGCACAGCGCCGGGAAACCCTGGCCGCCGAAGCCCGCGCTGACAGCCTGTACCGCTCCGGGCCTTTCCTGATAGACAACCCCAACTACACTTTTGTGTATGAGTCTTTTGACGAGAAGGCCTCGCAACGCGCTTATCTCGGCAGCGGCGCCTTTTCGGGCCAAGCACGCAAAAAGCACGTGCTTTACGACGACACCCTGCCCGGTCAATGGCCCGGCGGCTCTTATCATTTCTCTGCCTGGGTGTATATCGGAGAAGACCTCGCCGCCCGCAGCAGCCTCGGCTTTGAAGAGTACAATCCTGAAACCGGCGAAGTGTATCAGCAGCAAACCACCTGGGTGTTTTTCATTTACGGCCTTATAGATCCCGGCGGCTGGACGCTTGTGGAATTCCCCTTCCGGCCCGTTGCCGCCGGCAGCCGCATCCGCTTTACTTTCCACAACCGCTGGATGGGGCGCCGCCACATTATTGTGGATGAACTCCTCATACGCCCGGCCGCCGCTCACATGTATCGCCTGGACGGGGAAGGGGTGTGGTATAACAACCGGTGGTTCCCGTTCAAATAGGGATTGTGGCGAGGGTTAAGGCGCTGCGCCGGGTGCTACGTTGAGTGATGCCGAGGTGTTAAAGGTTAAAGGTTAAAGGTTAAAG
>CAZNYK010000069.1:0-19823 GCA_964577215.1 uncultured Saprospiraceae bacterium
AGCCGCTCCCAGTTGCGGATGAGGCTCTCGTGCGAGATGTCGAGCATGTTTTCCTCCTGCAAAGGCGCGCCGGGCGGCGGCATGAGGAAGGAGGTATCTATGCGACGGAACTGTTCGATGACGGCATCCACTTCCTGCCGGGTGGCAGATACGGCTTCGGCCAAGCCGTAAATCTCGTCCATGCGGGTGGGACGGCGGCCGCCTTTGTCGCCGGCGCTCAGATCGGTGAGGCGTTGGAAGATCAGGCGGGCTATGGCCTGCCCTTTGGCGTCGAGCGCCGCGTAGTGTTCGTCGGCGTGCAGGCCCAGGGCATGAGCCATGCCGCCGGTTGCTTCGTAGTCGGCGTGGGTAATGGGCGCATCTTTGCTGCGATCCTGCCAGTGGCGGTAGGTGCGCATCAGGGCGTGCTGCAGCAGGGGCAGTTGGTCCATGTTGTCGCCTACTTCGCGCACCAGGCGGTTCACTAATGTGGCATCCACAGGGGCATGCACGACGCCGAGCGGGCCGGCTACGGCGCGGCGCACGTTTTCGCCGGTGAGGCGCGGCACCAAATACTGGCCCTCGTTGATGATCTCCGGCAAGCCGCGGTAGCGCACGCACTCGCCCAGGAACTCGGAGCGCATGGTGATGACCACATACAGGTGCGCGCCTTCCTGCTGCACGGCGGTGAGGAGCAGGTCCACGAAGTGAGCCGCTTCGCCGGGGGTAATCTCCCGGCCAAAGCGGAACAATTCTTCAAACTGGTCCACGATGAGCAAGGTCTTATCGTGCTCGCCGGCGCCGGCTTCGGCTTCCAGCAGTCCGAAGGAGCTTTCCTGCAATATGGGCAGCAGGCGCTGCACTTCGGGCGCTATGACGGCGGGGTCGGTGGTGTTCCTGCCGGCGCCGGCTAAGGCGGCGGCCATGTTTTGCACCGGGCTGTTGCCGGGGCGGCAGATGACGATCTTCCAGTCGGAGATGCGCTGCTGCTTTTTGCCGGCGTGCAGGGCGGGAATGAGGCCTGCCCGCACCAAGGAAGACTTGCCGCTGCCGGAATTGCCCAACACGCCGAGGAAGCGGGTGCGCATCAGGCGCTGTATGAGTTCTTCCGACTGTCCTTCGCGCCCGAAGAAGAGGTGCGCCTCGGCGGTGCGGAAGGGGCGCAGGCCGGGGAAGGGGTTGCGGCGGGTGTCGTCGGCGTCTATGATCTCCATATCCTGTGCGCGCCGCTGCAGGTCGAGGTAGTACTCGTCTATCTGGTAGCGGAGGGTTTCAGGCATGGCGCTGTGCGTTAAGAAATTCTACAATGCGCTGTTCATAGTCCGTCTGGGTGCAGTCAATGATCCGGAATTCGTGGCTGCGCACCTCCCGGATGCGACGCGCCGTGTCGGGTTCGGTCACGCAGATGGCCATGTCGTATGGCGGCTGTTTTTCGGTGGCTGTTTTGATGAGTTCCACCTTCATGGCGTTACACCAAGCTGTGCTGGCGTTGCGCAGCAGCACCACAGCCTTGTTGCACACGAGCCAGAAATTGCGAAAGGAGGCGTCGGGGTCAATGTGCGGGTCGTCTTCGCGGAAAACGGGCACAAACACGTCGTATTGCTGTTCGTAGATCAGGTCGTCAATGCGGTTGCGGAGGAGGTCGTCCTTGTCGCGGTGGTCATGCACGAAAAAAACGCGGCGCGGCGCCCCCTCCGCCGGCGATTCGGCCTGCCGGGCGGTTTTTTCCTCTATGAGCGCGATTTTTTCCAGCAGGTAGTCTTTGATCGCCTTGAGTTCGAAAGCGGGCAGCGTCTCTATCTGGGGCATTTGCCGGGCGTCGCCGGCTACGGTTTTCAGAAAATCCTCCTGCGCCGCGGAGCACTCCTCCGAGACCGAGTCGGCGGTAAACACGCAAAAGCCGGGGCGGGCAGCAACTGTCGCTTTGGATAGCCGGTATTGCAAGTGTGCAAGCGGCTCGCGGGTATCGGCGGTTTTTACGCCCTCTAAGTCGTCGAAAAGATGAATGGAAAAGATGGACGCATCGAGCTGCCGGTTCAGGAATGCCTCCCATTCGACGGCGGAAAGGGCTTTGACATCTGCCGGGGCGTCGGGCGCTTCATCGGGCAGGATGCGATAGTCAATCTTGCCGTATTTGCGCTGCTGTTGGAGTTCTTTGAGCAAGCCTTCGCGCAGGGCCTTAGAGCCGGCGGCGGCGTAGGCCAAAAAGATGGCTTTATCTCCACCCGGGGCCGCTGCTGCCCGCGCCGGGGCCTGCATGGCCAGCCGGACAGTTGTGAGCAATTTGAACACCGCTTCAGAAAGCCCGGCGATCTTATTGGTGAACAGCAGTTCGTCCGGTCGGATGGGCAGGGGCCGGTTGTGAAAGTCGGCGTAGAGTATTTCTTTTTCGGCCAGGAACCTGGTAATGCGGGCCGCTTCGTCCTTATCTTCGGGGCTTTCGCCCTCGAAATGGGAATAGGGCATGAGTTGTACCGGCACGATGCGGCAGGAGCCGTCTATGATGAGGCCTTCTCCTGACTGTTCGATGAAGTGCAGGAATTCGCGGCGGCACCAAGGGCTGGCTAAGTAAGCAGGCGAGAGAATGGGCAGGAAGACGGCGGATTCATTCAGCGCGCCCTTCAGGCGGTCGGAGAGCACATTGCCGGCATTAAGGCCTTCGCGGTCGAGGAATATTTGCAGCTTTTTGCCGGTGCGGGAGCGGAAGTCGTCGGCCAATTTATTGTGAAATTGCTGCACCCAGTTTCCGTGTGCGGAATCGTCGTGATGGGCGTAACTGATAAAGATATCGTAGGGCATGGCGCCGGGTTTGCTGTTCCGGGGGTAAATGTAGCGATACTTGGAGGAATTTCCTATAAAAATACGCCGGCGCGAGGTTCACAACGGGTCGCTATCAGGCGTGTATTTTCTTTGGCATGCGGGCAGAACCCGCAGGATAAGCCGCGCGATCCCGACAGGCTTGTCGAGACCAACACGCGTACCGGGGGCGGCGCGAGCAAAGAGAGGGTCCGCCCCGGCGGATGAATATCGCAGCCCAAGCCTTCTTGCGGGAGGACGATGCCCTCTCTGCGCGGGAAAACGGCTCCTGATCCTAATTCAACCTTATCTCATCGTTGTGCTCGTCGTAAAACTTGTATTGCGTCATGGCCAGTTCGTTGGAGGAGCGCACCTTGATCCAACGGAAGTACTTGCGGAACCACTGCACCTGGAGGCTTTTCAGGAAGCCTTTTTTGATGAAGGCTTCCACGTAGGGGTGTACGCTGAGGGTGAGACCGTCCTTGGCCCGGCTCTGGACAAGGAAGTCCAGGTCGCGCTGGATGTCTTCCATGAGCAACACCGAGGCGTTGATCTTGCCCGTGCCGTTGCAGGTGGGACACACCTCCGAGGTGTTGATTTTCACTTCGGGGCGCACGCGCTGCCGGGTGATCTGCATGAGGCCGAACTTGCTCAGGGGCAACACCGTGTGCTGCGCGCGGTCTTTTTTCATGAACTCCCGCATCTGCATGTGGAGGTCTTTTTTGTGGTCGGGGTTTTTCATATCGATAAAATCGATGATGATGATCCCCCCGATGTCGCGCAGGCGCAATTGACGGGCTATTTCTTCGGCAGCTTCCAGGTTCACCTTCAGTATGGCGTCTTCGGCGGCGGCATTGCTCATCTTGTGCCCGCTGTTCACATCCACGACGTGAAGCGCCTCGGTGGACTCGATGACGATGTAGGCGCCGCTGCTCATGGTGGCCGTTTTGCCGAAAGAGGACTTGATCTGGCGGTCAACCCCAAAGGTCTCAAAAATGGGGCGATTGCCCTTGTGCAGGGAGAGTATCTTGACTTGGTCGGGCGCGATCGTAGCCAGGTAGTTCTTGATGTTTTGGTAAAGCTCTTTGTCGTTGACGACGATGCGATTAAAAGAATCGGTGAGCAGGTCGCGCAGGATACTGGATGTTTTGTCCAACTCGCTGAGCAGTTTGGCCGGCGGGGTGGCTTTGTACATCTGCCGGTAGATGTCCTCCCACTTGCTGATCATGAGGGAGAGTTCCTCGTGGAGGTCGGCGGTCTTTTTGCCTTCGGCGGCGGTGCGCACGATC
Source organism: uncultured Saprospiraceae bacterium (assembly GCA_964577215.1). Classification (GTDB taxonomy): domain Bacteria; phylum Bacteroidota; class Bacteroidia; order Chitinophagales; family Saprospiraceae; genus UBA2329. Next base: position 4,065 of record CAZNYK010000069.1, read on the forward strand.
ACGCCGAAGTTTTTGGGGCGAATGCTGTCCACTAAGTTTTGCAGGCGCTTGCGCTCTTCGGCGTTCGCAATTTTTTTGGAAACGGCTACCACATCGGTGAAAGGAGTGAGCACTAGGTACCGGCCCGGGATGGTGATCTCGCAGCTCAGGCGCGGACCTTTGGTAGAGATCGGTTCCTTGAGAATTTGCACGAGGATGGGCTGGCGTTTTTCGAGCACCTGATCCACCTTGCCGGTTTTTACGATTTCCGGCTCTATTTTGAAATTGTCGAGTTTGTAGGTGGAAATGCTTCCCGAAGTAACGCCGGCAGTGTATTTGAGGAGGGAGCGCAGTTTAGGCCCGAGGTCGGTGTAATGCAGGAAGGCGTCTTTTTTATGGCCGATGTCCACAAATCCGGCATTGAGACCGGGCATAAGCCGGCGCACCGAACCGAGGAAGACATCGCCGACGCTGAAGTTGCTGTTGGTTTTCTGGTTGTGCAACTCCACGAGCTTGCCGTTCTCCAGAAGTGCGATTTCCACTTCTGTCGGCGTAGCATTTATGATCATTTCTTTTTCCACGGGGCGAATACATTTGCAGGCTCCACGCGGTGGTGCAAATTGCAATGGGCAGGAGAATGAAACCGCGGCCCCGTGCAGGCAAGTTTCCGAAAGGCAAGGTGTTTGCCAAGCCGTTCCTCAATTAAAGGAAAGAGGCGGATATACGGCAAACGGGTACATTCGCATGTACCGGTATTTTGGCCTTTCGGGAGCTACGCTGCGAAGGGGAAACGCTCTCTCAACCAGGAAAAAGAAAAACAGACAACAGACTTCCGCAAAGAAGAATTCATCAGGGGCGGTTTCCGGTCCTCAAACGGGTTGGAAGACCGGAAAACCGAGCTGCACCATGTGCAATTTCCCACCGGCAGGAGAGCCGGTGATGAAAACTTATTTCTTCTTCTTATGACGGTTTTTACGCAATCTTTTCTTGCGTTTGTGTGTCGCGATCTTGTGCCTTTTACGCTTTTTTCCACAAGGCATAGTAAATCTCTTTTTTTTGTTTTACAAAATTGTTGTACTTCGAAAGGAGGCCGGTGCAAATGGCCTCACGGAATCATTCTCTCAATTGGCGGCAGGCCTGTTCAAACTCCCCGGCCTTTGCCGCATCGCCCGCGCCCTTCCAGGCATCCGCCATTAAGCAAGTGGCTACCGGATTGCCCGGGTCCAGCTCCAAAACGCGCCCCAGCCGCTCCAGGGCCCGCTCGAATTGCCCGGTCTTGATGGCCAAGCGCCCCAGGTTGTTCAGAATAGATACATTATCCGGATGGTTACGGTTCAATTCCAACAACATAGTAATGCCGCGCATGACATCCTCTTTGGGCGGGTTCTCGGCATAGACCACGGCGAGATTGATCCGGTGCGCGAGGTTGTCCGGGTTGATAGAAGCAGCGCTTTCAAAAGCGGCAACCGCCCGCTGCGTACAAAAATCGCGCACTTTATCTTCCTGGCTGCGCTGCACGCAAATGGCATACGTGGTACCGGCTTTCGACCAGGCATCTTCTGTGTTTGCCTGCTCGGCCACCAATTGGGCATAATACCCGGAAATCCCGGCATCGCCGAGGCGGTACCACACACCGGAAAGCCGCTTGAGCACCTCCACATGAGCGCTTGTATCGCCCTTGGTGAGATTGAGTTCCTGCTCGATGGCGGCCACTTCGCCGGCTGCCGCCGGGGCTAAACTTTGCTTTGCCGCTGATAGCAAAACGTTGATATCCGTGCTTTCAGCAGCAAAAACCCTCGTCTTTTCGAGGGTTTTTTGATCTTTCGATTTCGTTTCGCAACCAAAATACAGCGCGAAAAAAAGGGCCGCTGCCCCTGCCAGCACTGCAATTTGAAGTTTGGTCATCGGGAAGTATTATTCAAAAGCGCCTGATCTTAATCTTCCTCGTCTTCCGGAAGCTCGGTTACATTGTTTTTCACCTGGTCCACAAATACCTTGGCCGGCTTGAACGAAGGTATGAAATGCTCAGGTATTTCGATGGCTTCATTGCGCTTTATGTGGCGGCCAATCTTTTTGGCGCGTTTTTTAATGACGAAGCTGCCGAAACCGCGGATATAGACGTTTTCACCGGCAGCCAATGAGCTTTTCACTTCCTTGAAGAAGGATTCCAGTGCCACCAACACATCTACCTTGGCAACACCAGTCTTCTCGGAGATAGCAGTAACCAGATCGGCCTTTCTCATCGTTATAAATTGGTTTATAGTTAGTTATGAAAGATAACAACCCGCTTTTCAAAGCGAGACGCAAATGTCGGAATATTTCTCCGATTATGAAAATAAAAAACAAGGTTAATTTTCAATGAAATACGACAAATGCCGCCGGAAAGCGAAAAAGCCTATCTTTGCTCCTCTTTGGCATAAAATGTAATATCATGCTTCTTTCCATGACCGGCTACGGCCGGGAATCCCAACCATACCAGGACAAGACCATCTCCGTGGAAGTCCGCTCCCTGAACAGCAAATTCACCGACATCAAGATGAAGATGCCCCAGAAATACAAAGACCGCGAAAGCGACCTGCGCCGTCTCCTGGCCGAACGGGCGGAGCGTGGCAAGATCGAATTCTCCCTCGATATCAAATCCCTGCAAGGCGATGACGACTTCAGTCTCAACGTGCCCCTGTTCAAGCGCTACGTAGTTGAATTGAAAAAACTCGCCGGGGAACTACAACTGCCCGAAGGCGACATCATACCCGCCGTGCTGCGCCTGCCCAATGTAGTAGCTACCGACACCGCCGATGTAGATGAAGCGGAATGGACCGCCGTGTTGGCCGTAACCCACAAAGCCATACAAAATTTTGACGCGTTCCGACTGGCGGAAGGGCAAGCCATGGAAAACGATCTCAGGCTGCGGGTGCAAAACATCCTTTCCGCGCTTCCGCAAGTGGATCCCCACCAGGAGGAGCGGGTCATCCGCGTGCGGCAACGCATGTACCAAAACCTGGAAGAGTACCTCGGCAAAGACAAAATAGACGAGAACCGGTTCGAGCAGGAAATCCTGTTTTACTTAGAAAAAATTGACATCACCGAGGAAAAAGTGAGATTGGAGCAGCATTGCAATTATTTTTTGGAGGAACTCAACTCCTCCGATACTGCCAAAGGCCGCAAGCTCAGCTTCATCAGCCAGGAAATGGGCCGCGAGATCAATACCCTCGGCGCCAAGGCGTACTCTTCCGAAATCCAGCGCTTGGTGGTGAATATGAAAGACGAATTAGAGAAGATCAAAGAACAGGTGGCCAATACCATATGAATAAAATGCTCATCTTTGCCGCCCCTTCCGGCGCAGGAAAAACAACCCTCGTGCGGCACTTGCTCGGCAAGTATCCCAACCTCTCCTTTTCGGTGTCGGCTACCACCCGCGCCCGCCGCCCGCACGAACAAGACGGGGTGGACTACTACTTCATATCGCAGGAAGCGTTCCGCCGCCGTATCGAAAACAAGGAATTTGCAGAATGGGAGGAGGTGTACGCCGGGCAGTTTTACGGCACCCTGCACAGCGAGATCGAACGGCTCTGGGCCATGGGCAGGGATATCATCTTCGATATTGACGTGTATGGCGCCGTGCGGCTCAAAAAAAAATACCCGGAACAGGCGCTCACCGTCTTTGTGAAACCGCCTTCCCGCGATGCCCTCATCGAGCGCCTGCGCCTGCGCGGCACTGAAAATGAAGAAACATTTGCCAAAAGGATTATCAAGGCCGACGAGGAGCTCGCTTTTGAAAACAAATTCGACGTCGTTCTCGTTAATGATGTATTGGAAGACGCTTTCCGCCGTGCTGAAAACATTGCCGAAACCTTCCTCTTCAGCGGGCATTGATCACACTACATAGAGACAGCTATGGATACCCTAATCACAAACGATGTACGCATAAGCGTCGAAACCTTTTACCAACCCATCTACTCCAAGCCTGAAACAGGCGAATACGTCTTTGCATACCGCATTACCATCGAAAATCTCAATCCTTTCACCATTCAACTGTTGCGCCGCCACTGGGTTATTTTCGATTCCGGGCTCGGGCACCGCGAGGTGGAAGGCGAAGGCGTGGTCGGCAAACAGCCGGTACTCAAACCAGGCGATGTGCATCAGTACGTGTCCTGGTGCAACCTTACTACCGAAATCGGCAGCATGCAGGGGGCTTACGAATTCCAGCGCATGGATAACAATGAGCCCTTTGAGGTCGAAATCCCCGAATTCCGTCTTATTGCGCCTTATCGCCTCAATTGAGATCCTGTGCGAAAAATAGACATGCACACTCATATCCTGCCGGAAAAGCTGCCCAACTTCGCAGAAAAATTCGGCTACGGAGACTTCATCCATCTCGTACACCACGCCCCGGGACGCGCCAAAATGATGAAAGGCGATGCCTTTTTCCGGGAAATTGAGGCCAATTGCTGGGATCCCGATCTGCGCATCCGCGAATACGAGCAGCATCGCACCCAAATGCAGGTGGTATGTACCATCCCCGTCATGTTTTCCTATTGGGCCAAGGCGGAGGATTGCCTGGAACTTTCACGTTTCCTCAACGATCACATCGCCCAATTGGCACAAGACTACCCAAATCACTATATCGGACTGGGCACTGTGCCGATGCAGGACGCCGGTACGGCCGTCATGGAATTGGAGCGCTGCAAAAGCATCGGCCTGGCGGGCATACAAATAGGTTCCAATATCAACGACCGCAACCTGCACGAAGAGGAGTTCTTTCCCGTTTTCCAAGCCTGCCGGGACTTGGGCATGGCGCTGTTTGTACACCCCTGGAATATGATGGGTGAACAGCACATGCGACGCTATTGGCTGCCTTGGTTAGTGGGAATGCCTGCCGAGACCTCGCGCGCCATTTGTTCCATGATCTTCGGCGGAGTGCTGGAACGCCTGCCCGGCTTGCGCGTATGTTTTGCCCATGCCGGCGGTTCTTTCCTTCCTACCATAGGCCGCATACAGCATGGATTCAATTGCCGCCCCGACCTGGTAGCTGTTGATAATCCCATACCGCCCACTGCTTACATAGGCAAATTCTGGGTGGACTGCATCACCCATGATCCTGTTATGCTCCGATATATAATTGACATGGTGGGCGCCGACAAGGTCACCCTCGGCTCTGACTACCCATTCCCCCTGGGCGACCTGGAAATAGGCGCCTTCATCGAGGAAATGGACGATCTTCCACAGGAAACCGTACAGAAAATATTTTGGGACAATACGATGGATTGGTTGGGGTTGGCGCACCGGTAGAGACGCAATGCATTGCGCGTCTCTACCGCGCAATATCAAATTTGTATTGTACCCGCACAATTGCCGGGATTTCGGTAACCGGATCGACGTAATCCAGGAAAATATCCACATCTATGGTCTCGGCATGATCTTTTTCGCTGCTGTCGAAAACGATATGGATCACGCCTTTTTCGCCGGGTTTGACCGGTTTGTCCGGGTATTCCACAGATGTGCATTCGCAGGCTGAGACAAGGGTGATCAAGATATCCGAAGTGCCGGCATTGACGAACTCGAAGTCATGGCTGCGCTTTTCACCCTTTTTCACCGTGCCGAAGTCCACCAACTTCTCTTTAAACTCCATTTTGGGAGCATTGCCTGCTTTGGGGGCCGGCACCGTGTCAGGAGCGGCAGGCTGGGCATTCTTTTTGGGAGCGGGCGTAGTGGTCGGCTCTACCTTGCGAAGCCGCGTACTCTTAATGATAATACTGGTCGGGCCTTTCACGATTTTGAACTCCGTGCGACGGTTGAGCGCGTGCGCAGCTTCTTTTTGTTCCTCCGCTGCCAGTTTGTCGATGTACTCCGGCGTGAGCACATCGCCCTCTTTGAAGAAAGAGAACTGGGCGGCAGACTTGGCATTCACGGTTTGCGGAACCGACTCCCCATAGCCTACGGCCTGTATGCGTTCACGGGCTACGCCTTTGCGCATGAGCCAGCGGCGGGCAGATTCTGCGCGGCGCTGGGAGAGATCCTTGTTGTAGGCATCGTTGCCTCTGTTATCGGTATGCGATCCCAATTCCACGACCATGTCGGGGTATTCAGTCATGAGTTCAAAAACGACTTGCAAGTCGGGCTCTGCTTCGGGTTTGATAATGTCTTTGTCGAAATCGTAGAGGATGTTTTCCAACACGATCGCTTTTTCGATGGTGATGGTATCGAATTCAGGGACAGGGGGAGGCACCGGCTTGGGCTTGAGATAAAAACGGTTTTCAAAGGTTTTGTTTTCCTTCAAACCCGCCGTGTTAAAAGAAACAGAATCAGGAAAATACCCTTCTTTGCTCACGATGATTTTATAAGGCATTTCCAGTGCGAGCGGATAATCGAAGCGATTGCCGCGTTCGTTGCTGCGGCTGTCAATTTTGCCGGGGCGGTCGTTCTGCATTTCCACAACGTCAACGGTGGCGCCGTTGAGCGGCTTTCTTGCGTCGTCAAAAACCCCAACGACGAGATTGGCGGAGATGCGCGCAATTTCAAAACTGAAAATATCGTCGCAGCAGGTGCGGCTGCGCAGGGAGCGGCCGCCGGGGCGGTTGGAGGTGAGAAATCCTTTATAACCTTCCGCGTCTAAAGAGAGAAATTGGTCATCCAGGCTCGTATTATAACCGGCGCCCATATTTTCCGGGGCGCTCCAGGCGGAGCCGTCCCACACGGAGAAGAATATGTCATAACCGCCGAAAGAAGGATGGCCGTCGGAACTGAAGTAGATGGTGCCATCCCGGTAAAAAGGAGTTTCTTCATTGCCGGGCGTGTTGATCTTTGCGCCGAGATTTACGGGAGCGCTATATTCTCCATCTCCGATTTTATTGGCGTAATAGAGATCGAATCCGCCATAACCGCCGGGCATGTTGGCGGAGAAGAAAAGAACTTCGCTGCCGAACAATTCTCCTACGGCAGGGTGGATGGCCACAAAGTCTCCATTGATGCCTTTCACTTCATTAGCGGCGCCGTCTATGCCTGCTGCGAAATAAATGACCCCCTCGCTGCGCACGTTTCCGTCCAGTACGATACGGGAAAGATAGACCCGGTTGTCCCTTTGTGAAAAACTGATGTTGGCGGTATGAGATTCCGGCCGGTTGATGCTCGCGTCCAGGGGCTCAGGTTTTTTCCAGCCCTCCCGGTCGTTGGGGCTGGTTTTGAAAACCCTTGCGAAACGGTCGGGATTCTTTTCTTCGTTGACGATTACTTCCTTGGCATTGAAGCCGACGAAGTAGAGGTCTCCCTCCGGACCGTAAGCCGGCGAGTATTCAGAATTGGGCGTGTTGACGTCCCGTCCGGCGTTTTCCACTTTCACGCCTTTACCTATGCTGCCGTCGGAAGCGGCGATGCCCAGTTCAATGGCCATTTCCGCGCCGGAGATTTCATTCTGCACAAGGGTGCGCAGAGAATCCCCGGAGGTAGTTTCAAGTACTTTCTGGAATTCAGTGATGGCATCTTCGTATTTGCCGTTCATTTTGAGGGCGCGGGCGTAGTAGTAACGCTTCCCGGCAAACTCGTCGGTTTTGTCCTGGCGCAGGATGCGGGCGTAAAAACGCTCGGCCTTTACGTAATCCCTTACTAAGTAGTTGAGATCGGCCAGTATGGGAAGAAAAGTCTTGTCTTCCTGTTGTTCATAGGCCTCTTCAAACTTTAGGATAGCATTGTAGTAGTCCTTGCGCTCAAGGAGTTCGTAGGCCAATTCTACCACTTTCTCGTAAGAGGATTTCCGAATGGGTTGCGCCCAGCCCTGGGCTGCAATAATGGAGCAAAAAGCAAATAATAATAAAAAGCGTTTCATGTAGTGGAACGGTTTGCTGTGAATAGAAACGTTCATAAGCAGTTATGGTATTGCCGGTCAGTTTAAAAACGCGGGCAGAAAATGATCGGTTTTACATCAGGCTTCTTGTACACTTTAAGGATATACCAGGCAGATATCTCAAAACCTCCAACCGTCTTGCTCACGGCGGCCAGTGAAGACACGTTCATGTCGTAGCTCGCCGCCACTTTGAGGTCTTCGTAATCCAGGCCCACAAGAACCTGGAGCGCGTCGCCGAGGCGATAGCCGGCGCCGAAGTTGATACGCACGTCCTTTTTCAGATCGTAACCCGCCCAGGCTTGGGCGATGCCTTCAAAGGCCCCGCCGGTAGTTTGTACCAAAACCGTAGGGCTGAGGCTCCATTTCTCTTTATTTAGCGGCGTGTAGAACCGGCCGTGCATAGCCAGCCGCAGCGGCCGGCGCGTGCCGTCATCATTGAGTCCTGAGGTGTTCAGAAGCGAATACCTCGGCGCATTGAGATGCGCGCCGGAAAAGCCGAGCTCCAGGAGCTGTTCCCCGGGCAATTGAGTACGCAGCATCAGGCCGGCGTTGATATCGGTGTAGTTAATATTTTCCCGGATATTGGTCAGGTCCTGGCTGGAATTGGTAAATCCGCCGGTGCTGACGTCATACGAGTCCTCAAAGCGCACGAAGGAGCTTTGCCGGTCAACCCTGCGCTGCACCCTGGTACCCTGAAGGCCGAGCGTCAACACAGTGCTGTTGCCGAGAGAAGCGTGATAGGCCAGGGAGAGTCCCGAAATATTGGTTTGCAGGTAAAAACGCCCGGCTTCGTCATTGACGTTGACTGCGCCGACGCCCACCCAGTCCTTTTTGCCGAAGCCCCTGATGACCGGCGCATCCAGATACACGCCGGGGGTAGTAAAGGAATTGGATATCACATTGGCCCACTGATCCCGGTAAATTCCGCCTATGCGGGCAGTGCCTTCATAGGCGCCGGTGAGAGCCGGGTTGAGGGTGAGGGGCGACATATTGAACAGCGTGTAGTGAATATCCTGCGCACCTATTGCATTGATCCACAAAGCGCTGAGACTGAATACAAGGAGTCGAAAATGCTTCATACGTGTTTTGTTTGTACAACTTTGAGGCGAAATATAGAGCTTTTCCGAAACATTCACCGTTTTGAGAATACCTTTAATAAATTTTCAGCGCCGGGGCGGGGTGCAACATCCCGGCCGGCTTCTGCCGTGCAGCAAGTCCATATAAAAAAAATTAAGCCTATACCGGAAAAAAGTGAACTGCAGGTTATGGAAGCCCGCCTGCCACGCAAACTTGAACGGTTGACGCTCTCAAGGAAATGAACCGGCAAAAAGCAATCTAACCAAGCAGGCGGACAGCAGCCGCCACCCTGCTAAGAAAACCCGGTTTCCCGCTTTCCTTTGCGGATGATCTTCTTGCTCTCTGCCCCTTTGATGAGGCCGCCCTCGTCGTCCAACCAGCCGATGGCGCCGGTGGGACATCTCTGGATAGGTACCTGGGTGTTGTGGTTTTCTGAATAGTTGACTACAGGAAGATTACGTGCCATAGTGATCAAATTGCCCGGGGCATCCATGGCGCAGCGGCCGCAGGCGGTGCAGGCCACCTGGCATTCTTCCAGTATCTCATCGCCGGCCTCCAAATTTTTGCAATTGACCCAAAGGCGATGACTTACAGGCTGCAAAGAGAACAGGTCTTTGGGGCAGGCTTCCACGCAATCGCCGCAGGCAGTGCATTTGTCCACATCCACCACCGGAAGCGAGAAGGCGTTCATGGTAATGGCATCGAAATCACACACGGCCTCGCAATCGCCAAAGCCGAGGCAGCCCCAGAAGCAACCCTTGCCTCCGCCGGAAACCAAGGCGGCCCCACGGCAGGAGGATATGCCTGAATATTGCGCCCGGTTGCGGGCTACGTTGGTGCCGCCTCCGCAGGCCAAGCGGGCCACCCGTTTCTCTTCAGCGCCCAAGGCAACGCCTAAGAACGCCGCAATGCGCTGCCGCCCTTCCTCGGAGCTTACGGTGCATTTGCCGGGCAGCGCTATACCGGTCACCAGCGCCTCCGCAAAGGGGCGGCACCCCGGAAAACCGCACGCGCCGCAGTTGGCATGAGGCAGCATGTCTTCCACCGTATCAATACGCGGGTCTTCATATACGTACAGCTTCTTGTTGGCCACGATCAGCATCGTAGCTAAGAGAAGCGTAAGGCTACCTAATGCGGCAAGCGCGATGATGATGGTCATTTTCTTGTTTATGTTTCTTGTACCTGTACAGAAAGCTGCGAGCCATTAGCTACGAGCCGCAAGTTTTTGACGTTATGAATCATAAAAGTTCCCTACTCAATTACAATCATCCAGGCTCTGTTAATTACAAAACTTAATTTTCCAAAACTAAAGCTCGCGGCTCGAAGCTCGCAACCACTCTCAGTAAATAATCTCCGCCCACTTATTGCCCGCCACCAACTCCGCCTTGCGGAGTTCCCATTTCTCTTTGGAGCCCAGGATGTTGGCGAAAGCCTTGTTGAGCATGTCCATGACCTGTTCATACCCGGCCACGTAAATGTACGTATTGGCCATAGACAGCATATCCACGATCTCCGAGGCGCGGGCCTCGATGGCGGCATCCAGTGCGATGGGATCAGACCAGTGGGGTCGCGGGCTGAGGGCGTGGAAAGCCTTGAAGGTCTCCTCGTCGTAGTAGTTGGTCAGGTCGCCGTCCTTGTCATTGAGGTACAACAATTCCAGGCCGCTGCGCGCGCCGTAGAACAGCCGTATCCTGCCTTTCCAGTCTTTCACATTTTTGTAAATATGCTTGACAAAAGCGCGGAAAGGCGCAATGCCGGTGCCCATGCCGATGAGGATCAGGTTGGCTGTTTTGTCTTCCGGCACCAGGAAGGGCAGATGATGCGGCCCGGTAATGGTGATCCGGTCGCCCGGTTTGCGGTCGCACAGGTAATTGGATGCCACGCCCTGGTGCATCTCTCCGCTGAACGCATCCACATAGGAACAGCGCTTGACCAGCATGGTGATCTGCTGCTTGCCGTTGGTTTTGGTTGGCAAGTCGGCCACGCTGTACAGGCGGTGGTGGTGGGTATTGCCGAAGTCTCCGGGGGCTTCAATGAGCACGCCGAAACTCTGATCCACCTGGAACTCGAAGTCCGGCCTGTCCACTTCCAGCACCAATTCCCGGATTTCCTCCGTTTCCTGGGGCGTCAGGCGCACGGTCTTTTTCACTGTTGCCTGGTAGGTGTTCTCCGTATTAAAATCCGTTAGACGTGCCATGATATTTCTCGTTATTGGTGAATGTTATTGTTGTTGAACCTCTTTTTTCTTGTTCTCGCAAATAGTGATGCAGCCGCAATTACCACAACTTCGACGCTCGGCCAGCACGTCTTCATCGTTCACATAATCGGAGAAAGTCTTCCGCCATAAACTTTGGACTCCCACCCATGCCAACATGAGCCCTACCATTGCGCCAACTGCCGTGAGAAATGATGTAAGCATGTGAAGTAAAAAGTAAAAAGTAAAAAGTACGCGATTAAAACACACTGTAAACCAATCGTTTGGCCTATCAATTACTACCTAAGCCGGCAAAACCCATGAAGGTAAGGGACAAAATCCCGGCAATGAGCAAAGTAAGCACCGTGCCCTTTACCACGTTGGGCGTTTCCGCGAAATTGAGTTTCTCCCGCAGGCCGGCCATGAGCACCAAAGCCAGCGTAAAACCGGCGCCGGCGCCAAGGGCATAGACGATGCTCTGCCCAAGACCATATCCTTTGTTGGTTTGAAACAGCGCCAAGCCCAAAATGGCGCAATTGGTCGTGATCAACGGCAGGAAGATGCCCAGGGCACGGAACAAAGCCGGGCTCATTTTTTTGATGAACATTTCTACCAATTGAACGGTGGAGGCGATGACTACGATGTAGCTGATCAGTTGTAAATAGGTGGCATCAATGGCCACGAGCAAAGCGTGCAATCCGTAAGCGCACACTGAACTGATGAGCATCACGAAGGTTACCGCTCCGCCCATTTTGGAGGCGGTTTCCATTTTGCCGGAAACGCCCAAAAACGGGCATATCCCCAGAAAGTAGGCCAATACGAAGTTGTTGATCAAACTCGCATTGATGAATATCGACCAAAGGGATTCCTGGTTCATGATGCGGTTTTGCTTTGCTTGCGCAGATTAAAGAATAACAGCCAGAAGGCCAGGGTGAAAAATCCTCCCGCGGGCAAGATCATAATGACCCACTCCTGGAAACTGGCCGGAAAAACCGGAATGCCGAATATGCTGCCGTTGCCCAGCAACTCACGCACTGCACCCAGGGCCAACAAGGCGATTACAAACCCGGAGCCCATACCGAGTGCATCGAGTACGGACTTGCCGATGGTGTTTTTAGAAGCGAACGCCTCCGCCCGGCCCAGGATCACGCAATTCACCACAATGAGGGAAATGAAAGCCCCTAAGGCTTTGGACAGTTCCACGCTGATGGCCTGTATGGCATAATCCGTCATCGTCACGAAAGTGGCTATGATGAGGATGTACGAAGCGATGCGCACTTGCTTGGGAATGACGTTTCGCAAAGTGGATATGAGGATATTGGACATGAGCAGCACAAACATGGTGGCAAGGCCCATGGCAAGCCCGTTTTGGGCCGTGTTGGTCACAGCCAGGGTTGGGCACATGCCGAGCACCTGCACGAAAACGGGATTTTCCTTCCACACCCCTTTGAGATATTCATTGGTGGAAGGGCTGTTGGCCAGATTGGCCCAGAATCCGTCGCCGGCTTTATTTTTGGTCTGAATGCTCATTGCTTCCCTTTTTCCTCAAAAAAAGTCTTGTTCTTGTAGAGTACAGGCGCCATATCACCGGTGCTGGCGTCCAATATGTTTCCAATGGCGCGTGATGAAATGGTGGCCCCGGTGATGCCGTCCACTTCCCATGCGTTCTTTTTTTGGCCTTTCTTAACGGTCACGACTCTATTCTTCAAGCGGCTCCGGTCATCTGCCAAAGCCACGTCGAGTGCCTTGAAGTTGTCTAAAAAGACAGGATCTTTCTCGATCTTGTCTCCCAGACCCGGGGTTTCCTTGCTTTCGAGGACGTAAAACCCCACTATAGCTTCCTTGACAGGGTCGTAGCCGTAAATGATTCGGATTACATCGGCAAATCCCATGCCCGAAGCCTCAACGGCCATGCCTGCCAGTTTCCCTTCTTTGTTGTAGCCGGCATAGATAAGACGTGCGCTTTTCTCCTTTCCACTTACTTCAGTAAGGGTGCCGTCGGCTTCCAATTTGAAAGTCTTTTTGCTCACCATGCCAGGCACTACCCTGAAGATGGCTTTTTCCAGCGCCTCTGCTTTGAGCTGCTCAATCCTTGGCAGGGTGCCCTGGTAAGACAACACGATCATCAGGGCGCAAAATACCCCGATGCCCACCATGGTGAACAGCATTTTTTGGCCGCTTGCCTGTTCGGTCGTTTGATTTGCATTCATGGCTTTTTCGCGCTTTTTACCGTGCCATATACCCTCGGCCTGATCATATTATCCAAGTGCGGCGACACCGCATTGGCCAGCAATATGGCGTACATCACGCCCTCCGGCAAGCCGCCCCAGATGCGGATAACCACTACCAGGATTCCAATGAGCGCCCCGTAAATCCAAACGCCTATGGACGAAGTAGGGGAAGCCACCATGTCAGTGGCCATAAAGACCGCGCCCAGCATAAGCCCGCCTGAGAACAACATGAACACAGGCGAAGGATACGCCTCGCTGTTGCTTAGATACAGAAGGCCGCTCAGTGTAAATACCGTAGCCAATATGGAGGCGGGAATACGCCAGTTCATCATGTTGCGGGCAACAAGATACAGGCCGCCGATGAGTATGATGACCGCACAGGTCTCGCCAGTGGAGCCGGGGATTATACCCATAGCAAGGTCGTAGCTGTTGGTAGTCACGTGGTCAAACTTGAAAGCCGCTAAAGGCGTAGAACCGGTGTATGCGTCAACCGTAGGCGGCTCCATGAATGGCCAGGCCAGCGTAGAAGCGGATACCGTAGTGAAGCGCTCCGGCGCATACACCGGATACCAGGTAGTAATGGCTACCGGGTATGCTGCTTGCAGAAATGCGCGCCCCACCAACGCCGGGTTGAAAACGTTGTAACCCAGTCCGCCAAAAACGAATTTGCCCAATCCGATGGCGACTACGCCGCCCAGAAATGCCATCCAAAGGGGGAAGCTGGGCGGTAGCGTCAAGCCGAGCAGAAGACCGGTAATCACAGCCGACCAGTCGGAGATGGTACTTTCTTTTTTGGACATTTTCGCCAAGACATGTTCCGTGAATACACATGCTGCAGTGCTGACGAGCAACAACAACAGGGCGCTTAGTCCGAAAGACCATACCGCGTAAGCGGCAACCGGCAACAGAGCCCACACCACGTTGCGCATGATGTCGTCGGTGCCGATACCTTTGGTAATGTGCGGCGAGGTGCTGATATGGAGTGTTCTACTTAGCATGTTCGGCTTTCGGTTTGGCGGCATTGCGTTTCCTCACGGTGGATTTGGCTAACCGGAAATACTGTACTAACGGAATGTGAGAAGGGCACACGTAGGAGCAGGAACCGCATTCGAAGCAGTCCATCAGGTTGAATTTTCCGGCCATTTCGTCATAGGCCTCAAACTTAGCCAGCACCCCCAGTTTGTTGGGCATCAAAGATATCGGGCAGGCATCCACACAAGCCCCGCAATTGATGCAGGGATATACCTTGTTCGGTCTTTTCACCTGCGCTTCAGTGAACACGACAATGCCGGAGGTTCCCTTCGTGATGGAAATGTCGAGGTTGGATACGGCTACGCCCATCATAGGCCCGCCCATATACACCTCGCTGATGCGCTCGCCGGCTTCTACCTGTTCCAGCACGTAGCGCAGCGGAGTGCCCACGGGGATCAGGTAGTTGCCCTTCTTTTTCACGCCCGGCCCGGTGATGGTCACCACGCGTTCCTGAATGCCCCTGCCGTGCGGCAGCAGGCGCCCGATCTCGGCGGTAGTGGCCACGTTCACCACCACGGCGCCCACCTCTATGGGCAAGCCGCCGGAGGGCACTTCCTTACCCATGAGGGAGGTGATCAGCATTTTTTCAGCGCCCTGGGGATATTTGACCGGCACGACCTCCACCGTGACGGGGTCGCCTGGCGGGATCAACTTTTGAAGGTGGCTTGCAGCATCCTGTTTATTGGCCTCGATGCCGATGATGCACTTGCCGGCCCCGGTGGCTTTGAGCAAGTACTTGATTCCGGTAAAAATATCTTCAGATTGCTCCAGCATCACCCGGTGGTCGGTGGTGAGGTAGGGCTCGCACTCGATGCCGTTGATGATCAACACCTCACAGTGCTTCCCTTCGGGGATTTTCAATTTTACGTGGGTCGGAAAAGCAGCGCCTCCCAGCCCCACGATCCCGGCATCCTGAATGGCCTGCAATATCTCTTCAGGCGTAGCGGTGGTCCAATCTACCGGCGCACCTTCAATAACTTCCTGGCTGGAGAATGGAAAAGCCTCCAGGTATATGCCGGGCGTCATACTGCCGGAAATGGTGGGCACATTGGCGATCTTGCGCACGATACCTGCAACGGGCGCATGCAGCGGAACCGATACATAGCCGCCTGCTTTGGCGATCAACTGGCCCCGCACCACCTCCTGCCCTTCCCGCACGACCGGCACCGAAGGCGCACCCAAGTGCTGCGACATGGGCAGGATGAACAGCGGCGCAAAGGGAAACTGCCGGATGGGCAGGCCATTGGTCTCATCCTTGTGTTCAGGCGGGTGCACCCCGTGCTTGAACGTCTTATGCCGGAAATTGAAGATGCTCATTCTTTCGTTTTAATGCATACTTCTCCCCCTCTCCCCCTCTCCCAGTCTCCCAGTCTCCCAGTCTCCCAGTCTCCCAGTCTCCCAGTCTCCCA
>CAZNYK010000070.1:0-19719 GCA_964577215.1 uncultured Saprospiraceae bacterium
CGTTTCCGCCGGCTGCATCGCTGACGGTGACGGTGTAATCCCCGGCAGCGAGGCCCGAGGGTTTGTCGCCGCTGAGGCCGGCTTGGCTCCATTTGAACTGGAAGGGCCCTTTGCCGCCGCTGACCTGCACCTGCAAGGATGCCGTTTGCTGCCCGGCGCAGGCGATGTCGGCCGTTTGTGAAAGCGCGGCGGCGAGCGGGAGGATGTCTTCGGTGATGTTGACCTGTGCGGTGGCGGTGCAGCCGTTGGCGTCGGTGACGGTGACGCTGCGCGCGCCGGGCGCGAGGCGTTCGGCTTGCTGCGCGGTTTCGCCGTTGTCCCACTTGAAGCTATACGGGGCCGTGCCGCCGGAGGCTTGCACGGTGGCTTTGCCGTCGCTGTTGCCCGTGCTTGCGGAGGCAACGACAGATGCTGTCGCATTAACGGGTGCAGGAGCAGGGATGGAAAAATTTGCTACAACGTTGCTGCCGCCTGCATCTGTAACGGTGACGGAATATGCACCGGCCGGCAGCCCGGAAGGTTTGTCGCCATTGAGTTTGATGTCGTTCCAAATGAATCGATAAGGACTCTTACCTCCGCCGACCTGCACCGAGAGTGCGGCAGAGTTGTCGCCGGGGCACCGTACAGGTTGAGTTTGGCTGATTACAGCACTGAGCGGGACGGCAGTCTCATCAATAGTCAGCAGGGCCACGGCCGTGCAGCCATTTTTGTCGGTGATGGTGACAGCATGGTTGCCTGCCGTGAGTTTACGGGCAATATTGGCAGTTTCGCCATTGTCCCATTTATAACTCAGCGGCAGGGTGCCGCCTTCTGCTACTGCCAGGCCTACCGCATCGCCGGCGCCGGGAGCGCTTTCGGGGTCCTGCTGGGAAGCGCGTGCCGTCATACGAGTATCTTCGATGGTAAAGCGCGCGGATTTGGACCTCCCCTGGCTGTCGCTTACGGTTAGGGAGTACAAGCCGGGACCGAGATTGGCGGGGTTTTCGCCATTGAGCCCGCCGTCCCAGCGGAAAGTAAATGGGGGCTTTCCACCTGTAACTTTCACGCGCAGGGCGGCATCGTTTTTACCGGGAGTACAGCTCAATTCTTTTTCCTTGAGGATGTTGATCGTAAGGGCCGAAGCTTTTTCGATGAGGAAAACGCCTTTGTCTTCGGTGCCGACCCACACGGCGCCGTCCTGGTCGAGCTTGATGCAGGTGGCGTATTGGCTGGTGTAGTATTCGATGGGGCCGAAGCGTTTGACCTCTTCGGTATCGGGATCGTATCGCACGATAGACTCTGAGGCGATCCAGAGGCGGCCATCGGGGTCCAGGGCGATGTCTTTGACCTGGCCTTCGGAGATGAGGTTATTGAGCGGTACGGCGAGCCATCGCTCGCGGCTGTCCACCTGCCAAATTTGCCCTTCGCCGGCCACCCAGATGCCATTGGGGCCTTCAGCGACGCGGTGGATAGCGAAGTATTTTTGTTCCAAACGCCACTTGCCTTCGCCGCCGATCATGACGCCCTGCATAGAGCCTATCCACTTTTGGCGTTTTTTGTCAATAAAAATATTGAGGATGTGGTTGGAGGTCAGTTTTGAGTTGGAAGTGGTAAAGGACTCCACCTTGCGCAGGGCCGGTTGGGTTTTGAGCAGGTGCAGGCCGGAGTTGGTGGTGCCGATCCAGAGTTCATCGCGGTTGGCGTCGTAGGCGGCTGCACTGATGGAGTTGCTGCCGTTGAGGATGTTGCCGAGGGCGGAATTCATTTCTGAGGAAGGCCACTTGAGGTCGTAATTGCCGCCGGGGAAAGCGTAGAGCGACTGTTCGCCGGCGCCGAGCGCAAGGGGGGTAGCCAGATCAGAGGAACGCAACTGGAATACGCCTTTGGCGTTGGACACCCACTTGACGTTATCGTCGTCCACATAAATATGTTTGACGGGGCTCCATTGGTCAATGACGGAAATGCGGTTGACCACGAGGCTTTCCTCTTCCTGGGCGGCCAAAGCAATGGAAAAGAGCGCAAAAAGTGCGGGTAGCGCTTTGTTCACAGGGTAGTACAAGTTCATTGTCGGGATGTGTTAAATCAAACGGCAAAACTAACACTCCTAAACGACAAAGGGTTGGGTGTTGGTATTTGGCGGAATACATCCGGGCAGCCGCCTGAACGGCTAAGCTTTTGATAATGAAAAATGCCGGATGCCATTACAGCGCCCGGTACTTTTCTTTTTTTAGGCAGGGCAGCCGGAGTTCGTCCGAAAAAGGAAACGACCGTCACTCACCAAGCCTCCCGGTTTTCCCTGCTTACATACCTGTTCGCCAAATCCAGGTTTTTCACCCGCATGTTGACCGAATCCCACTCCAGGCGTACACGGCCCGGGTAGTCGTAAGGCGCCCAGGACTCGGGCGTCTTGCCCGGCTGGAGCACTTTCATATCGTAGCAGCGCACGGCCAGGTTGCCGATGAGCAGTATCTCGGTGAGCGGGCAGGCGTATTCGAAGGGAGAGGATGCCTGTCCCAAGCCTTTGCAGGCATTAGCCCACACGGCCTGATGGGAGCCTTGATAACGGGGCTGCGAGGGTTTCGGCGGCTTGAAATCCTTCATTCGGGAAGCGGGCAACAAGGTGGGATTCTGCCCGTAGATGCCGGTGAGTAGTTTGCCCTTGCTGCCTTCGAAGAGCACGCCGCCGTCCCAGGTGCCGAAGGGCTCGTTGGGGCCGAGTTCGGCGGGGCGCATGGGCCGCACGCCGCCGTCGTACCACCACAATTCGCAGGCAGGCATGCCGGGGCGGGCGGGAAAGTCGTATTTCACGATGGAGGAGGGCGGACAGCTTTCCGGGTAGTCGGCTTCCACAAAATCGCCTGACCAGACAGTAGTGGCGTTGGCTTCCACTGCCGTAGGCGCCGTGAGTTTGAGGGCGCGGTAGGGCACGTCCATCAGGTGGCAGCCCATGTCGCCCAGTGCGCCGGTGCCGAACTCCCACCAACCGCGCCAGCGGAAGGGCAGGTAGGCATTGTTGAAGGGGCGTTTGGCTGCCGGGCCGAGCCAGAGGTCCCAGTCCAATTCGGGGGGAATGGGGTCGGCGCTTTGGGGGGTAGGCACGCCTTGCGGCCACACGGGGCGGTTGGTCCACACGTGTACGCGGGTCACCTTGCCGATGGCGCCGGCTTGAATCCATTCGGCCACTTCGGCGTTGCAGTCCATGGAAGCGCCCTGGTTGCCCATCTGGGTGACGACCTTGTACTTCCGGGAGGCCTCCAGCAATTGGCGCGCTTCGGCGATGTTGTGGGTCAGGGGTTTTTCCACGTACACGTGTTTGCCCGATTCCATGGCGGCAAGCGTGATGACGGTATGGGTGTGATCGGGCGTGGTGACCATGATACCGTCTATGTCCTTGCCCATCTCGTCCAGCATTTTGCGGTAGTCTTTGAAGCGGGCGGCCTTGGGCAGGGATTCGTATGCGGGCGTGGCGCGGCGATCGTCCACATCGCAGAGTGCAACGATGTTTTCGGTGTCCTTCAGGTGGCGGATGTGGTCTCCACCTTTGCCGCCGGCGCCTACCAAGGCGATGTTCAGGCGGTCGCTGGGCGGAATGTAGCCTCTGCCGCCGAGCACGTAGCGCGGTACGATCGCGATGCCGGCGGCGGCGAGGGTTGACTTTTGGAGGAATTGGCGGCGGGTGGATTTTTTCATGGCTACTGTTTTTGCAGCGCTAAGTTAGCGCTAAAAAAGTAAACTCCCATGCAGCGAATTCCGCCCGGCGCCGCACCGGGTTAATCGGGGGAATTCTCAACAAGCTCTAAACTGCCGTAGGATGCACAGTGCCCGGGATGTGGGAAAAAAATTACAAATCCAACAGACCCTGGGGCAGCGTCATCACCAGTTCCTTTACGTCTTCGTGAACGGCCTGGATCAGTTCGTAATGCATGGGAATGAGCACCTCCCTTCCTTGGAATTGCACTGATGCCAGGGATTGCGCGCCGAGGTCATACACGTCGTCGATACGCCCGATGGGCCCTTTTTCGGCATCCACCAGTTCGAAGCCGATGAAGTGTTCATAATCGGGTTCGGCATCGGGGTCTGCGGCTTCTGCGGGCAGCAGGTCTTCCTGCCGGAGGAAAATGCCCTTGCCGGAGAGCGCGCCGGCATTTTCTGGAGAGTTCACATCTTCGAGCTTAATAATCCAGGCATTGCCCACGCTGAGTTCTTCCACGAAAAACGGTACGTGGCTTCCCTTCCATTCAATAAAAAGCACATTGGCCTGGAGGGCATCGCGTTCGAATTTTTCCTTTACGACGATTTTGATCTGGCCGTTCACACCGTGCGGCTTGCCGGTGTATCCTATCTGGATGTAATTATTCATTTCAATTGGATGTTATTCCCAGCGCATCAAGCGCTGCCTTACTATAAAACCCTTCTCCGCTTTGGCCGGCCAGGGAAGGGAGGCGCATTGGGCAAAATCGCCGTTGCAACATACCCGGCATTGCGTGTCGAGTATTTGTTGTTCCATATAGGCTAAACCGATATTGCGCGCGTAAACCTCATTTGCGGAGCGGTACTCGATCTGGTTTTCATTGTCGGAAAGGGAAACCATAACGACATCGTCAAAGTTCAGGATTCCGTTGGAAAAGGGCTTGCCTATATCCGCGATGCGGTAGTCCCAGTTTTTGAACATATCAAGCAATTCGCCGGCTACGATGACAAAGCGGGTGGGGTCTATATGCACGTTTCCGTCCCAACGGGTATCTTCCCGCAAGGGGAAGACCAATTTGATAAAGCGCAGGTTGTCTTCGGTGCGCACAGCTTGCCGGGCGTTTCGGGAAAGCGCGATCACTTTGCGGATCTGCCAGCTTTGGGTTTCGTCGGGGCGCTCGAAACGCTCCACGCGGAATACCGTGTCCCCGGCATGGTCTATGAAAAAATCCTTCACCTCTTCCCGCGCCAGTATCCTTATGCTATCCACATCCGTACCGGAAACAGATGGATCAAAGATGATAGAATCTACCTGGTACTCCCATGCGCGGCCTGCCTCCAGTGGGAAGTAATCATGGCCCAGGTCTGCTTCAAACAACTCGGTTTCCCGGCCGCAGGCGAGGAGCAGGAAGGTGATCCATGCGAGGAAGAGGTATTTCATGGAAGCAAAATGTAAACGCGAAAAACGGTGACTTGCGATTTTTTATTTTTTCAAATCATTGGCTACCAGTTATCCCGATGAAAAATGGCGCGCATTATTTCCAAACCATTTTTTGCCGGGCATACGCCGGATCACCTCTTCATTGCCACTTATGCCCCTGCCCGCCGATCATCGCTTTTTCCAAAACGCCGGCGGCTTTTACCACCCGGCTGCGGCCCCCTTTGGCATCGAGCGTGAAGGCTTCGCCGGCCATTTTTACCAAGCCGAAGCCTTTGGCGTACCACTCCTTGATCTCGTAGCCCCGGCGTATGCCGTCGGGATCGCTGCGTATGGCAAGGGTGCTGAGTACGAGGCAATCGGCAAAATTCTGCAAGGGCGTACTGCTGCTATCATTGCCCTCCACTTGTATTTCGTAATGCAGGGCGCCGCTGCCCTGTTTTCTGCCTGCCGAAAACACGGAGAAAGGCGCCGAAGCTTTGTAGGCGGCGCCGTGCTCCACTACAGCCGGCAGGAGGATCAGCGGATGGTCGAAGATCATCTCCCTGCCCTGGCCCATACCGATGAGCCATATCTTCCAGCCTTCCACGTCAATTGTCTCCAATCGATGGCTGCCGGTGCTTTCGGTGCGTTTCAAAACGAGTTGCTTGCGAAACGCTACTGTATCCGGCCAGGCGATCAGTATCGGATCTTTCGCACCGGGCACGATGTTTTGAAACTGAAGGCTGTCGCCAAGTTGGTTGGGCATATACTCTGCAATGCGGTACGAGTCCTGGGCTTGCAGCAGGACGGTGCCTGCCGGCAAAAAAACGAAAACGGCGGCGATAACGCGCGCCTGGAACATATTCATGGGCACTAAAAATTGATCAGCTCGATATCGAATACGAGCACGGAGTTGGCCGGAATGCCCGGCAACGGCGAAGCTCCATATCCTAACGCCGAGGGAATCCAAAACGTGCCCTTGCCTTCTTTTTTAAGCAAGGGGATGGCTATTTTCCATCCTTCGATGAGGTTGGCAAGCGGAAAAGTGCGGGTTTCGTTTCCAACAGTTAGATCAAATACGACGCCGTTGAGCAGAGAACCACGGTATTTGACTGTAACCGATGCGCCGGGGCCGGGATTGTCGCCTGTTCCTTCAGTGCTGATCACGTAGAAAATGCCGGAGGGGTGCTCCTGCGCCGTGATGTTATTGGCGGCTAAATGTTCCTGGATAAGGCGGCGGTCAATATCTGCCTGGTCTTCTTTTTTGCATTGAGCAAAGAGCAAAACTGCGCCGGACAGGGCGGCGAATATCCATTTGTTTTTCATGGTCGCGATGATTTTGGCCGGCAAAGATAGGTCAATGCCCTCAAATGTCATATTCCTGGCCGAGGGCAGGTATTTCAACGTCCTCAAAGCCGTTTTCGGCTAAGTAGTTGCGGAATTGCTCCTGCCTTTCCAGTTCGCCGTGCACTAAGAAAATGCGAGGTTGGCGCTGGCGTTGACAATTGAGGAACTGCACCATTTCTTTTCGGTCGGCGTGAGCGGAGAAGGAGTCCATGACCTCAATGTGCGCCCGTACGGGTTTGATCTCACCGAATAGTTTGATCTCTTGCACACCGCTGAGCAACATACCCCCCGGCGTATCGGGCGAACAGTATCCCACAATCAGGATGGTGTTGCGGCTGTTGTCCACGCTGTTGAACAGGTGGTGCCGGGAGCGGCCGGCATTGAGCATGCCTGCTGCGGAGATGATGATGCAAGGCTCCTGGGAACTATTGAGTATTTTGGATTCGTCGAGATCGTGTATGTAGTGCAGCCTTTTGAAGCCGAACGGATTGTCGTCGGTGAGCATATACTCTTGCAGGTCTTTGTCATAACATTCCGGGTGAGCGCTGAACACAGCGGTGGCATTGACGGCGAGCGGGCTGTCAACGTACACCGGCACATGGGGCAGGCGTCCTGCGTTTTCCAACTGGTCGAGGATATACACGATCTCCTGGGTGCGGCCCACGCTGAAAGCGGGTATGAGCAGCTTGCCGCGGCGTTTGATACAGGCGTCGTGGATGATGTGCAGAAATCGCTCGACCTCCTGGGGTTTTTCTATATGTTCTTTGTGTCCGTAGGTGGATTCGCAGATGAGATAATCCACTTCGGGCATAGGCTGGGGATCGCGCAGGATGGGGCGGTCGTAGCGGCCGATATCGCCGGTAAACCCGAGGAAAATCGTGCGGTCGTCTTCCCTGATCTTGAGGGTGACGCTTGCGCTTCCGAGAATGTGGCCGGCATCGCGGAATTGCACTTCCACGTCGTCGTGTATTTTAAACCAGCGCTTGTAGCTGTACCCTTGAAAAAGCTCCATGGCAGCCGTGGCATCGGCAGCAGTATAGAGCGGAACGCGCTCCCCTGCGTCCTTCCTGCGGCGCTTATTGAAATATTCGGCATCGCGCTCCTGTATTTTGGCGCTGTCCATCAGCATGATGGAGCAAAGGCTTCGCGTGGCGTGGGTGCAGTGGATGGGGCCGGAAAAACCCGACTTGACCAAAAAGGGAATACGACCGCTGTGGTCGATGTGGGCGTGAGAAAGAACGAGGGTGTCTATCTCTTCCGGTTTGAAGAGCCAGTTGGGATTGAAGTCGGCCATTCCTTTGGCAGAGCCTTGATACAACCCGCAATCCAGTAGTATTTTGAATCCCGAGTTTAGTGTGATGAGGTGAGAAGAGCCTGTGACCTCGCGCGCTGCGCCGCAAAATTGAATTTTCATGTCATTAGGTATTGCATGGCGAAGGTATGATAATATCCCGGTTTTTATCGCCTGCCAAGCAACTTCTCCAGGAAGTGAAACTCAATGCCGAAAGCTTTTTTGAGCGCCTCCGCCTGTTCCAGGGCGCCCGGATTCGGCCTGGCCCGCGTGGCGGCGATCATGAGATTTTTATTGGTGTGCTCTATGGAAATAAACTCAAATACCTTGGTGTGGTAGCCCTCTGCTTCGAGTAGAAGCGCGCGAATGCTGTCGGTCAGTATCTCGGCCTGCCGTTCCAACAGGATTCCATGTTTGAGCATGGTTTTCAGTTCGCCCTGCGGTTTCATCTGCTTGCGCACCTGCTTATGACAGCAAGGCGCAGCGAGGATGATGCCGGCGCCGGCGCGAATGCCCTCGGCCAGGGCCACATCGGTAAGCGTGTCGCAGGCGTGCAAAGCGATGAGCATATCCAGTTCCTGTCCCTTGTAGTGGTTGATGTCCTGCACTTCAAAGCGGAGGCCTGAAAAGCCGCAGCGGCCGGCCAGTTCGTTGGCAAATTCCACGAGATGCGGTCGAATTTCCAGGCCTGTGACCAGGGGCTGCAAGCCGAGATTGTTGCTCAAATGGTCGTAGAGCGCAAAAGTGAGATAACCCTTTCCGGCGCCCATGTCCACAATGCGGGGCTGAGGTGGGAGGGGGTGTTGGCGGATCAGGCTGTCCACGATCTCGATGTATTTGTCGATCTGGCGAAACTTGCGTTGCCCGGCCGCTGTCACTTCGCCTTTGGCGGAAACGATCCCCATGGCTTGCAGGTAGAGGTTGCCCTCAGCCCGGATGAGCCGTTGTTTGGGCGCGTCGTGCAGGAGGACGGGGGCGCCGGCTTGGGAGGGGGGGCGTCTCATTACGCGGGCTTTGCGCTTGCGGGAGAACTGGATGCTGAGGTCCTGCTTGGCGCCGAGAAAATCCGCCTGAAGAAAACGGGCGCCCAGATGTGTTTTGATGAGGTCCAGGGCTTCGGCGAGTTGGAAGTTCTTCGTCTCGTCCCTTGCGGCATGGCGAAAGGTGAAGGACAATACCAGCGCATTACCGATCTGCACTGGCCGGGCGTAGATGTTATTCAGGTCGCCGGCTTCCCCGGTGGGTTTGCTCAGGGTGAGCTTGATCCATGAACTCTCAGTGAATGCGTCCGCCAATGCCTGCAAAAAACCGGTAACTTCGGGTGAGGTTTCCATTGGGCAAAGATAGCTTAATGCTTATGTCTTTTGAAAAAATTTGCCAATATCCGCAAGATGCGTACTTTTAGTGCCAACAAAGCAATGACGGGATGAGAGTATTGATCGTTTTTCTGTTGTTTGCAACCTACGCCCTCACTGCGCGCTGGTATTATGTGTGCCAATTGAAGGGGTTGTGCGGGGGAGAACAGCTTGCGCCGGAACAGATTGAACCCCGGGACATCCGCTTGAAAAACCTGCGCCTGTTGGCGGGGGATACGGTGTT
Source organism: uncultured Saprospiraceae bacterium (assembly GCA_964577215.1). GTDB lineage: Bacteria > Bacteroidota > Bacteroidia > Chitinophagales > Saprospiraceae > UBA2329. The sequence goes on from CAZNYK010000070.1 coordinate 9,327, forward strand.
GTTGCAGGGTTATGACCAGTTTGCCTACAACGAGGGGCAAGTACAGCCGCGGCTCAACGACAACAACAATGCCTTCCTCGATTCCATCGCGGGACTGCTCGGGGCCGTACCCGGGCGAAAACTCACCATCACCGGCCTTTATGCGCCGCAGGAGGCCGGAAAGCCCTATGGTTTTTTTGAAAACTACGGTACTGCCCGCGCCGACGCTTTGCGCCGCCTGCTCATGCAACGCGGCATTGAGGAAGCTCGCATCAGCTTGGATCATGACCCGAGCAGCGACTCCCTGCTCCGGGAACCTGCTTTGTTCGGGATATTTTACGATCCCCTGGCAGGTACGCCCGAAGGCTACGAAAAGGTGCTGTTTTCCTTCACCAATATGACATTTTCCGATGCCAACTTCGCCTTCGGTTCAGCGGAGTTTAAACCCGGAGAAGCATTCATCGCCTATGCCGATTCGGTGAAGACCTATCTCGAACTCAACCCGGACCGCGTCCTCACCATTGTGGGGCATACCGATAATGTCGGTACCGACAAGTTTAACGACGGGCTGGGCAAACGCCGCGCTCAAAGCGCGCGGGAGTACTTTAAAAAGCTCGGCGTGACATCCGAGATCAAAACCGAGTCGCAGGGCAAACGCAAACCCGTTGCTACCAACGATACGCCGGAAGGCCGGCAGAAGAACCGCAGAGTCAATTTTATTCTCGAATAACTCAAACCACTGTGAATATGGACAATTTCTTCGCAGCGTTCAACTCCCGGGAAAGCATCGCCATCCTGTTTTTCCTGCTGCTTGCATTTTTGTTCGGATTGCTCACCGGTTACCTGCTCCGCAGCCGCCGCGTGGCTCAATTGCGCAAAGCATTGGATGAAAGTGAAAAAGCGTTGGCCGAATCGCAGCAGCAACTCACAGACCTGAAAGGGCAGCTCGATCTGCTCAACGCCGACCTGAAAAAGGCAATGTTTGAAGCGGAGGAGCAATTGGCCCGGGCGGCCCGTTTGGAGGAAGAGAATACCCGCCAATACCATGAGATGCTTTCCCTCAACGAGGAAATCGAACGGCTGCAAGGCGCCAATACGGCGTACGCTGCTCATATTGAAGATCTCAACAACCAGATTCTCGGTCTGAAGATGCGCTCCGGCGAACTGGCGGCCCAGGCCGGGCAACCCCCCGCGCCCGATACAGGGAAGCCTGCCCTGGAAGAGAGCATCTACCGGCTGGAAGCTTTGGTGGAAAAACTCGGCCGCATCGAAGCCGAAAATGCCGCGCTCAAAGCCGACCTGGCCGCGGCCCTTGACAGAGCAGGGAATATGGCGCCACAGGCGGTTACCTCTTCCATTGATTTCGATATGCCTGCTCCGACAGCACCGGAAGAACCGGAATTGTTATTCTCACGCGGCAAAATGGTACTGAACGAAAAACTTGCAGCGCAGGACCCAAACATTGAAAAGGACGATCTCACCCGCATTGAAGGTATTGGGCCGTTCCTGGCGCAAAAACTCAATGAAGCGAGCATTTATTCCTATGAGCAGATAAGCAATTGGGATGCGGCAAGCATAGGGCAGATCACCGAAGCCATCGGGTATTTCCCCGGCCGGATAGAGCGCGACAACTGGGTAGGCCAGGCCGTAGAACTGGCCCGTATTAAAAGAGAAAATCCCGGTGCTCTTCAATCTGCTCCCGGTGCGCATTCCGATAGAAGCGACTTGCAAGTGATCGAGGGCATCGGCCCTAAAATTGAAGAACTGCTTCACAATGCCGGTATTCGCACATGGGACGACCTGGCGGAGTCGCCGGTGGAGCGCATCGAACAAATTTTGGAAGAGGCCGGAGGTCACTTCCGCATGCATACGCCCGATACCTGGCCGGCGCAGGCCCGCTTAGCCGCCAACGGGGATTGGGAATTGTTGCACGAGTACCAGGATCAACTTAAAGGCGGGCGAGAAACAGAGGAATAGCATGTTCAGAGCCAACGATCCCAAGCTGCGCTCCTGGGTGGATGTACCCCCCGGAAGCGATTTTCCCATACAGAACCTTCCTTTCGGCATCATGCGCCGCCAGGGCGGCTCGCCCCGTCTTGCCACGGCCATTGGCAATCACGCAGCCGATCTCGAAGTGCTGGCCGAACACGGCTTCTTCGACGACCTGGAAATAGACCGCGAGGTCTTTTCGCGTCCTTTTCTCAATGATTTTATCGCATTGGGCAAAGCCAAAACCAATGCGGTGCGCAACCGCCTGTCGCAAATCCTGGATTCCGACTTCGAGGAGTGGGACGCCAGCGAACTCGCTTCGTTCTTTCTCTTTCCGCAATCCGAAGTGGAGATGCTCATGCCGGTACAGGTAGGCGATTACACGGATTTCTATTCCAGCATAGAACACGCTACCAACGTGGGAACGATGTTTCGCGATCCGCAAAACGCGCTGTTGCCCAACTGGCGCCACTTACCCGTAGGTTATCATGGGAGGGCGTCTTCCATCGTGGTATCCGGTACGCCCATCCACCGCCCTAAGGGTCAGATGCTGCCGCCCGGCGCGGAGCAGCCGGTGTTTGGCCCCAGTACGCGCATGGATTTTGAATTGGAGGTGGCTTTTGTAGCGGGTAAATCTTCTGCGCTCGGTCATTCTATTGGGGTAGGGGAGGCCGAGGATTACATTTTTGGGTTAGTGTTGTTCAACGACTGGTCGGCGCGCGACATCCAGCAGTGGGAGTACGTGCCCTTGGGGCCTTTCCTCGGCAAGAGCTTTGGTTCTACCATCTCGCCCTGGGTGGTCACCCTCGAAGCGCTCGAGCCTTTCCGCACAGCAGGCCCGGTGCAGGAACCGCAGGTGTTGCCTTACCTGCAGTTCAGCGGAGACAAGAACTTCGACCTACATCTCGAAGTATGGATAAAACCCGAAGGCGGGGAGTCTGTGCGGGTGTGCCGCTCCAATTTCAAATACATGTACTGGAATATGGCCCAGCAATTGGCCCACCATACGGTGAACGGCTGCAACTTCAACGTGGGCGATATGTGCGCCTCCGGCACTATCAGCGGCCCCACGCCCGATAGCTACGGCTCCATGCTTGAACTTGCCTGGAAGGGTACCAAGCCGCTGCCCATGCCCGACGGCTCCACCCGCGCTTTCCTCCACGACGGGGATACGGTGATCCTGCGCGGCTGGGGCGAGCGCGACGGTGTGCGCGTGGGTTTCGGGGAGGCGAAGGGGGGGGTATTACCGGCCACCGGCCAACGGCCAACGGCGTAAGGCCACTACCGGCTGCTACTCAGCGCTTCACCACGCGCGCCCAGGCCGTTCGTTCACTATCGCCAAGGCGGAGCAGATAAACCCCCGCGGGCAGCCCGGCTAAGTTGATGCGCACCATATTACTTTGCGCAAGGGAAAGCTGTTTGATCAATTGCCCTTCGGCATTCAGCAGGGTTGCGTGGCCGCTGTGTAAAGGCTGATTCATGCGGATGAACACCTCCTCGCCGGCGGGATTGGGGAATACCTCCGCGCCGAAGGTGGAGAGCTCCACCACGCCGACGCCCATATCGCCCACCCCGGTGAAGTTGAGGCTGAAAGAAGCTACCCCCGGCACATTCGTGCTGAAACTCAGCGATCCCGTTTGCGGGCCGGCGGCACTGGGCGTAAAGCGCACTTCAAAAGCATCTTCGCCAAAAGCTGCGATCTCTACCGGCAACCCGGAAATGCTGAAATCCGTGCCTGTTATCTCAATGTCGAGGAGCTTCAGCACGCCGTTGCCCGGATTTTGCAGGGAGAAAGTGCGCACCGAGTCTTCGCCTAAGAGCACTGTGCCGAAGTCGATCACGCTGCCGCTGGGCACGGTGTTTTGGTCTAAGACCAGGCTGATGCCGGGAATAAGGGCCACGCCTTCGCCGGTGAAATTGAGCGTAAATGAAGCCAGACCGGGGTCATTGGTGCTGAAGCTGAGACTGCCCGTGTGCGGGCCGGCGGTGGAGGGCGCAAAGCGGATTTCCACCTCTTTGGAGTCGTTGGGAAGGACGCTTTGCGGCAGGCCGTTTACGTTGAATTCCGTGCCGGCAATTTGCACATCGTCGATGAGAAGCGGAGCCGTGCCGTTGTTGCGGATGGTAATGGTGCGCGTGCTTTGGGCGCCGATTTCTATGGACCCGAAATCGAGTGCGGCGCCGGATGGAATGGCTACATCACTTTCGAATATGCCGGCAACGGCCACGCCTGAAACGGCCTTGCCCCGCAACCTGATAGGGTAGGTCTTGTCTGAAGCGGAAAAGCTGATGATCGCCAGCACTTCTTCAAATTCGCCGGCTTCGAGGGGGCTGAACTCGATTAGCATTGTCTGGGCTTCTCCCGGCGGGATGGGGAAAAAGAAATTCCAGCCGGTGTAAAAAACTTCCAGTTCGAGCGCCCCGTTGTCGTAAACCAAAAGCTCTGCGCCGCCTGTATTTTCGAGTATGATCTCACGCGTGGCGGTTTCGCCTGTCATCACCTCGCCGAAATCCAATACGGCGCCGGGGGCGATGACTTCTTCCTCCTCATCTTTCACCACCAATTGAGACAATGGCGCGTCCATGGCCCAAAGCTGAAGCCCGTCTGTGCCGTTATCGGCACGGAAGAAGATGCGTTCGCCCACGCGGGTGAGTTCTTCCACTTTGCCGTCTCCCGCGCCGGGGTTGATATCGGCCAGCAATTCGGGAAAGTCCTGTAGCAGGGTGAGGTAGTACAACTCTTTGCCGTCGGTGGCCGTGGTTGCGCTGAAGTAATAGACGAAGCCGTTGTCAATAAAGAAAGCCGGGTTGGAACCGTCCGGGCCGGGATTGAGGTCTAAAAACAATTCGGCCTCCACGGTGCCTTGAAAAAAAGTAAGCAGCCAAAGCTCATTGCCCGATTCGCCGTCGTTGGCGGTGCAGAGATAAGTTCCCGGAATGACCTGTGTGAAGTTGGCAGGATTACCGTCGCCGGCGGGGTTGAAATCATAAGCCGGCAAGGTACCCGCTTCCGTGCCGTCGGTCACCCAGAGTTCTACACCGTTTTCGCCATCGTCGGCGGTGAAATAGAGCAGGCTGTCCACGATGAAGAAATCACCGGGGTTGGCATTGCCGGCGCCGGGGCGGATGTCTTTCACCAATACGGTGCCTGCTTCCGTGCCGTCGGTTTTCCAGAGTTCTACCCCGTTGACGCCATTGTCAGCGCTGAAATACACCTCGCCGTTGTAGGCAAAGAAGCGGGAGGGCAGGCTGTTGGCGGCGCCCGGGTTCATGTTTTTTATCAGGGCGGTGCCTTCCACGGTGCCGTTGCTGCGCCATATTTCGGTACCGTCGGCGCCGTTGCCGGCGGCGAAGTACATGTAGTCGCCGATGACGGTTTTGGAACTTGGGTTGCCGTTGCCGCCGGGGTTGATGTCCAGGAATAGCGAGGTGCCTTCTTCGGCGCCGTCGCTTACCCAGAGTTCGGCGCCGTTGGCGCCGTCGTCGGCGGTGAAGAAAAGCAAGTTGTTAAACACGGCGATATCTACCGGGTTTCCGTTACCGCCCGGGTGGATGTCTTTGAGCAAAAAGGTGCCCTCGGCAGTGCCGTCGGTTACCCAAAGCTCGTTGCCGTTGTTTGCGTCCCGGGCTTTGAAATAGACCAAACCGTTGTACAGGGTAAAATAGTCGGGGTCGGAATCACCTGCCGATAGGCCCGGGTCGTCGTTGATGTCGAGCAACAGGAAGGTGCCTTCCTCGGTGCCGTCAGAAATCCAGGGTTCCAGGCCCTCGCCGGCAGTGCGGGCGCGGAAGATCAGCTTGCCGTCGTATGGCGTCATGCGCTCCGGGCGGGCATCTGCGCCTCCGGGATTGATGACTTTTACCTGGTAGGGCGTCTGCGCGTTAAGCGACAGGCTCAAAAACAAGAGGCAAAAGAGCAGATAGACATTTCTCATAAGCATAATATGGTACTTTATACAATGGCGGACAATACAAAGATAGGGAAAAAAACGGAACGGCCATCGGGCCAATTCCGGGGTTGATGCAGAGTCGGGACGAGGGTTTAAAATTTTATTTGGAAAAAAAATGATATTTTTGCAAAATATTTGAAAAAGAATACATACCTTTGTGCCGTTAATCAAATGAGTGATTTTTTGTACAGTAAGTAAATTTCACCGGAAATCAGTTCCGTCGCTTTTGCAAGCCAAGTTTTCTTTCGTCAGTTTTTCCTGCCTTCAGTTCTCTTCCTTGCTTTCTCGCCTTGATTCATTTCCACAGGATTGCGCTTCTTCGCAAGGATATCCTCATGTTTTCTTTCATTCTAATTTCTATTTTTAATGAACATTTTTGCAGCAAAATTGAGTTTCGACACTCAATCGAATGACCTTCAAGAGGCGTTCGAAGCCTATGGCGAAGTTTCCTCCGCCAATGTTATTACCGACAAACTCACAGGCAGGTCCAAAGGATTCGGCTTTGTGGAAATGCCCAACGAAGACGATGCCCGCAAGGCCATCTCCGAACTGAACGACAGCGAACTCGACGGCCGTACCATCGTAGTGAAAAAAGCCGAACCGCGCGAAGACCGCGGCAATGGCGGCGGCTACGGCGGCGGTAATCGCGGCGGCTACGGCGGCGGCAATCGCTATTGATATTCCGCATCCCTTAGGGGAATAATGTATTGAAAAAGCCCCGGGCCGTTTTGGTCCGGGGCTTTTTATTTGGGCCATATACCCTGCGACTCACCAAAACGCAGGGGGGCACCAGGGCGAGTTGACGGGAGGGCAGGGGTGAGATTGTATCGCTTCAAAACAAATCTTCCAGGCCAATCCCGGCGCCTTCGCATATCCAATCCTGAAGCTGAATAAATCCCGGCGCCTTTTTCTGTTTGAGGGTATTGAAGAATGCCAACAGCTTTTGATCCCTTCCAGCATCTATTCGTTTACAGGCCCTTTGGAACGTTTTTCGATCTGAAAAGCCGTATTTGGCGGGGTCAACACCTACCGCATTGGCGTTGGCAAATACCCAGTCTTCAAATTCAGGACTGATAACCAACACGGTGTGTTTGGCTCTCACATACCTCTTGATGCCTTCGCTTTCGCCGGCAGGCTGAAAGTTTTCCAAGTAGTTTCCTTTTTTTTTGTCGTCGTCTACGATGCCGACGACCTGCCGGTTTTTCCAGGATTTATCTTCCAGCGTACTAAAAACTTTCCCAATACTCAATTGGTGATTAGGGCCGGAAAACCCGAGTTTTTCCACCAGCACGGTATCGGCATAGCATTCAGGCATAATCTGGGGAAAATTCATGCCGGGATAAACTGATCAAGGTTAAGAAATACGTCAATGCCGTAATCCAGCATTTCCCTTAGTTCGGATTCGCTAAGGCGGTGGACATGTGTTTGGTATCCCTCGAACCAGGTGGTAAACACGGCTACGCCTTTTTCCTCTTGTATGAGCGGAAGCAACAAATATGGATTGTGGGTAGTGATAAAATACTGGTTGCCGCCCGGATCGTCTAAGATGTGCTGTGCCAATTGATAGATATACGGCCCGTAGGAATGCACTTCCGGCTCCTCAAATAATAACACAGAATGCTGGTTGGACATAATGGCCGCCAAGTGGAATATGTAGCGCTGGAAGGTATCGGGTACCAAGTGGAGCGGAAATCGCAGGAGGGCCATTTCCTCCCGCTGCAGTATGGACACCTCTCTTTTTTCTTCATCCAGCAGTAATTCCAGCCCGTTAGGCTCCAGAAAGCGCCGGATTTCCTTGCGCAATTCCTCATGGCTTCTGATGATGCGGTAAAAGTTTCCGCCGTGAGGTGGAAGGAAGAAGGAGTGCTCAGAGGTGTCGGGGCCGTTTTGGGGCTTGAACTCGTAGCGTTTTACAGGGCTGAAATTATGCCCATAAATATTTCTATTGATAATTGAACCATCAAGCTGAATTTGTACATCACGGGTTTGTTTGATCAAATCAATCTCAGCAGAGCCATTCCCACGCTCAAATCGATAGGTATTTACATACATATCTTTTCGATTCTTAAATGGGTAGTATTCTCTTACTTCCGGTTCTTGAATTTCATAAATCTCGCCACCAATTTCTATGGTATCTTTCACTTTGTCAGGATCTCCGCCTTCATTTGCTATATCAGTTGGTTCAATTCTCAAGGAGAAGGTTTCATCAAGTTTTTTTGTCAGTTCTACACCAATGATGTCAGTTTGTATATTTACTGCATTTCTTGTGTCAAAATTATTAAATATCTGAAAAACAGAATTATACCTTGCCAAGCCCTCCAAAAACCGCTCGCCGGCATATCCCTCACCCAGCATGGATATGGCTTCGAGTATATTCGACTTGCCTGCATTAGGCCTGCCTATAAAAACATTGATGCGTTCGCATTCCAAGGATAGATCCTTGATGGATTTGAAATTCCTTATGCGGAGATGTGGAATGATGTTGCCCATGTCGGCGAATTTTATCAAGAGAGAACCCAGGATACCAGCAGCGGTTAAGCGAGGCGCCCTTCCAGTCTCCAAAAATACACAATTTTCCCATTGCATTCATCTTTTCTAGCTTTCGTTTTCCAACATGCTAAATGTTCACCTGAAAATTCAGACACACTGCGGGCGCGATTTGAAGGAGCCGCATTCCAACCATAATCCCGCCACGCCGCGCGGGCGGATGCAATGCGGTATTTGTTTTGAAATTTTCCGGCCATGGCACGTAGGTGGTCAGGTTTGTAAACAGCTTGTTGTAGAGTGCCAAAACAGGATGCTGCAAAAAGTAGTGAAAATTATACTTTCTTTTGGAGGTAACCTCTCAAAGGTTGCATAAATTTACCGGAAAACAAATACGATGAAAAGCCTGCCCTTACCCTTCCTGTGCCTTGCCCTTGCCCTTTCCGCGGTCCAAGGCCTCCATGCGCAAGACCTGCACATCTATTTCAATGCCTTTACCGATTCGGTATATTACATGCAAGACGGCAAACCGCTGAGCCGGCCCGCCGTGCGCCAGGGCGCCAACGTGGTGCTGCACGTGGAGAATTACAACAACTATCTGTACAAGGTGCAGGTGAAAAACCAGGACAAATCCGCCACCCTCGGTTCCGGCAGCCCGCTCAGCGCTATCACCGGTGCTTTGGGCCGGGAAGGCAGGAGCCCGCTCGACATGATCTTCGGGGGCGGCAGCCCGCTCGGCAGCATCCCGGGCCTCGTGGGGCTGCCCAATATATCTGGCTTCGGCGCATCAGAAGCGGAACAGGAGCGCCAAACAAGAATGGAATTGCTGAAAAAACACCTGTCGGTTTTCGACAATGCGCTCGGCAAAATGGAAACCCGCGACCGGGCCATCGCCTCCCTGCAAGCCGAAATGCAAACGCTTTTCGTATCCCGGCAAACCCAGGCGTTCATCGCGGAGGAATTGGAGCGCATCCGCTTCAACCCGGAATTGGAACCCGGGCGGATCAAAGGGCTGGCGCAGGAATATGCCGTGCAGCTTTTCGGCGCCTCCGATCCGCAGCAAATTACCCTTGGCAAAGTGCAAGCCAAAGCGGACGCTGGTAAACGGTTCCTCTCCCTGAAGCGCGACTACGAGACGGAAGTCGCCCAATTTGCCGCTCAAATAGACGCTGCAAAAGGCGCCTATGAACTGCTTTCCGATCCCATCTTCGATTTCCCGGAAAGCAACATCGGCTGGATAAAGAGGGACGGCGAAGAGGCGCTGCAAACCGCCGGGCAAAACCTCGAGACATATAAAACCAACCTCGAAGTTATTGATGCCGGTGCGAAAGACATCCAGTCTTCTGATTTTAAAGAATTAGCCGAACTGCGCTCATCTTACTTGGCTTTGATGGACAACAGCTTCTCCAAAACCTACCGGCAACCGGCTTCGGGCGATCGCATGGAACTGCAAGTGATCCTCACGCCCATCGACTCGGTCAACGCGCCCGGCGCAGCTACCCAGACCCTCGCGCCCATAGAGGTCAGCGTATATGGCGGCCTGAGGATCAATGCCGGCATCGGGCTGGGTTTCGGGCAGTTTTTCCGCACGCCGCAGGCCTTTTTTGTGCGCGATTCCGTCATCCAAAGCAGCAGCCGGGACGAATTCATGCCCTTTCTCACCTCATTCATACACTTCTACAGCCCAAGCCGCAGCACAGCCACCCTCGGCGGTTCTTTCGGCGTGGGGATTCCCTTAGGCGGCAGCAGCGGCCCCAGCCTGGAATCCATTACCTTTTTCCTCGGCCCCAGTTTGATCCTGGGCCGAAGCCAGCGCATCGTGCTCAGCGCCGGGCTGATGGGCGGCAAGGTCGGCAAGCTCTCCGGCGGCTTCAACGTAGGCGACCGCTTCGAGTTATCGCCGGATTTTCTCCAAACGGAATCCGTTTACCGGCTGGGGTATTCGTTGGGGCTTTCGTTTAATTTGGGAGGGAATTGAGGCTTTATACCCG
>CAZNYK010000071.1:0-10407 GCA_964577215.1 uncultured Saprospiraceae bacterium
TGGCGCCCGGTCTTCCGCCCCATCCAAAATAAAATATAAATCGCTGGTAGCGTGGGACGCCCTTAGCGTCCCCGCTACCTCTATCCGCACGTCTCTGACGTGCTATGCTGTAAATCAGCTTTTTAGCATTAGTTCTCGTCTGGAGACGAGATGATAAGTGTTCCGGTCTGGAGACCGGAACGAGCGTATGTTTTTTGCCCCTAAGCGCAGGGACGACAACCCCTCCCCGTGCGCACCAGGCCGGCGCGAAGGGTTGTCGTCCCCGGCAGCCCGGCGACGCAAACGCTTCGCGAGGCCCTGTGCGATGTCCGGGCGTTGGCGTCGCTATGCTGGGGGCCATTGGGAGGGTGGATTCGTAACCGTAAATTTCGCGCCTTCCCCGGTACGTTTACGAATCCTTTTTATAGGCTTCGCAAACGTGCGCCCCGGTTGCGCAGCCTTCCAGGATTCGTAACCGTAAAGCCGGCCGTACATGGGTAGTGAAGGGGTGATTATCCGCGCCATCGCCGGGCAAATCACCCCTTCACTATGCCATGCATCAAAAAAAAGGATATAAAAGCCAATGCTTTACGGAGGCTGTCTCAAAAGATTAACATTTGAAAAACCGGCAAAATAAAATCTTGAAAAGCAAGTGCAAAAAGCAATTTTTTGAAATAATCATGCATTTTTGTGCTCGTTTGCCCACTTTTTACTTTTGCCTTTTTACTTTTTCCTTCTTTTGAGACAGCCTCGTGCGTTCCCCTCTGCTCCAGATGACACCCGGCGCCTGCTTTACTTGGGCGCAGCGAGACCGGGTTTGTAAGCAGCAGCCTTGGATGCCATGATGAAAGTTTGAATTGATGCAAAGATAATTAAAAAACCGGCGGAATCTAAACAGATTCCCCCCCTCTCACTACCGGCCGCGCGATTTGGGCTTTGTGCTCCGGTTGTTGGAGCCGGTTCGCCCGGCATGCGCACCCGGAGCGCCCTTGCCGGCCTTGGGTTTGGATTTGCCAATTCGTTTTCCGGATGCCGGCTTCCCCGGTTTGGCAAAAGGCGATTGCCCTGTTCCTTTCTTTTTGCGCTCTGCGGTTCCTTTTGGAGTTCCCGGCGTTCCGGCCTTCAAAGCAAAAGATTTTTTGCCGGCGCCGCTGCGTTCAGGTTTTGAAGGCGCCACGGGGTCGGAGGAAGAGTCTTTTGTAAGCTCGTTCAGCTGATCCATTTCCTCCTCTGTGAGGTCGCGCCATTCACCCGGGGGCAGTCCTTTGAGCGTGATGTTCATGATGCGCACCCGCTCCAGTTTGACCACTTCATATCCGTAATGTTCGCACATTCTGCGAATCTGGCGGTTGAGTCCCTGGATGAGGGTAATGCGAAAGATTTTCACTCCCTCCTGCACGATCTTGCACTTTTTGGTGAAGGTTCCCAGCATGGGAACGCCTTTAGACATACCTTTCAGGGCGTCGTCGGTCAGGGGTTTGTTCACCGTAACCACGTACTCCTTTTCATGCTTGTTGCCGGCACGCAATATTTTATTGACCATATCTCCGTTATTGGTCAAAAAAATAAGCCCTTGCGAATCCTTGTCGAGCCGGCCGATGGGAAACAGGCGCGTGGTGTGATTGACGTATTGCACGATGTTGTCGCGTACCCTTTCGGAGGTGGATACGATGCCCGGCGGCTTGTTGAGGGCGATGAAAACAATATCTTCCTGCTGACGAGGCTCCAAATCGTGACCGTTCACGCGCACCCGGTCTCCGGGCCTCACCTGATCGCCTTTTTGCGCTTTCCGGTTATTGATAAAAACCAGGCCCTGTTCTATGTATTTATCGGCTTCCCGGCGCGAGCAAAGCCCGCTTTCGCTGATAAATTTGTTGAGCCACACGGCATCGATACCTGACATGATCAATTTTTTCGCAAGGTAGGATTTTGGGGTGAATTTGACCGAAGAATGGTTTGGAGTGCGATGGGAGAACCAATACATTTGCTTTGCTTGAAAAGTAAGTTCAGCAAGTGGGTGTTACCTACTTCTATTGATAGGAAGCATCTGCTGATGCGGAGATGGAGTTTGTTGCCATCAGGTTGATGGAGCGCTGCCTCACCACCCAAAATCCACCTTGTAAAAGAACAGCGGCAGGAAGCCCAACTGGTAGGTTTCCCGGATGGGGTTCCCGGAGGGGTGATCGGGTACGTAGGTGAGCAGCAGCAGGTTTTTGCGCCCGGTGACGTTCACCAAGTCCACGCTGAACTCGTGGCCCACCTTGGGCCGGTTCCAACGATAAGAGAGTTTGAGGTCGGCGCGGAAGTAGTCGCGGAACTGCAGCGTATTCACCGTTTCGTCGATATATACGATGTCCTGCACAGCATCGGAGGCGGCGCGGTCCACCTTGCCGTAGCGGCGCCCGCCCACCATGGTGAGTTTGCCGCCCACATTGAAGGCGGAACCTTTTTTGAAAGTGAATTCTTTGGCTACTACCGCATTGACTGCATACCTGCCGTTGAAGGCGCTGTGCCGGAGCACGTCGTCGCTGCCGCGGTACCTGCTGTCGAAGAGCGAGCCGGTGAACAGGAAGTAGTATCCCTTGCTGAAGTAGCGCTCCACGGTGGCCTCAATGCCGTAGTTGCGCGCTGTGCCTGCATTGGTCAGCGTATCGGGGAAGAGGCGGTCGAAGCCCGAGCCGGCATTGACGATGCTGAAGGAAGAGGGCGCCGTGCGCACCGGCACGTCAAACAGGTATTGGTAATAGGTCTCCACCTTGAGGCGGGCGGATTGGGCAATGGCCTGGTCGTAACCCATTACGAAATGGTGGCTTTTCATCAAGCCGAGGTCGATATTGTGCTCTTGCGGATCGCCGTTTTTAGTTTCATGACCGTAGAAGTACAGGTACGCAGGCTGTACCTGCGAATGCAACCCGTAACCGAAGCTGAGGCGCCGGCGCGTTGCGATATCGTAGTTCAGTCCAAGGCGGGGTTCCAAAGGAGAGAAGCTGCTCCCGTTCAGGCTGAAGTACAGGCTTGTGATGCCTCCACTGAGCGTGAAGCGCTCGTTGAGGCGGTGTTGCATCTGCACAAAAGGTTGGAAGAGCAGGGCGCCTTCGTTTTGGGTGTCCCAGCGTTTGCGCCATGCGCCGGTATACACTTCGCTGCTGCCGTTGAGGAGGATGCTGCGGGCGCTGTCCAAATAATTGAACATCCAGTAATCGCTGTTCAATCCGGCCGCTAAGCTGGTCTTTTTGCTGAATTTGCGGTGGTAGCTTGCGGCTGCGGATATTTTGCCCTCGCCGAAGCGGGTAAACATCATGGGAGGCAGGCTGTCCACTACATAACGGCCGTTTTCCACGTGGCGAATGATCTTTTGGTGCTCGAAGGAGACCCCCTGGTACGACACTGCCGCGGATGCTTTCAAAAAAGCGCTCACGCTCAGGGGTTGCGTCCAGGTAAGCCCTGCTACCCCCATGCGGGAAGTGCTCACCTGGTCGCGGTCGCCTTCGCTGTAGAGGTCGATATCGTCGGATGGAGCTTCAATAGCGCTTTTCTCCTGCACGATGCGGCTGCTTCCCCCGATGCCCCAGAATGCAAGGGCGCCGCCGTTGGGGCGCGGCCATTGGAAGCGGAAGGCGCCGTCCTGGTATTGCGGTACGGCGTCGGTGCCGATGCGTATGCCGAAATAGTCGAACAGGCGCAGGGTGGAGTAGCGGTAGGAGAGGAGGTAGGAAGCCTTGGTGTTTTTGGAAAAAGGACCTTCTGCGTTCAGTTCAGTGCCGAGGATGCCGAGCTGTCCGCTGACCTCGTTGCGGCGGTTGTTGCCGTTGCGCATGCGCAGGTCGAACGCGCCGGAAATGCCGTTGCCGTACTGGGCCGGGAAGGCGCCGGTAAAGAAGTCGGAGTTGTCTAAGTACTTGTTGTTGAGAATGGTAACGGGGCCGCCGGTAGTGCCGGGAATGGCGAAGTGGTTGGGGTTGGGGATGTTGATGCCCTCGAAACGCCAGATCACTCCTTGTGGGGTATTGCCCCGGATCACGATGTCGTTGCGGCTGTCGTCGGCGCCTTGCACGCCTGCGAAGTTGGAGGCCATCCGGCCGGGGTCGCCGCGGCTGCCGGCGTAGCGGTCGGTTTCTTCCACGGTGAATTGCCGGGCGCTCACGGGCGCCATTTCATTGCGGGCATCCCCGGAGCGCTTGGCGGCCACCTCCACGGTTTTGAGTTCGGTGACGGCCTCTTCCATTTCCACGTTCACGACTACTTCCTTGCCGGAGGCGACGATGATGTTGTTCAGCAGCACCTTTTGGTAGCCCACGTAGCTGAATTCCAACGCCTGGCGTCCAAGCGGTACATTTTCCAGCACGTAGCTGCCGTCAAAATCGGTGGTCGTTCCAATCAGTTCCTCTCCCGGCAGCACCAGCAAGACGTTCACCCCGATGAGGGGCGTTTTGGATATTTTGTCGGTTGCGGTACCGCGAATGGTTTGGGTGGTCAACTGGGCGGGCAGGTTGGTACAGATCATCATTCCTGCCAGGAAAAGTAAGGCACTTCTCATGGCTTCAGGTTTAAGAGCTTGTTGGGGTTTTCATGATTGAGCGAAGGCGAGCAAATTTTGTTTCAGACGAGGCAAATTTTGCAGCCGGATGCGGGCAATCCGGCGAAAAATTTAACGAAGTATGAGACATAATTTGCCGCATGTAGCCAATTGATGGAATCCCCAATAAGCTCTAAGTTTTACGATGCCTCAAGTTGCGGGAATTCCCACATGAAAAACAATGATTTTTATCAGTGGCCGAGTTCTGCTATTTTTGCCGGGGTTTCATTATTCCAAACCAAACTTATGCAAAAGATCTACTTGCTCTTCGCAGCCGTCGCACTGCTTCAATCTCTTGCGGCACAGCCGCCCTGTCCTTCCGGCGCCCCGGTTTCCATCGTCGTCAGCATCAGAACCGACGGCTACGGCTACGAAACGGGCTGGGAGGTCAGGGGCGCTTCCGGAATTGTTTACCACAGCGTGGACTACAACACTTACGCCAACCATACCCTTTACCAGGCCCAGGTGTGCGTGCCTGCCGATGAATGCATCACTTTCCGCATTCACGACAGCTACGGCGACGGCATTTTCGCACCGGGGTACTACGTGGTGCGGGTGGACGGAGATACCATTGCCTCCGGCCGCGCTTTCGGCCGCGAAGAGATCACCCATTTCAACTGTCCGCCGGGCCTGGTATGTACTACGGCTATGCCCGCAGCGCAGGATAGTACCTATTACGCGCCTTTCGACGATACCTGGTACGTTTTTACGCCTGATTCTACCGGGATTTATCTCATAACCACCTGCGATTCCAACACCTGCGCCACGAAAATCTGGGTGTATGACACCTGCAGCGGCATCACGGCAGGCGAAAGCAACGAGGGCACCATTTTTTATGACGACGGGGAAAAAGGATGCGGCGAACAGGCAGCCGTCCGCGGTCATTTCTCCGCCGGCAACACCTATTATATCCGCATCGGCGACAACATGGACGACTGCTCCGATACCATCGTGTGGAGACTCGCCTACGAAGGCCCCATTGCCGGTTGCATGGAACCCACGTCCTGCAATTTCAATCCTTTAGCCACCGTGGACGACGGTTCCTGCCTGCCGCAGGGCCATCCCGATTGCCCGCCCGGCCCGGACTTGCTCATGCGGCAGGACATCCTGCGCAACTCCATCTTTCTCTCTACCATCAACTCTACGGACGCCTGCCTCATCCAGGAAGGCTGCCTGCGCGGTTTCGGGCAGCGCGACATTATTCGCTTCACCACGCGCATTGACAATATCGGCGCCAAAGACTATTTCATCGGCGTGCCTTCTGTGTCCAATGCCCAATTCACCTGGGATAATTGCCACAATCACTTCCATTATGCCGGGTATGCCGAATACCTGCTCTTTGACGCCAACGGCGCCGTGACGCCCGCAGGTTTCAAAAACGGCTTTTGCGTGCTCGACCTGGGCTGCACCACGGGTAGCCCGCAGTTCAGTTGCGGCAATATGGGCATCTCCGCCGGCTGCCACGACACCTACAGCTCAGGTCTGGCCTGCCAATGGATCGACGTAACCGAAATACCCGACGGCCGCTATACCTTCGTCACCCGGGTCAACTGGGGCAACGCTCCCGATGCGCTCGGCCAGGTGGAAATGGATACCCTCAACAACTGGGCGCAGGTGTGCATTGTATTGAGCCGCGCTTCCGGCCAGTTGCAAATGAGCATTGACAATGACTGCCCGCCCTACGTGGATTGCGCCGGCACGCCCTACGGCGCTGCCCAGCCCGATTGCACCGGTACATGCGGCGGCGTTTCTTTGCGCGGCGATGTGGACCAAAACGGCGCCCAGGAAATGCTCGACGCACAAACTTATGTATCCCTCATCCTCGGCCACGATATTGAGCCGGCGCCTTGCAACGACCTCAACGCCGACGGCGTCATTTCCGTGTATGATGCGGCACTGCTTTCCAGTTGCCTCAATTACGGCGCTTCCCACCCGCACCCCGGCCAGGGCGTTCACGACCACTGCAACTTCCCCGGCGGCGCCGAAAATATCCTGGATACGGTGGCGCTGAGCATTATTGATGCCAACTTCGACGAACAATATATCGACATCGGCATCCGGAATCCATCCAGCTACGTGACGGCCTACCAATTTAAAATGAGCGGCATCCGCATTGCCCAGGTAGAAAACCTGGTGGATCCCGCAGTGTTCCCCATTGCGCCGCGAAACAATATTGTGGAAGGAATGGTCATCGGCATATCCTACCAGGATTCCGCCGTGAGCAAATTGGCAGAGGTCCAACCCTTGTGCCGCATTCGCTATTCGCAAATAGATACCGGCCTGGTTTGTATAGATCAGGTCATTGACGTGGTGGACCGCAACGCGCACCGGGTCAGTGCGATCATTGAAGATGGCTGCTTCGAATACAACGTGAGCGGCATAAATCAGCCGGCGCCGGCCATCAGCGTTTCACTACAGCCCAATCCTTTCGACCGTTCCACCCTGTTGCGCTTCGCCAATCCGGACGGCGCCGCGTATCGCCTCGAATTAATGGACGCACATGGCCGCTTGGTGCGACAATATGCGGGCATCAACACCGGCGAATTGCGCATCGAGCGGGAGGAGTTGAGCAGCGGGTTCTACTTTTTCCGCTTGTTCGGCGCGAGAGGGCAGGCAGTTGGGAAGATGATGGTGCGGTAGAGTGAAAATCATAAACCTGCGCGTATGGACCAGCGACTTTCCCTGTGGTTGAAGAACACCTTTTTCTCTTTCCCTTTGCAGTTGCTGTTGTTGCATGTGCGAAGCCACCACCTGTTGCTGGCCATTTGGATCATCCTCGCGCTCATCATAGGCGGCGTGCTGGGGCACAAATTGGGTTTGTGGCTGCTCTTTCTCGACCCGGAGTACCTGGGGCAGGTGGGGTTTTGGAGTTTTTTCTTCATCGGCTTCACCTTGGGCGGCTTTGCCATGACCTGGAACCTGACCTCCTATCTGCTCAGCGCGCATTACTTCCCCTTTCTCGCTTCATTGGCCCGGCCTTTTACGAAGTTCTGTTTCAATAACTTCATCATTCCTGCCGGCTTTTTCATTTGGTACGCATGGTCGATATTTCATTTTCAGACGGTTTTTGAACAGTTGCCGCGAATTGATGTGCTCATCAACATGTCGGGGCTGCTGGCCGGGCTTGGGCTGCTGTTTGCCGTCAACGGGGGGTATTTTTATTTTACCAACAGCGACATCTGGTCTTTTGTACAAAAGGGGCTGATCCCTGCCGACCTGGTTAAAAACGTGACCCCTGGCCGGCGGGATGTGGATGTGGATTATATCAAGCAAGACGAAAACCGCATCCCTGTGCATACCTATCTTACCGAAACCTTTCAACCCCGGCGGGTGCGCAGTGTGGAGCACTATGATTCGAGCATTTTGAGGCGCATCTTCAAACAAAACCACCTCAATGCCCTCCTCGTGCAATTGCTCAGTATGATGGGGCTGGTGGCTTTGGGAATGCTCATCGAGATGCCCTGGTCGCGCATTCCGGCAGGCGCCAGCATTTTTATCCTCGCCAGCCTCGTAACTGCTTTGTTGGGCGCTATCGTTTACTGGTTCAGTTCCTGGTGGGTCACCGCCCTGATCGCTATTCTGGCGCTAATGGATTTCATAACCGGCTTCGATGCGCTGCGCGCCAAGAACAAGGCGTACGGACTGGATTACAAAACCGCGCCGGCTCCATATTCCTATAATGACTTGATGGATATGTGTTCTCCGCAGCAGGTGGAGCAGGACCGCCAAAACACCCTGGCCATCCTCGAAAACTGGAAGGACAAAATGGCCCGCAGGGGGAATGCCAGGCCCAAAATGGCGATTCTCTGTGTGAGCGGCGGGGGGCTTCGTTCCGCTACCTGGACCATGCATGCCGTGCAGCAGGCCGACAGCATCCTGGGCGGCAAACTCATGGACCACACGGTGCTCATCACCGGGGCATCCGGCGGCATGATCGGCATAGCCTACCTGCGCGAGCTTTACCTTCAGGGCAGGCAAGGCGCTCCTATCGACTACCGCGACTCCCGTTATGTGCACTACGCTTCCCGCGACCTGCTCAACGCCGTGGCTTTCACAACCGTTTCCAACGACTTTTTCCTGCCATGGGCTTCTTTCAAAATTGAGGGCAAGCGCTACCCCAAAGACAGGGGATACATCTTCGAACGCCAACTCAACGACAATACCGGCCACCTCATCGATAAAAAAATCAGCGACTACCGAAACCCCGAACAACAAGCCCACATACCCATGATGTACATCACCCCTACCATTGTGAACGACGGCCGGCGCATGGTCATCTCCCCGCACGGCGTGAGCTTCATGATGACCGCGCCCATTGGCGTACGCCAGCCGGATGCCGTAGAGATCGATGCAGTGGACTTCGGGTTGCTCCTGCACAAGCAAGACGCCTATGAGCTTCGTTTTCTCACCGCCCTTCGCATGAATGCAAGCTACCCACTGGTGTTGCCCACGGTGCATCTTCCTACCCGGCCCGGCATTGAATTAATGGACGCCGGGTTTCGCGACAACTACGGCTTGCTCTCGGCTGCGCGCTTCATCCAGGTATTCCACGACTGGATAGAGGCCAACACCTCCGGCGTCGTGCTGGTGCAGATCAACACCTCCGAAAAAATTGAAGAGATCGGTCCCAGCGACAAGAAGGGCGTCATCACTTCGCTTTTCAACCCATTGGACGTGGCCGGCCAGTTGCTCAGCCTCCAGGAGTTTGAACAGGATGTCGGAATTGGTTTCGTTTTCGACTTGCTGGGGGAAGACCGCTTCCAGGTCATTCGTTTTCTGTACCGGCCTCAAAAATCGGATAAAGTAGCCGCGGCCATTTCCTTTCATCTCAGCCGGGGTGAAAAACGCAGCGTTCTGCAGGCCTGGAATATGCCGGAAAATCAAACTTCGGTGCAACTTCTGAGGAAAGCGCTGGGAGAAAAGTGAAAATCCGGATCATAGCCGTACATTTACCATCCACCTGTTTATCCAGGTAGCCTCCAGCGGCAACCCATTCACATCTGTACACCATGCGCGCACTCATCATTTTCCTTTTTTCAGGCTTCTTGTGCTCCTTCCTGCTTTCCTGCGGCGCAAAGCGGCAGTCTTTGGCGGCTTACTTCCCCAATCTTCCTCTTGCCGACACATTGCGCTTCGCCATTGCCGGCCATGAGGAACCCATTGCGGCGGATACAGTGCCCAATGATCTGTTTTTTGGGTCCCTTCCGGTTGAAATGTACGCTGACATCGAATATGTGGCCGACACCAGCAGCGCCATAGTGCTGGGCCGGGGCCGGTTTCGCCTCGATAAGCGTTGGGAAGCTTATTGGGTGGACATCCGTTATGCCTGGTTTCAGCATCAATCCTTGCTGCTGTACGATACCAGGGAAAAACGCTTCAGCGACCGCATAACTGCAGCGGAGTGGTATGGCGGCGAAGGCGGCCAGATACTTATTGGTTCCTGGCTGCTGAAACGGGATGGGGGAAGGTCGCTGGAATTAGTGCAACGGCAAGATGATTACAGCATCAGGTTCATGGACGATGCAGTGCTGCAAGACACGGTAAAATACGTCTCCTTGTGGCAAAGGCATGAAGGGGTTTTTGTGGAGCAGCCGGTAAGGGATTCGCTGGGGCTTATACATGAATTTTCATTGGAAAGGTAGGAGGACTGGCTGATGAATTTTCCGAAAGCTTTTTCTTGGCTCGAGCTTTGGCCATCCTCATCAAGTGCTCTATTACCATGAAATAATCCAGTTCCTGGATTTCTTCCGCGGTTAAAACACCCTGCCTTTTTCTTTCAAGCAGCGCATCGGCGCGACTCTGCATTCGCTAGTCCCTTCCCAAAAGCCGAAGCCACAACTCCCGGAAACCTT
>CAZNYK010000071.1:10507-19123 GCA_964577215.1 uncultured Saprospiraceae bacterium
CTCTGCATTCGCTAGTCCCTTCCCAAAAGCCGAAGCCACAACTCCCGGAAACCTTCCCCTGCGTCGGGTGGCCGATCCCGGCTGCTCGATGCCTGTATTTTTCCATTTTTCTCTTCCAGGATGAACCCAAAGACGAAATCGCTTTCCCTGTCAAAGCGGCCCGTCATGCTGCCGAATCGCAGATCGTTGACCTGCATGCGGCCGTCTGCCCTTCGCAGCACATGGAAGTAGCCGTCGGAAAACCAGCGCAACACCTTCACAGGGCGCTCATCCGAATACGGCGCCAGCCACTCGTGGTTTTTGGAAATGCGGACGAAGGAATCCACTTCCGGCCGCGCATCCAGTAGGGAGTACATGCCGTGGTAATAAACAGAGTCGCCTTCCGCTATCCCCTGCCAGAGAATGTTGTTGAAAATGGTAGGCGAGGTCATGTAGCGCTGCACGGCAATTTTCTCCCGTTCGAGGGACTGCTCGAAAATGTTGTCCACCTGAAACTTGTTGTAAAAAGTGAAGATCATGTAGGCGCCGCTCAGCCCGATTCCTGCCCAGTTGAAAAACCTCCTGGCCCTGCCCTCCTTTACCAAGCGGGAAGCGATGATGAGGCAGATGAGGAAAGGCAGGGTATATGCCGGGTCCACCACGGAAATGTTGTTGAGCGCTGCCCTGTATGAGGAAAACGGCTGAAACAACTGCGTGCCGTAGGTAGTGCAGGCATCCAATAGCGGATGCGTGACGATAGACCAAAAGAAAAACCAGCTCCAGAGCCGGAAACCCGGTCGCTCTTCCAGGGGTCGGGCCTTGCCGTTGAGCGACTGGCGCAAGGAACTCAGCAGCGGGAAACCCATAATCGCTACGGTCACGGCGGCAGCTATTTTCAATACTTCCGGCCAGGGGATGGGCATCGTCAAGGAGCCGATGCCGACAAGCGCGAATAAGGCCAAACCGGCTTTGCCGAAATCTCCCCAGCGGGTACGGCTCCAAAACGGCCCTTCATGCCCGTCCATGCGGTGCAACAACCACCCAAGAATTGGCGCAGCGATTGCGGAAAAAACAAAAGAGTGGGTAATGCCGCGATGGAAAGCCAGCGCGCTGATCTCGTCGGTGACTAAGTTGGCCATCACGTCCAAGTCGGGGATGGTGCCGGCAACCGCGCCCCAGATCATGGCGCGGTTGCCGAGTTTGCGGCCGAGTACGACTTCGCCTACGGCAGCGCCGAGGGTAACTTGAGTGAGTGAATCCATGAGCTTTTCCGGGGATTAAAACCGGAAGCCCAGAGTTAACACGGCAAGGTCTCTTCCTGTTTTCACATCCACGATTTGTTGCGGCGCCAGGGAGCTGAGATAAGGTTCGTAAGTTTCATTGATACCGGTGCGGCGGTAGCCCAGGTCGAGGAAGACGGATTTGCCCCGAATTCCTGCGCCCGCGCTGAGCGATAAGTTGAGGGCGTCATCCGCCAGCGCGCCGGATTGCTGCATGCCCACACCTGCGCGGAAGCGAAATATTTGGTACACTACCTCACCACCGAGGCGCAGGTGAAGCGCCGGCTCAAGGCGTGCGGCGATATTTTCGTTGGCGATGAGTTCGTCGTCGGGGAAGTCGCGAAAACCGAGTTTGGCCTTGCCGTAGTTGACGTATTCAGCTTCAAAGGACAGGAAGCCCGCTTTGTCGATCAGTACCCCTGCATTGCCGATCAGGCGCCAGGGCGTGCTGAGGTTGTACCGGAAGGAGCCGTCCGGGGAGCGGGCGTAACCCGTTTGGGCGGCGCCGGATTCGGTATAGTTATAGGTCAATTCCGAATAGTAGTCGTCTGACAGGCGGAATCGCGTGGGCGTATGCACCGCGCCGCCAATGCGGAACATCTGGTTGGGTCGTACGATGAAGCCCAATTTGGCGTTCAGGCCCAGGCCGGTTGTCCTCAGGCTCTCAAAATACTGGAGGTTGTCGAAGAAGGGAATCTCCTGGGAAAAGTCGATTTCGTCGTAACTTTTTTCCTCGGTGAAGTTGACGAAGGGCACGCCGATAGTTGCGCCGATCATTAACATGTCCTTGTAATTGGCGGCGAAGGCAAAAGTCAACTCATTGATGCCGCCGGTGGTGTTTATGGTTTGGGTGCGCCTGACGAGCGCATTGGGCGCCAGTTCAAAATCCGATTCGTAGATGCCGTTTTGGGTCAGGTCGTAGATGGCTGCCGCATCAAAGGCGAGGCCGGCTTCAAAATCGCTCAACCCCGCATCAGAGTTGGCAATTTCCAGGAAGCGATCCACTATGGAGCCGCGGGAATCCCCCTGGAAGTAAACCGTCCGGTTGAAATTTTTCAGGCGATTGAGGCCGATGCCGAAATTGAATGCCCGCCAGTCTGGCCCTGAGGGGTCGGAAACCGATATCAATCCGAAACCGGGAATGTGGAAGTTGCCGCTGTTTTCCATGCGTTCCCGGTTGCTTTGGTCGGAGAGAAGCGTGGTCTTTACCGAGGAATTGAGGTAGGCGGGGGTGATGGTAAGCTCCCCTTTTCTGTACCAGGCCAAGCCCGCGGGGTTGGAACTTGCCACGGAAAAATCAGCTCCGAAGGCGCCCATCGTGCTGCCTGTGCCGATGGCGCGGGCGGTGCCCACCGGTTCAAAGGTTGAGTATCGAAGGGCGTCAATAAAACTTTGAGCTTCAGTGCGATAGGGTGTCGCAATGCACAGAGCGGCAACCACAATCGCAAGCAAACGCGTTGTCATGATCGATTGCTTTTTGAGTTAAACATTTGAGATTTCAGGCAAAAAAAAAGTGGGTGAGATGACTACATCTTACTCCACCCACTTTTTTTGAGGGATGGAACCCCTGCCCGGGATTCCCTACCTCTATCTTTAATTGCCGCGCGAACGGCTCGGCGCAGGCGAACTGGTGGGTGCGGAAGACCCGGAAGAACGGCTGCTGCCGCTGTCGTAGCTCCTCGACGGCGAGGGAGAACTGCTGCGCGAAGGCATATCGTAGCTCCTCGACGGTGAAGGCGAGCTGCTGCGGGAAGGCATATCATAGCTTCTCGAGGGAGTGCTGCTCCGCGTGGGCGTATCGTAGCTTCTCGAGGGCGCCGGGGTGCTGCTCCGGGACGGCGTATTATAGCTTCTCGTCGGCGCCGGCGTATTATCGCGTCTTGGAGCGGCGGGAGTCGTAGCGGGAGTGGAATTGCGCGTGCGGTCATAGGTTCTCGACGGAGCGGGTGTGCTGTTGGCCGGGCGATCGTAGCTCCGCGCGGGGGCAGCTTCGCGGGTCGGCTGTGCGCCGTCATAACTGCGGCTGCGCTCGGTAGCGGGGGAGATGGTTCTCGCCGGCTGCTCACGCCTTTCTTCAACCGGGCTGATGGCTCCTTCAGCAGCGCGCGCACGACCGATATCGGAGCGGGTCGCTTCGCGGGCCGGCGTCAAACCGGCAGGCGAGGAAGCCCGTATTTTATCCAGGCCGGTATTGGCTTCGCGGGGCGCTTCCAGGAACCGGCCGCGGCCGTTATCGCGAGGCGTTTGTACTACACCCGTATTGCGTGGGCCGTAATAAGTTCCGTTGGGGTTGGCGAAATTGTTGTTGATGACGTTCACCGTGTTGTAACCCACGCCTCCGCCCCAGGCCGGCGGGCAGTAAAGGTTGGACACGAATCCGCCGCCTACGCCGTAGAAGTTGTTCACGTAGAAATTATTGGCAAACGAGGGGCCGTACCAGGGGTCCCAGGAATTCCAGGAGTTCCAGCCCACGTTGTTGATGCGGTTCCAGCCCCAGTTGCTGTAGAAGGGCGTATAAGGCGTCCATCCCCAGGAGGCAAAAGAGTTGAAGCGGTTCCAGCGGTTCCAGCGGCGCCAGGAGTTGAAGGCGCTGTAGGAGTAGAAGTTGTCATAGATCAACACGGTGGCCGCCGGGTTGATGTAGGGATCATAGTAGTGCATGTCTACGTAGATCGGATCGAAGAAGCTGAACCCGTAGTACGGCTGGTTGAAGCGGCGGATGCGGGAAGTATAATAGAAATCATACTCATAGTCATCCTGTGCATTATACGCATCGCGGCCATAGTCGTATGAGTTGTCGTCATTGCCGCTGGTGTAGTTGTAAGCGCTTGCAGAAGCATTGTCAGTGGCTTTAGCATAACGGCTGCCTTTGGAAGAGGTGTAAGGTGCGTCCCGGTTGGGGTCGAAGTACACGTCGTCGTACTGGGCATTGGCCGTTGTCAGTACCGCGGCGAGCAGTAGCAGGCTGAGAAAAGTGGAAAACCTGGTCATTTTCATAATTGATGTTTTAAAAGTAATTACCAAAGGCTCTTTATTCTATACAACACGCAAATTATTACTTTTGCGCGCGTCTTTATGTTAAAACTGTTTTAAACCTTCAAAATCGGGCTGTTAAAATTGTTAACGATCCCAACCGGATCAGGCTTAACGCGCCCCAAAGATAAAAAATAATGGCGAAAGAAATCACATCGAGGAGCGAAGATTACTCTCAATGGTACATTGACATTGTCAAAAAGGCCGATCTGGCCGAAAATTCCGCCGTGAGAGGCTGTATGGTTATCAAGCCCTACGGGTTCGGATTGTGGGAAAACATGCGGGACCAATTAGACCGGATGTTTAAAGAAACGGGGCACGTCAATGCGTATTTTCCGCTTTTTATTCCCAAAAGTTTTCTCAGCAAAGAAGCTGAGCACGTGGAAGGCTTTGCCAAGGAGTGCGCCGTGGTAACTCACTACCGCCTCAAAAATGACCCCGACGGGAAAGGCCTGATCGTGGATCCGGATGCCAAACTCGAGGAGGAACTCATAGTGCGCCCAACCTCAGAGACCATCATCTGGAATACCTACCGGGACTGGATCAGCTCCTACCGCGACTTGCCCCTCCTCATCAACCAATGGGCCAACGTAGTGCGCTGGGAGTTGCGCACCCGCTTATTTTTGCGTACTACCGAGTTCCTCTGGCAGGAAGGCCACACGGCCCACGCAACCAAAGAGGAAGCCGTGGATGAAACCCTGCTCATCTTGAATGTGTACGCCAAATTTGCCGAAGAGTACATGGCCATGCCCGTCATTAAAGGAGTAAAAACCCCCAATGAACGTTTTGCCGGCGCCGATGAAACCTACTGCATCGAAGCGCTCATGCAGGACGGGAAAGCCCTCCAGGCAGGCACCTCCCACTTCCTGGGGCAAAACTTCGCCAAGGCATTCGAGGTCAAATTCCTCAACGAGAACAACGTGGAGGAATTTGTATGGGCTACCTCATGGGGCGTTTCCACCCGACTGATCGGTGGCCTTATCATGACCCACTCCGATGACGACGGGCTGGTTTTACCGCCTCGTATCGCGCCCCTGCAAGTAGTCATTGTTCCGGTGCCGAAGCCCGCGCCGGAACTGGACGAAGCCGCCGCAAAGATCATGCAGGCGCTCAAAGCCAAAGGCATCACCGTAAAGTACGATACAGACATGCGCAAACGCCCGGGATTCAAATTTGCCGAACACGAAATGCGCGGCGTACCGGTGCGGCTCGCTCTCGGTATGCGCGACCTGGAGCAGCAACAGATCGAAGTGGCTCGCCGCGATACCAAGGAGAAAACCTTCCAGCCCATCGAAGGTATAGAGAATTACGTGTCCCAACTATTGGACGACATTCAGCAGAATCTCTTCAGCCGCGCTCTCGACTACCGCGATTCCCATATCACCCGCGTGGATTCTTTTGAGGAATTCAAACAAGTGCTCGGGGAAAAGGGCGGTTTTCTCTCTGCCCACTGGGACGGAACCACCGAAACGGAATTGAAAATCAAGGAGTTGACTAAGGCTACCATTCGCTGTATTCCTTTGGATGCCGAAGAAGAGGACGGCAAGTGCATTCTCACCGGAGCGCCGAGCAAGCGCAGGGTGCTTTTTGCAGTGGCGTATTAAACCGGAACAAGTGTTACTTTTGCCTGATGTCGAAAGAAACGCATCAAAAGCACGGTACTACTGTCAAGCCCGATTTGGGATTCTATGGCCGCAATGAGTGGGCCGTCACCGGCGCGCCTTGCGGGGTCATACAGCATTTGGCCGATGGGCTGAGTGAGCGATTGTCGCACAAGTGGAAGTTGGCCTACCTGGATGCGGACCACAGTGGGGGAGAGGGAGCTTTGCGAAACCCCGAAGCTTTCGCCAACCCGCCTCACATTATTTACACCGACAAGATCGGCCGGCATCGAATGGACGTGGCTGCCGCGCCCGGCAGTTTCCGCTTCCGGCACTGGTTTCACGAGATGGATGTCATCCTCATCAACGGCAACCATTTCACGGGGCGGCGTCAGATCGTCATCATAGACCCGGCCAAAGAGGAGTCGCTGCAGCGGAAATCAGACCGCCTCACAGACGTGCAACTCATTCTGCTGCAAGAAGGCATGAAAGCGCCTTATCCCTTTTTGCTCGACCACCTGGCCGGCCGGGATGTTCCGGTACTCCCCCTGAATGATTTGGACGCTGTGGCCGCATGGATGGAAGCGCAGTTGCAGGCGGCCGTTCCGCCCTTGCGGGGTTTGGTGCTGGCCGGCGGCTTCAGCAAGCGCATGGGCCGCGATAAAGGGCTTATGGAATACCACGGCAAGCCGCAACGCGAGCACATGGCCGATTTGCTTGCCGCCTTGTGTACAGAAGTTTTTATCTCCTGCCGTCCCGATCAGGCAGGCGGTATCCCGCCGGCGTACAAGCCGCTGCCCGATTCTTTTTACGACCTCGGTCCGTTCGGAGCCATCGTCTCGGCTTTCAGGGCGTACCCCGATTCGGCCTGGATGGTAGTTGCCTGCGACCTGCCGCTAATGGATGCGGCTACCCTGGAATTTCTCGCTTCCCGCCGAAATCCATCCTGCATCGCAACGGCCTTCCACAGCCCGGTAAACGAATTTCCCGAACCGCTTATCGCTATCTGGGAGCCGAAGTCCTACCCGACCTTGCTGCAATTTCTTTCACAAGGACATTCCTGCCCGCGAAAGGTGCTGATCAACTCCCGCGTGCATCTGCTCACCGCACCGGATACAAAAGCATTGACTAACGTCAATACGCCGGAGGAGTTGCGCGGGCTGATTTAGGATAAAAGCAGAGCCATCCCAAGTCCTGATGAACTCACCAAATTCCGGGATGGCTCCTTATTGTTTTCAACTTTACCTTCAGTCGGCAGTTCCCTATTGGCCTTGGGCCCGGTTCAACATGACGCGTTTGCTGATGTCAGGCGCACCCGGTGTTTTTACCCTTACCAGGTACATGCCGTTTTGATATTTGGAAAAGTCCAATGGCTCTATTGGCCGCTCTACTTTTTCAATTTCAGTCAATTGAAGCAATTGCCCCAAATGATTGTGTACTTCAATGCGCAGGGTCCTTCCCTCAAAAGAGGTCAAATCCACATTCAACAAGCCGGAAGTAGGATTCGGAAAGACACTGAAATCCAACACATTATCAATCGATTCCTGCGCTGTGGCCTGTACTATGGGCGCCATCAGCAGTGTATTGCTCCCCATTGTGCTGATATCGCTGAAAGTGGCTGTTACCGTGCCCGGCGCAGTACTGTTGGTTACTACCAAGCCCATCTCTACACAATTTCCCATGTTGATATTGACGTTGCCGCGTTGCGCCCACTGTGTGCCATTGGAAGATGTGAATGCGGTGTACTTATTCCCCTGACGCACTATGCGAAGCCAAAATTGACCCTGCGCCCCGAAATTCGTAGTACTGACCAGCCCACCGGTGTTCTGCCGCACCTCGCGACGGGATTGGTTCAGTGCCAGGTTGGTCGTCAATTGGATATACCTGGTACCAGCGCTATTATCTTCCCTCATGGCAATACCTGCCCATCCGGAACCGGCAATGCTGTTCACTTTCACGGTAAGACTCCCATTGCCACACTGGGTTCGTTTTGCAAAAGCTAAGGCATCATAAGAAATGCCACCTGCAATGTAACAATTTTCAGCGGTTGCAGTCCATAACCCGTTGGTCACGCTGTAATTAAACGAGCTATTACATCCCGCTGATCCGGAATCGCTGCTCCAACCACAAGGCAGCCCGGCTACAGTAACATTACTTTGGCAAGAGGACACACTGCCACTGCCGGACATCACAGATACCGCAACGGGCACGACCGTACCAACTTGTGTACAAGAAATTGCACTCGGAGAAATACTAACTGTAGTCACCAGACCACAACTGTTTTCTACATCGACAAGTGCAGTATTATCCAGTTCAATACTACCTTCTCCGTTAAAAGGAACTGTAATATCTGAACAATTCACTACCGGGGCAGCCAGGTTAATAGCGACCGAAAAATTGCATGAAAACTGGTTTCCTTGCACATCAGTTGCCGTCCAGGTAATGAGGGTTGTGCCGGGTGCAAACTCGATGCCACTTAATGTATTCAAACCTGATCCCACGTTGGCTCCACTCAATGTATATGCAACTTCCGCAACCTGACAATTATCTCCCATGGCGACCGGGTCGAATTCAACACCATCTATGACGTATGTGCATTCGCCCGGCAATAAGGTCAGTGTCTGTGACTGTGGACATACTATAGAGGGTGAAATTGTGTCCTGCACCGTCACCGTCGCAGTACAAGTGCTCGATATCCCGTTGTTGTCCGTCACTGTTAGCGT
>CAZNYK010000072.1:0-18894 GCA_964577215.1 uncultured Saprospiraceae bacterium
CGGGTATAAACCGAAAAACATGAGTCATTGGCTTGACCGATCCTCCTGCCTGGATGCGGGAGAAATTCAGCGTTATTTAGATGGCGAAGCAGACGACGCGCTCCGTTTCCGGGTGGAGAATCATTTGACCGACTGCCCGCTATGCTCCGCTGCGGTGGAAGCATACGCTGCCGCCGGCCATGCCGGCAGAATCCGGGCGAACGGCGAGATAGAAGAACTGCGCTACCGGGTGGCGGAACGCACGGAAGAAGTACCGCGCCGGCGAAACTCGCTTTTCAATTGGGCCGCTGCTGTGGCCGTATTGATCATCCTGGGAGTCTCGGGTTGGCTTTACCGGGATCACACCCGCGACGAGCGCCTGTTTGCTGCTGTTTTTCAACCCGCAGAAAGCGAATATCCCGCTCTGCGCGGGAACAGGCCGGGCTTTGCGCCAGGAGAACTCAAACTCGCCATGGAGTTGTACGAAGCAGGGGAATTTGAGGCCGGGTTGCCGCATTTCAGAGCCTACCTGTCGGAAAACCCCGGCGATTTTGATGCGGCACTATATGCCGGGATCGCTGCCCTGGAGGCCGGGCAAACGGAGCAAGCCTTGGTATGGCTTGAAAGCGCGCGTTTCAACAACCCCGAACAATATGCACCGGCTACCTGGTATTTGGCGCTGACGCATTTGCGCCTCAACGACCATAGCGAATGCGCAGCCCTGTTGAAGGAATTGCAGGCAGGTAAAGACCCCGAATGGGCGGAAAAGGCCGGCATTCTATTGCACAAACTTCCTCTCCCCGACCAGGAATGATCGCAAGAAATTAAGAGCCTGCAGGCATTTATTCCTTCAAATCCACGATCATGCCTTTCATCTTGTACCTGGACCCCAGGCTTTTGTTATAGGCTGCGGCGGATTCCCGGTTGTCGAAAGGCCCGATAAGGACTTTGTAAGGCACTTTGGTATCGGCGCCGGCGAAGGTGACGAGGAGGTCTTTGAACCCTTTTTGTTTCAGTTCCTCCACTTTGGCGTCGGCATTGAGTTTGCTGCTGAAAGCGCCGACCTGTACGCCAAAGCCCTTGCGAATGGGGTTAAACGCTTCGGCCCGGTAAGTACCCGGCGCCACAGGGCCTTGAGTAACTGCTACCCCCTTGGCCGTTACTGCACCCGTTGCCTCATAAGCTACCGGGGTGGCAGTACCGCCTCCGCAATTCTTCCCGTCTCCAAGAGAAACCAGTTCGACGCGGACCCGTGCCGTACCGGCTTTGATGAGGTCAATCCGCTCGGCGGCAGCACGGGAGAGATCAACGATGCGGCCTTTGAAAGGAACGCAGCAGTCGTTCACCCGCACTTCAACAGACTGCTGGGTGTCCAAGCGCGTGACGCGGATGCGCGAGCCGATGGGAAGGTTATGGTGTGCCGCCGTCAGAGCAAGCTTGTCGTAGAGCTCACCGCTGGCAGTCCGCTTGCCGTGCAGCTTGTCGGCATAATGAGCAGCCATACCTGTTTCGGACCATTGTGCTTGCAAGGCAGAGGCGCCGAGCAGGATAATTGCGGCAATAAGAAGATGCTTTTTGTTCCACATAGTTTAACTTTTTGACGAATGTATAACCATTTGACTAAACCTGCAACAATATGAGCACGAAAAAAGATTCAGGGCTTCAATTCTACCACCAGCCCGTCAATTCCCATTATTTGTTTCAAGTCATTTTGAGCTTTGACAGCCTCTTCCCTGGAGTCAAATATCCCCAGGTAAACGCGGTAGAGCATTCCGTTGTCCCGGGCAAACTCTTTGGAAAAAACATTATTAAAGTTTTGATTTTTAACGCTTTGAATGAGCTTGTCAGCGTTTGCCCTGTTCCCGAACGCCCCGATCTGGAGCGCCAATCCCTGCGCTGTCCCGGCATTGGGAATTTCTTTTGAAGGCGAAGCAGGTTCCGGAGCGGCGTTGCCGGGGGGCGACCCGGGCACGGGAGTCCCAACTTCGTGTTCAGTTCCTCCATTCCCGGTGCTTTCTACGGGGACCTTTCCGGAAGTCGTCCATTCGGAAGCATCCCACTTTTTGTTGCGATCGCATGCGCAGTGCCCAGTGCCCGGGGTAATGAGTTCGATCCGTACCCGGGTAATCCCGTCGTGCAGCAAGCCTATCTTTTTGGCGGCGGCTTTGGAAAGATCAATGATGCGGCTCGGCTTGTGAGGTCCGCAGTCGTTGATGCGCACATCTACGGAAAGATCGTTGTCCAAGCGCACTACCCGTACCACAGACCCCATAGGAAGCGTGCGATGAGCGGCGGTGAGATGGTGTTTGTTGTATTTCTCCCCGCTTGCGGTGGGGCGCCCGTGAAATTTATCGGCATAATAGGAGGCGTCTCCCTGTTCGGCCCACTGTGCCGGGAGCATGCAGGGGTTCCAAACAGCCCAAAGCAGGAAGAAGAGGGTTGAAAAATTGGCTGGTAGCTGCATGTTTTTTTCTTTGAAGAACGGCATTTTGGGTTTTTTTAATTTCCAGCACGGCCTAAAGATTTCTTAAAACACCACGAACAATACAAAACACACAGATTAAACAAATTTTATTTATCTGAAAATCAGCCATTTAATCAAAATTGAATTTGCGGTAGCTTGTCCAGTAGAAAATGAAATTGTACTTACTTCAGGGGCAAGTTCGCCCCATCTTTGCATTGTCAAAACGAAATAAGACGACGACGACTTACTACTAGCATTATAATCCGCGAATAACAAATTATAATCTCGTGAAAGACTAAGAGCCGACAAAGGTCGGTTCGCATTTGGTATGTAGATAGCCTCTCAAAGCTCTTTTCGACCGGCTGATAAAAATCAGCCGGTTTTTTTATTTTTGCACCATGCGTAATCATCTCGTAGCTCCCTCATTGCTGGCCGCCGATTTTACCCGCCTGGACCGGGAATTGGCTATGGTGGAAGAAAGCCGGGCCGACTGGCTTCACCTCGACGTCATGGACGGCCGCTTCGTGCCGAATATCACCTTCGGCATGTTCATTGTACAGGCCATTCGCCGCATGTCTTCCAAGCCGTTGGACGTCCACCTCATGATCGTGGAACCGGAACGCTACATAGAGCAATTCCGCGAAGCCGGCGCCGACGTCATCACCGTGCATTACGAAGCCTGCAACCACCTGCACCGGGTCATTCAGCAGATCAAAGCCACCGGCGCCAAAGCCGGCGTAGCCGTCAATCCTCATACCTCCGTCGGCTTGCTGGAGGATGTACTCGAAGACATCGACCTGGTATGCCTGATGTCAGTTAACCCGGGATATGGCGGCCAGAAATTCATCTATCAGAGCATCCCCAAGATCATGCGCCTCAGGGAAATGGCCGCCGTGCGCAACCTGTCTCCCCTCATCGAGGTTGATGGCGGAGTGGGCCTGCAAAATGCCGAAAAGATACTTCAAGCCGGCGCCGATGTACTCGTGGCGGGCAGCAGTGTATTCGGCGCGGAGAACCCCAAGGAGGTCATTGCACAAATGAAGGATCTGGGAAGAGATGTGTTGAAATTTGTGTAGGCATGCAGGGAGCATCCCGGCGCCGGTTAGCGTATATCGCAAGTCAGCACATGCTCAAAGCGGTCGTGCAGCAACAGGAACCCCTCGAGTTTATCTCCTATTTGCACAGGACCAACGCCGGCGGGCGTACCGGTATAGATCAAATCTCCCACTTGCAGTTTGAAAAATTGGGACACATACACGACGATGTCGTTGAAGGAAAAGAGCATGTCCGAGGTATTGCCGTGCTGCACCACCTCGCCGTTTTTGCGCAATTTGAACTCCACCCCGTTTTGCCGGTGCGTCTCGTCCAAAGGATAAAAGGAACTGATGACGGCCGAACCGTCAAACCCTTTGGCAATTTCCCAGGGATGCCCCTTTTTCTTGCATTCGTCCTGCAGGTCGCGGGCGGTAAAGTCAATGCCGAAAGCGATCTGATCGTAGTATCCTTCGGCAAATTCGGGTTGCACATGGCGACCATTTTTGCACACCTTGAGCACTACTTCGGCTTCGTAGTGGAGGTCCTTCGTGAAGTCGGGATAGTAAAAAGGCTTGTCGTTGACCAATAGCGCCGAGGGCGGCTTCATGAATACCACCGGGCGTTCCGGCACGGGGTTGTTGAGTTCCTTGGCGTGTTCCACGTAGTTGCGACCTATGCAAATGATTTTCATGGCGAGTTGATTTTTTCAAATTTGCGCGTCTTCTCCCTGACCGCAGGTGCAAAAGTACCGAGTATTTTGCAGTCGGGGAAAATCGATACCCGTATCTTTGAGCAATTTTTGAATATTATGCTAACGGTTTACAGCGACGAATTCTTCATGCAGCAGGCGCTCAAAGAGGCTGATCAGGCCCTGCTCAAAGGCGAAATACCCGTAGGCGCCGTGGTGGTTTGCGGCAACAAGATCGTTGCGCGCGGTCACAACCAAACCGAACAACTGCACGACGTGACCGCCCATGCAGAAATGATCGCCCTGACGGCTGCCGCCAACAACCTCGGCGCGAAGTATCTGCCCGAATGTACGCTCTACGTCACCCTGGAGCCTTGCGTGATGTGCGCCGGCGCCCTTTTCTGGTCGCAGATCGGCCGCTTGGTATATGGCGCAGCCGACGACAAGCGAGGGTTCATGCGCTTCGGCAAAGCGCTGCTACACCCAAAAACCACAGTTGAGTTCGGCATTCTGGAAGAAGCTTGCGCAGATAAGATCAGAGTTTTTTTTCAGTCAAAGCGATAAACCATGCTCCTCTTCTCGACGACATCACACCGGCTGGAACGGCAACTCCGCAGCGAAGGGAATGGCATTTTCCAGGTCTAATTCAGCGTGGTACGTTTCGTAATCTTCTTTAGTGATCTTGAACCCCCGTTTCTCAAACATGTGGATCATGCGCTTGTTGGTTGCCAGCATGGATGCGTAAATTTTTGAGATGCCTTTATCGCGGGCTATTTCGAGGATGTAGTCCATCATGTTGCCGCCAAGCTCGAGGCCTTGCCACTCGTCGGCTACCACGATGGCATATTCGGCCGCCTCGCCCCATGCATCTGCGATGATGCGCACTACGCCGATCATTTCCTTCTGGCCGTCTTTTTCAATTTCGGCTACGATGGCCATTTCGCGGTCATAGTCGATATGAGTAAAGCGGGTGAGAAAGTCGTGGCTTACGCGCGGCACGTATCCGAAGAAGCGGAAGTACAAGGTTTCGCTCGATAGTTTTTCAATCATGCGGGTTTCCATCGGCTCGTCTTCCGGCCGGATGGGCCGCAAAATAGCCTCTGCACCGTTTTTCAGTTTGATCACCTTGGTGTATTTGCCGGGGTAAGGCGAAATGACGATATGATCATGCGGGTGGCCTTTGCGCCGGGGCCGGTATTCGTCCAAGATGATGCGGGCGTCAAGCGCAATGCCGGATTTATGGTCAACCGCATAAGGGTTGATATCTATTTCGTGAATTTCGGGAAAGTCCGTCAACAGGTGAGAAAACTTGGTGAGAACAAAGGCCAGGTCTTCCAGGTTAACGCCCGGCATATTGCGATAGCCTTTGAGCAAGGGGTATATCCGGGTGTTTTCTATGACGCGGCGCGCCAGGCGCATGTTGAGGGGGGGCAGGCCGAGCTGGGTATCGCGAAGAATCTCAACTGCTACGCCTCCGCTGCCGAATGCTATCGCAGGCCCGAAAATGGGGTCTTTTTTAGCGCCGATGAGCAACTCGAAAGGCTTTTTCACCATGGCCTCTATCAGCACCCCGTGGATGTTGGCCTTGGGTACATGCTTGAGCACCGAATCTACAATGGCTTGGTATGCTGCTTTGGCCGCATCGCGATCGGCGATATGGAGTTTCACCCCTCCCACATCGGTTTTGTGCAGGGCATCGGGAGAAACGATCTTCATGGCTACCGGAAATCCGATCTCGGCGGCGAACTCGGCAGCTTCTTCCACAGTGGTAGCGAGTTTATGGGCGCCGGTGGGAATGGCATAGCAGGACAGCAATTCTTTGCTCTCGTTTTCGGTGAGGTTTTTGCGGCCTTCCGACAATGCCCTCCGGATGATGCGCCAGGCAGAATCCTTGCGGGGGGTAAACTCTTGCGGGGTTTCCACCGGGGTTTCGTAGAGCAACTCCAGGTTGCGCGAGTATTGCCACATGGTAAGGAACACGTCCACGGCGCTTTCCGGGTAGCGGTAATTGGGTATTTTGCCGGCTTCCAGCACATCGCGGCCTTCAGCCACATCGGCCTCGCCCATCCATACGGCCAATACCGGCTTCCGGGTGTTTTGGGCCGCTTTTATGACTTCCTGGGCAGCCTCTGTAGGGCTGGTGATAGCCTGGGTGGTAAAAATAGCCAGCACCCCGTCCACATTTTCATCCGCCAGGCATATCTCCATTGTTTTCCGGTAGGTTTCTGCACTGGCATCGCCGAGTACGTCCACCGGGTTGTTGCGGCTCCAACTGGGCGGAAGGAACTCGTCGAGTTTCTTCATGGTCTTGTCAGAGATGTTGGACAGCTTGCCGCCCCGGGTGGTCAGATAGTCCGTAGCCAATACGCCGGGGCCGCCGGCATTGGTCACTATGGCCAGCCGGTTGCCCTGCGGGCGCGGCTGCATGGCCAGAGCCTGGGCAGCATCGAACAGTTCCTCAATGGTTTCCACGCGGATGATACCGGCGCGCTGGAATGCCGCATCAAATACGGCATCGTTGCCTGCTAAAGAGCCTGTGTGCGATAAGGTGGCCTTGCCCCCTTCGGCACTCTTGCCTGCTTTGAGGATAATGATGGGTTTGGAGCGGGCAAAAGCGCGGGCGGCGCTCATAAATTTTCGCGCATCTTTGAGCGTTTCCATATAGATCAGGATGGAGGAGGTAGTGTTATCCATCCCAAAGTAGTCTATCAGTTCGGCGAAGCCTACGTCAACCATGGAGCCTATGGAAACGAAGTGGCTGAACCCCACGCTCTGATCCAAAGACCAATCGAGAATGGAAGTACACAACGCGCCGCTCTGAGAGATAAATGCAATATTGCCTTTGTTGGCCATTTTGGTGGCAAAGCTGGCGTTGATGCCCAGGTTCGGGTTGATGAACCCCAGGCAGTTCGGGCCAATGATTCGCATGCCGTATTTGTGGCTCGTGGTCGTGATCTGGTCGAGCATCCGCTGGCCTTCTTCCCCGGCTTCTTTAAAACCTGCCGAAATAATCAACAAACCGCCCACACCCGCTTCGCCGCACTCTTCTACAATAGCAGGCACGGTATGTGCAGGAGTGACTATGACGGCCAGGTCGGCCTTTTTGGGCAGTTTTTTTACGCTCTTATAAGATGTGACGCCCTGGATGGTCTTGTGCTTGGGATTGACCGGGTAAACCTTTCCCTTGAACCCGCCGACGAGCAGATTGTGCATTACGGCGTATCCTACGGACTCTTCCTTGTCGGATGCGCCGATACAGGCGATCACGTTCGGTTTGAAAATGCTATCCAATTGCCTTACCATGTGGAAATTTTTTTGTGAAACCACACCTATTCTTAGTGTGAATGCAACAATAAGCTTTTTTTTGATACTGCACAACAAATGCGCGTGAATTAAACAGGGTTGACCGAACGGCCGTTCGCATCAAAACTGCCAGAACTTGGATAAATGCGACATGGCCATGTTGGCCCTGATTTCGTACTCCTCCCATACGCGCAGGTTGGAAGAGGTCTCCTGTTCAGGGTACACAATGGGCTGCCCGTTGATGCCCGCCATAAAGTTGTACACGCTGTTGCGGAGCCATTCAAGGTTGTAGCCCCCCTCCAGGGTAGCGAACAACTTGGGAAAGTTGGCTGCCAGTATCTGTCCCACTTTGTAAAAACCGGTGGCAGAGACGTTCAATTGCAGCAGCAGGTCATACTGGTGCGCGTCAAACCCGGCGGATACCGCTACGGCATCGGGTTTGAACAATTCCGCCACCGGCAGAAAACGGTTGATGGCGTCTAAGAATATATCGTCGGCAGAGCCTGGCGGCAGAGGAACATTGACGGTAAAGCCTTTGCCTTTGCCTTCGCCGATCTCTTCCACAAACCCATGCCCCGGAAACGCGGGATATTGGTGAATAGACCAGTACATGACCTGGTCGTCTTCGTAAAAAATCTCCGATGTGCCATCGCCGAGATGGCCGTCAAAATCGAAAATGAGCACGCGCTTGCCCTCCGCACGCAGTTTGGCAGCGGCAATAGCTACGTTGTTGAACAGGCAGAAACCGCTTGCCATATTGGGATAAGCATGGTGCCCTGGGGGGCGAACCAGCGCAAAATCACCGGTTTCAGCGGCGGAAATGGTGGCGCCCACCGCATACACCGCGGCCCCGAAACTGCCGGGCGAAGTGACGGTGTCGGCATCCAGGTGCGCGCTCAACCTGCAGGCGTCTTTCACTTTTTCAATATAGCGCGGAGTGTGCACTAATTCCAGGTATTCAGAGCCGTCAATGAGCGGGGCTTCGGGCAATCCTTCAAACATCTGCAAACGCCGCATGTTTTCGGGGTGCATTCCTGTGTCATGGGCTAAAAAAACCGGATTATATTGTAGCTTCATTTTGTTGGTATTTCCTTTTGCTTGAATTATCGGTCAAAATGAGGTTCATTTCTGATATAAACCCTTACCCCGGTGCATTTCGTTTGTCGTTCGCCCACATTTGTTCCAATATTTTTATGTCCGTTTCTGTAAGGATACCGACCAGCTTCTCGCCATGCACAATGAGGACGCTGCCTACGCCATGTGCTTTCATTACTGCCGACATTTCCTGCAGGGGGGCATCCTCGGTGACGGTCACTAAGTTGCGCACCATAAAATCTTTAATGGGCAATTGTTCCCAGCCTAAGCCCATTTTTTCAAATTCCCGCAAATTGGTGGCAGTGACCAGGCCTACCAGCTCGCCCTTGAGATTCTCCACAGGCAAATGCCGGATTTTTTTCCACTCCATTACGGATTTGACCAGGCACAGCGGCTCATCCTCTTGCACCGTATAGACATCCGTGATCATCATTTTACTCACCGGGCAGGTTTCGCACTCAAAGATATAGGTCTGCCTGATTTGCAGGTCCGACCACTCATGTACCGGCGCCCCCTCTTTCTGGTGTTCGTACATGAGTTTGGTCAATTCAGTCAGAGCGATAGCCGAGCCGAAAGTGTCGTGCAGTTTGCGGTAGTTGCGCACCTGCCAGCGGGCGCCGGTTTGGCGCCGTTCCATGCGTTGTTCGATGACGCCGAGGTAATGCTCGGTATCTTGCTGGGAAATGCCCGTCCGGCGCAGCCCTTCGCGTGCGATAGGCAGGAGCTCTTTGCATACTAATTGCTCGGTATCCACTGCTTTGCCGAACCAGTCCATCATGGCGTTGATCCCGATCCTGGCGGCGCGGAAGAAATTGTCTTTGGCCGATCGGAAAGAAACATACTTGTGAAATCCCCTGTACCGGGCAGGCATACCGCGCATAAGCCCCAGCCAGAAAGCGAAGTTGGCCATCTCGTCCAAAACGGTGGGGCCGGAAGGCAGGTACCTGCACTCGATACGCAGGTGGGGCTTGCCGTCCATAATGCCGTAACAAGGCCTGTTCCAGTTGTACACGGTGCCATTGTGCATGCGCAGCGCGCAAAGAGAGGGCGCCTTGCCTGCCTGGAGTTCAGAAAGGCTGTCGTCGTCAATTTCACGGATCAAAAGTACCGGGAACCGGGCGATATTGTCTTTAAAGAGTTCCGTGACAGAATGCTGGAGCCAACGGCTGCCGAAGAAAACGCGCGGCTGTTTGTTGCGCAACTGGTTGGCGGAGGTGCGGGTATCGACCGCTTGCTGGAAAAGCGCGATGCGGGTTTCCATCCACAACTCCCGCCCGAAGAGAAGGGGAGAATTGGCGCTTGCGGCCAGTACCGGCCCTGAGATCATCTGCGCCCAGTTGTATTGCTCTACGAAATCTTCGGGCTCTATCTGGAGATGCAGTTGAAAGCTGGTATTGCAGGATTCAAAAACGAGGTTGTCCAAGGAGGCGATCATATCGTCCACTCCAACGAGGAAGACTTCAAAGTCGCGGCCTCGCATGGAATGCATCATCCGGCTGAGGCCGTAGTAGCGCGGGTTGGGCGTCATGGCATCACTGAGGAGGTGTTGATAAGTCAGGGTCGGCAAGATACCGCAAAGGAGGATGCGGCTGTCGTGACCGTTTGCGTAGTCTCCGGCATCGGACAATAGCTCCCGCAATTGTTTTTCCATGGATGCCAGGCAATCCGGGGCAAGGGCTACCGGATCGAGATTGATCTCCAAATTAAAGCGGCCGATCTCCGTGGTGAAACGAGGATCGCTGATGCCCTGGAGTATTTCCGGTCCGAGGAAAGAAGGGTCGCAGTCGGAGTTGAGGATGGCGAGCTCCTGCTCAGCACCTATTCGCTGGATACCGCGCTCGAAGCAGTTTTCCTGTTGCATTTGTTCCAACGCGGAGACATCATTGATGAGATGCTGCATGAATCTCGCTTTTTCCTCAAATGTATTGACGCGTTTTACCTTGTGTTCGCCCATGGCAATTCGGTTTTAGAGGATACGGGCGCGGAACGGAGTTCCTTGGTTCATTACGGTTTGAGCAACAGTAGGGGGACGGTCGTATGCAAGGCCATCTGCTTGGTCCGGTTGGGACGGATGAACCGCTCCGGCAAGCTGTGGCCCCGCACATACATAACTAAGAGATCGGCATCGAATTCTTCGGCAAATTCGTCAAGCGCATCGGTAACCGACTTGCCCAGGTGCTCGTGGAAACGGATTTGAAGCGCAGGCGCATGACTTTCAAAGAAGGCTTCAAGGTCGTTGATTTTCAGGTCGTGCCCGGCATCGGCACCGGTTCGGATATGCACGCAGTGCAAAACGGCGCCGAAAGGTTCGAGCCATTGCCCTACTTTCCAGATGTGGTAAGGATCGGCCTCGGTGAGATCGGTGGCGTACACCACAATGTCAATGGAGCCGAACTCGGCCTTTTCCGGTACAACCCACACGTGGCAATGGGCTTTTTCAATCACCCCGGTGGTCACGCTGCCGAAAAGGTGCTCCAATACATTGTGTTCTCCTTTGGTACCCATCACTATCATCCCGGCGCCGTCCCGGCGAGCCACCTGAGCAATGACGGCAGAAGGGCTGCCCACCTCTACGCCGGAACGAATAACGGGAGTGTGCTGAAAGGTATAACCTGCCTGTACCTGGAGTAAGGCGTGATCTACAAAGGTTTGCAATACCGAACGGGCTGTTTCCACTTTTTCCTGTGTGGCCTTGGTGGCCATCACCGGTAGATCGAGCGCATCGTACTCGGGAAATACCACGTGCAGCAATTCTACTGGCACTTGCCACAGGTCGGCCAGGCGCAAGCAATAGCGGAAGGCATTTTGCGCCGTATCGGAGAAATCGGTCGGAAAAAGGATTTTTTGTATCGGTTGCATGCGTGTATTTTTTCTGTTCGACTTGTGGTCAACCCGACTTCACCCGGCTTCGGCGGGCTTTGGCGAAAAAAACGATCAGCCCCTCGGACCAAAAATCCGCTCCAGGTCCTCTCTGTGCGCCACTTCTTTTTCTATGAGCAGGTCGGCCAGCGTTTGGAGTGTATTGCGATGTTTTGAAAGCAGCAATTTCGTTCGTTCATAAGCTTCCTGAATCAGCTGCCGCACTTGCTCGTCAATGATCTGGGCGGTATTTTCGCTATAGGGTTTTTGGAGCGATTGTTCGTATTGTCCGGTGCTGTCGTAAAAGCTGATATTGCCTAATTTTTCGTTGAGGCCGTAGTAGGCCACCATGGTATAGGCCAGTTTGGTTACTTTTTCCAGGTCGTCGAGTGCGCCGGAAGAAACTTCGTCGAAGAAGATGTCTTCGGCAGCCCGCCCGCCCAAGGTAGCACAAAGCCGGTCGAGAAACTGTTTTTTGGTGTAGATGGTGTGTTCTTCGGGCAAGTACCACGCGGCGCCGAGCGCTTTGCCGCGCGGCACTATAGACACCTTGAGCAAGGAGTCTGCATGGGTCAGGAACCAGCTTGCCGTGGCGTGGCCGGCTTCGTGTACGGCAATAACCCTTTTCTCCCGATCTGAAATAATCCTGCTTTTGTTCTCCAAACCGGCCACGATGCGGTCCATTGCACTGTAAAAATCGTCCATTTCAACGAAGGCCTTTTCCTTTCGGGCGGCGATGAGCGCAGCCTCGTTGCAGATGTTGGCAATGTCGGCGCCGGAAAACCCGGGCGTTTGGGCGGCAAGCGTATCTACGTTCACATCATTCGAAAGCAGCAAAGGACGGATGTGCACCTGGAAGATAGCCTTTCGCTCAGCCTGGTTGGGAAGCTCTAAGTAAATCTGCCGGTCGAAGCGACCCGGGCGCAGCAGGGCGCGGTCGAGCACATCGGCGCGGTTGGTGGCCGCCATGACGATCACGCCGGAATTGGCGTCAAACCCATCCATTTCGGTGAGCAACTGATTGAGGGTGCTCTCCCGTTCGTCGTTGGTGCGCATCGACACGGCCCCACCCCGGGTACGGCCTATAGCGTCTATTTCGTCGATAAAGATGATGCTGGGCGCTTTTTCCTTGGCTCGCTTGAAGAGATCGCGCACGCGGGACGCTCCCACGCCCACAAACATTTCTACGAATTCAGAGCCGGAGATGGAGAAAAACGGGGCCTGCGCCTCTCCCGCCACTGCTCTGGCCAGCAGGGTTTTGCCGGTGCCGGGAGGGCCTACCAGGATGACGCCCTTGGGAATCTTGGCGCCCAGGCGCGTAT
Organism: uncultured Saprospiraceae bacterium; assembly: GCA_964577215.1. Lineage (GTDB taxonomy): Bacteria > Bacteroidota > Bacteroidia > Chitinophagales > Saprospiraceae > UBA2329. The sequence goes on from CAZNYK010000072.1 coordinate 12,746, forward strand.
AGCGTTCGGGGTTTTTCAAAAAATCCACGATTTCCCGGATTTCTACTTTAGCCTCCTCAATGCCTGCCACATCGTCAAAAGTGACTTTCACCCTGTTGGGGCCTTCCATGACCGTAGCGCGCGACTTGCCGAAGTCGAACGGGTTGAATCCGCCGCCGCCCGATCCCATACCGCTTGCCCGGCGCATGATGAAAATCCACAGAACGATCAGGATGAGAAAGGGAAGCGTCCAGGAAAGGATGCCTTCCAACCAGTTGGTTTCCGTCTTGTACTCGATGTCCAACCGGGAAATTTTAAGCTGTTCAGCGGCAGCTTTCAGGTCGTTTTCCAAAACATCTACCGAACCGATGGTGAAGAAGTAGTGCGGGCCTTTATTGCCGGGTTCGATCTTTTCAAACGGGGTTCTGCCCCGGGCTTCCTCCCGGATGTACACCAAGGCCCGTTCCCTGTTGACGACCACGATTTTTTCTACGGCCAGCGTAGGCATGATCTCCGATTCGAACTGGTTGAGGGAAATCTGGTCCATTACGGGCTTTTGGCCCCGGAAATAGAGCATCAGCATCACCACGCTGATGATGACGTAAATCCAGATAAAATTGCCGCCCCAATTCGGTCCTGCAGGAGCCTTCCCTTCTTCGTTCGGATCTTGTTCTGCCATGCTGTAACATTTGCGAAAGAAGCGGGATATCCGTTTCCCCCGAATGGTCAAAAAACCGCCAAATATTCCATGCCGCCAATGAGAAATATCATTTGACGGCTTGATTTTTCTCAGGGCGCGTGCCGGATCAAGTATTCCTGTACCCTCTGCTCATAGGCTGCGCCGATAGCAGATACCAGCGGATGGTCGGCGGGAAATGAATTTGCTTCGATGCGGGAAACCGGGAGCACACCCGGCGAAGTGCCCGTAATAAAAACGGCATCCATTGTACTTAGTTCCGTTATGTGCGCCGGTTGTTCCCGTACAGTAAGCTCAAGTTCCCTGCAAATGTCAATCACGTGAGCGCGCGTGATACCAGGCAGCACTTGCTGAACGGGCGGTGTGGCGAGGCGCCCGGAACGGACAAAAAAACAATTGGACCTGCTGCCTTCCGCGATGAAGCCTTCGCGGTCGATCATCAATACTTCATAAACGCCTTTTGCCTGTATCGTATGGTCGGCACGCTCCCGGAGCGGGGTGTTTACCACTTTGGCGTTGGGATTGAAACGCTCTGCTTCCATAAGTGCAAGCGATACGCCCCCGGCATAATCCTCCCGGGTGGGGTACTTATGCGGAATAAAACATGCCGCCCATTCCGCAGGCCCCCGGGGGTCTGCCCAACTCATCAGAAGTTTTATATTGCCATCATATACGCCGTTGGCATCGGCGAGTGCTTTCAAGCCCCTGATCATCTCCTCTAATGGCACCGGCCCTGTTCTTCCTGCCAATTGGGCAGAGCGCCGCAGCCGCTCCATATGCGCTTCCGCAAACAATGGGACGCCCCTCATCATGCGAAACACCTCGTACACCCACGCCTGTTGATGTGTTTGGGGCGGCATGGAACCGGCGAGCTTCCCGTCGTGTATAGCGAAGGTGTGCAGCACGATTCAACACTTTAGGCGCCCAGCCCGATCCGGGTGCCGTCGGGAATAGTGGCGCCTTTTTTTACTACCACAATGCCGTCGCGCACGCAGTAGGTGTCCGTTTCGGTATCCTTGAGCGTGATACTGCCCCGGATAGATACGTCCTTGCCAATGTGCGCATTTTTGTCGATAATGGCATTTTCGATGAAACAGTTTCTGCCGATACCCATCGGAATCTCCTCGCGGATCATTTCCTCCAAAGTCTCAAAATAGTCGTTGCCCATGATCACCGATTTGGTAATTTCAGTGTTTTCGCCGATGCGGGAACGAATGCCGATGATGGAACGCTCTATCTTTTTGGCGTGAATGATGGAGCCTTCCGCCAGCACTGCCTGGTTGAAACACGTGCCGAATATTTTGCTGGGCGGAAGTAAACGCGGGCGCGTGTAAACCACGCGCTTGTTGTCGAAAAGATTGAATTCGGGGATCGAATCGGCCAAAGCGATATTGGCTTCAAAAAATGACCGGATAGTGCCTATGTCGGTCCAATAGCCATTGAAGGAAAAGCTGGCTACATTGTACCCGCTTGTAATGGCATGGGGAATGATCTCCTTGCCGAAGTCCTTTGCATCAGGTTTCTCTTCAAAAAGCCTTTTCAGCACGTCCTTGCTGAAAATATAAATTCCCATGGAAGCCAAGTAGAGCTTGCCTGCCTCCCGGTAATCGTCGGGCACTACGGATTGCCACTCGGACAATACATCTTTTTGGGGCTTTTCGATAAAGCTGTCAATGGTGCCCTCTGCATTTACTTTCATGATGCCGAAACCGGGCGCATCGCGCTCCACAACGGGTATGGTGGCTATGGTAAGATCGGCGTTTTTCTCCACGTGATATTTGGCAAATTGCTCCAGGTCCATCTGGTAGAGCTGATCGCCGGAGAGGATGAGCACGTAATCGAAATCGTGGTTGACCAAATGATGCATGCTCTGCCGAACGGCGTCGGCGGTACCCTGGAACCATTCGTTGCTGGTAGGCGTCTGCTCAGCGGCCAAAATATCTACAAAGCCCCGGCTGAACACGTCGAAGTTGTATGTATTCTTGATGTGCTGGTTGAGGGACGCCGAATTGAACTGCGTGACCACGAACATGCGCCGCACGCCGGAATTGAGGCAGTTGGAAATGGGAATGTCAATAAGCCGGTATTTACCGCCTATGGGCACGGCGGGCTTGGAGCGCTGGCTGGTGAGGGGATGCAGGCGGCTTCCTGCTCCGCCGCCGAGAATGAGACTGATGATCTTTATCATTGCATAATTTTTTTACGGTATATGCCTCGAGCTTGTCGGAGGCGGCATCTGGTCAGTCCGGATGCCGGCAACCGCATTCCAAAAACTCACATCAACTGCTGATATATGTCAATGTAGCGCTTTGCCGCCCGTTCCCAGGAGAAATCGATCTGCATGTTGCGATAGCGCACTTTTTTGAAGCTGTCCAAGCGCTCGAAACAAAACTCCAGCGCCCGGTACAGCGCCCAGAAGGCGTCGTCCACATCGAAGTGAGTAAACTGTATGCCCCGCCCCAGGCCGTTTGGTTCCCCGATATCAGGTACGGAATCCTTGAGGCCGCCCACTTTGCGCACTATGGGCAGGGTGCCGTATCGCATAGCGTACATTTGGTTCAGGCCGCAAGGCTCCACGCGCGAGGGCATGAGTATGAAATCGGAACCGGCGTACATCTGATGCGCAAGGGCTTCGTTGTATTCCAACCGGGCGTCCACCCTGCCGCGAAACTCGTCGCGCAGCCGCTCGAAATCGCGCTCAAGCCGGCCTTCGCCGGTGCCGAGGATGATGAAATTGGCCCGCATCCCGCTGTAAATGGCTTTGCGGATGAGATCGGGTATGAGGTCGGCGCCTTTTTCCATCACCAAACGCCCGATGAAACTGATAAGGGGTGGGCTCGTATCAAAGTTGAAGGAACGGCGAAGCGCCTGTTTGTTTTCGCCTTTGAACGCATCGATGTCTTCGTCTTGCAATTGGGCGGCAATGTAGGGGTCGTGGCGGGGGTTCCAGACCTGGGCGTCAATGCCGTTGAGGATACCCACACACTTGTGTTGCTCGTGCCAGAAGAGGGATTCCATACCGTTGGACTGGTAGCGCAATTCCTCAAGGTAGCTATTGGATACGGTAGTGACCCGCCAGGCGCATTTTACACCTGCCGCCAGCGGGTTGATGGTATCGCCCCAGTCGAGCAAACCGCGCGCCTCCACGTCGAAAAAAGGCAGCAGGAAGAATTTTTCCCAACTGAAGGCGCCGTGATACATGCCATTGTGGATGGTAAATACGGTGGGAATGCGGCTCAGGGACTTGTACTCCGGGCAGTGTTTCACCATGAAGGGAATGAGGCCGGTGTGGTGGTCGTGGCAATGCAGCACATCGGGGCGGCCGGGTGAATTGGCAACCCACTGCAGCACTGCCTGCTGGAAGGACAGGTAGCGCTCTACGTCGTCTCCGTAGCCCCATCCGCCGGGATCGGCATATATGCCGGGCCTGTCAAATTTGCCGGGAATTTCAACTACAAATAAGGGAAAGCCCAGGGTGTCGCCTGCTTCGCGCTCAATTTGAAAGGGCACATATCCTTGATGAATGCGCACCACGCCCTGGTAAACGGGTTGAAAGCGGTGGTTGTTGATCCACTTGAGCCGGTACTTGGGTATGATGACGCCGGTGGAAATTCCTGCCTGGTTGAGATATTTGGGCAAAGCGCCCACTACGTCGCCCAGGCCGCCGGCTTTGGCGGCAGGGTAGCATTCGGCGCTGATGTGCAAAATTTTCATTCTTCTAAGGTTTTACAGCATAGAGCAAAGGGGGTGAACCGAGGAAAACTTTTGAAAATACCGGGGGTTTTCCCTGCCGGGAATCCTCGAGACCTCTATTGATTGACCATCAAATCATCAATCATCACTGCCCGGAAAGCAAGGCTGCCGCTTTCGGACAGCGTTTTTTCATCTCTTCCATGATACTGCTCTGAAATTCTTCCAAATTACCGTAACGCGCTTCTATGTTTTTGAAACATTCGGTAGTGTTCTGTTGGGTTTTTTGCATTTGGGCTTCCAATGAGGCAATTTCGGCTTCATTGCCTCGCCTGAGCACCTCGTCTGCCTTTTCGCCATCTTCTAATACCGGCATGATGCAAGCGCAGACATCTTTTGCCATTTTGACGACCTGGTCTTCTTGCTTGCAAGCCCCAAAGCCGAGAACGATCAAACCCATGATGAAAAAATTCCGCATTCCTTTCAGGTTGTAAAGATTCGCTTCAAAAGTAAGGCTTCTGCGGAAAAAACAAACCCATGAAAGGCAAAAACACAAAAATACCGCCTAACGGTACCATCTGCGCAGGGTTTCCAAGGCCATTTTGCCTTGCGGAGTGTAGTCTTTGGCTGAAAATCCTTCCCGGCTGCGCATCACCGGGTACCATTTCCACAAAAAACCGCCGGCCCAGAAATCTTCCTGCCGGAAAGTCGAAAGCAATGCCTCGATGGCATTGGCCTGGGCTTGTTCGTTAGCGGGCAGTTCGTCGCGGCGTTGCTCCAGTTCCCAGGTTTTTCCTGCGCAGCCGTCCACGCTGAGGTAGCCGTATTCCGTAAAGAGAACGGGGCGTTGTACCCGGTGCGAAAAATCGCGCAGTTCCTCTACCCGGGGTCGCCAGTGCTCCCGCAACTGCGCCGGGTCGGGCGTAGGTTCCTCCGAAAGGGGGAAATAGGCATTGACGCCCACGTAATCAAGCGCGTCCCAGAAGGGCGTGTCCGGGTATTCGTCCCAGTTGGCGGCATAGGTTAGGGGGCCGCTGTACCGGCTGCGTATTTTGGCGATAAGCTCCCGCCAGAAGGCCTCCCGCTTTGGCGCGCCGGCCTTGAACTCGGTACCTATGCAAAACAACTCCACACCCATTTCCTCCGCCATATCAGCGAAGGGGAGGATATACGCTTCGTAATCCTTTTCCCAGGATTGCCAGGCTTCTTCTGTTTCAAAATCAAGGTTGCCGGTCCAGCCGCGGGGCACGTACACCTGGGGCTTGAGCATCACCTTGAGGCCGGCAGCCCTGGCCGTTTCAATGGTATGCCGGCAGCCTTCGGGCCGCTCGCCCCACCACTGCCGCTCCCGGTTGTAATGCACGCGCGGTTCGTCCGGGCGGGTGAATGCATAGGGGATGGCGGCTATCCAGCCGGCGCCGGAAGACCGCACAGCGTGCATGGCTTCTATGGAAAAAGAATCCGGCGGCGCCACAAAGCTCAAGCCGTACATCTTGCCCGAAACAGGCTGTGCCGGTATTTCCGGCCGGGGAGATTCGCTCGAAAGGAAAATAGAGAGTACGGGAAGGAGGGCGAAAAGGTATTTCATGCGCTTGAATATTGGGTGGCGTAATAACAAAAAGAGGCCGTCTCACAAGATTACCATTTGAAAAAATGGCGAAATATAATTTTGAATTCAGGGGGGCGAAATATCCCTTTGAAACAATTGCCCATTTTATGGTGCATTCACCCACCCCTCCTTCCTGCCTGTCCGGCGGCTACCGCTTATACACATCTCCCATCG
>CAZNYK010000073.1:0-18881 GCA_964577215.1 uncultured Saprospiraceae bacterium
CTTTGCCGTCGCCATCCCTTTTGAGCAAATTTAGTCAAGTCCCCAAAAAATACAATGATGATCTTACGCTTACGCCGCAGGCGATGATCTGCGAAGCAGCTTACGCCGTAGGCGATAACCCCCGTTCCATATCCGCAATAATATCCCCTACTTCCTCTATCCCCACCGACACCCGCACCAACCCATCTGTGATGCCATTTTGCAGGCGCAGTTCCTTCGGGATGTTGATGTGCGACGAAGAAGCCGGGTGCAGGATGAGGGTGTCCACATCGCCGAGGGTAGGCGCGAGGGAGCAGAATTCCAGCTTGTTCATAAAAGCGATGGCCGCATCGTAACCTGCTTTCAGTTCGAAGCTGAGCATGCCGCCGAAGCCGCGCATTTGGCGTTTGGCCAATTCGTGGTCGGGATGCGAGGACAGGCCGGGGTAATTCACCCGCAACACAGCCGGGTGCTGTTCGAGGTATTGGGCAATCGCCAGCGCATTGGCGCAGTGCCGGTCCATGCGCAGCGGCAGGGTTTTCATGCCGAGGTTGGTGAGCCAGGCATCCCAGGCGTTGCAGTTGGTACCCAGCAGCTTCATGGTCTTGGCTACTTTTTCCTTCATCAGCGCCTCGTCGCGGCCTACGATGGCGCCGGCGATGGAGTTGCCGTGCCCATTGAGGTACTTGGTGGTGGAGTGTATGATGAAATCCACGCCCATAGCGAAAGGCTGCTGGAGGTAGGGCGTGCAGAAGGTATTGTCTATGGCGCTGTGGCGGCCGAAGCGGCGGGCGATGCCGGCCAAGGCTTCTACATCCACGCAAGCTAAGGTCGGATTGGCCGGCGTCTCGAAGTAGATCATGCGGATGGCTTGGTCGGAGCGCACAATATCCTCTACTTTGCCGGGGTCTTTGAGATCGGTCATCGCGGTTTGGATGCCGAGTTGGGCCAGAGTTTTCATGAATAGCTCCGTGGTGCCGCCGTAGAGGTTGCCCTGGGTGAGGATTTTGTCGCCGGCTTTCAGGGTGGCCGCCATGAGCACGGCAATGGCCGCCATGCCTGAGGAGCACATCACCGCCGTGGCCTCCATGCCCAGGCCGTGGGTTTCCATTTGCGCTATTTTATTGGCCACCGCTTCTATGGTGGGGTTGCCGTAGCGGCCATAGACGTGGCCTTCCGCCCTGCCGCTGAAGATGTCAATGCCTTGATCAATGGACTCAAATTCGAAGGAGGATGTAGCGTAGATAGGTAGTTGATGCGGCTTGGTGGTACGCGGGTCTTCGGGATCGTGTACGCACAGGGAGCCGAAAGAGATGCGGTCTTTCATGGTTGCAGTCGTGATTGAATTATTGGATGCAAAGGAACAAAAAACAGCCTGCGAATTGCCTCCCCTGCGGGAATAAAAAAAGCCCCTCCGGCGAGTACCGGAGAGGCTGTGCTAAAAACGCTCTAAAATGAATATCATCCATTTTCCGGGTCTTCCGGCGTATTCGGGTTGTTATCCCTTTCGCGCAGGGGATAGGGATAGAAATTGCGGTTGCGTTCGCCGCCCGGAGGCCCGGGCCGGTTGAAGCGGCGGCTGTCTTCCAGTTTCATTCCCGACATATACATCTCGATGCATCGGTTGCGGTAGATTTCCTGCAGCACGGCATCCTGCGTCTGAGGGCCGCTGTACGCAGGCAGGTTGGCATTTACGCCGTAGATGTCGTTGGTTTTGGTCAGTACTTTATTCAACTCAGCAATGGCGCCCGGCAGATCGTTTTTGCGAGCCAAAGCTTCGGCTTTGATAAGCAGCATCTCGCCCGGCAGGAACACAGGGATTTCTTTGGTATCGCCGGTGAAAAAGCCCTGCACCTTCACGTTGGTCGGCGGGTTGGCGCCGAGATAGAACGGGATGCGGCCATCGGCCGGGTTGGGAGCGAGGTCGCCGCTGAGGCCGAAGTTATTCAGGCCGTCGTAGGTGTTGTTGTTCACCAAAGCGGTGCGGAATACCGGGTTCTGGTTGAGCGCGTCGAAGCGCCAGAAAGACCTGCGGGTGAGGGTTACACGGTTGGCGGCCTCGATAGCCTTGTCGTTGTTGCCCACCATGTTGTAGTAACGTGCGAGCAGTGCGTTGGAAGCGTCGGCGATGTTGATATCCGTACCCACTTTGCTGTTGAAGTAAGCCGAGGGCGGCGTAGCATTGATCGCGGTTACCCCTGCTTCGAGCAATGTGATGGCGTCCTGAAGCGCCTGTGCGCGCGGCTTGAAAGCAGCGAATTTGCCGGCCAGGAAATCCGCGGCCGTACTTGACTGAGTAGGTACCTGCTCCCAAAACTGGGCCATGGTGCCTATTGCCAGCGCCTTGAAGAAATGGCCATATACCAGCACAGCGGTTGAGGTGGCAGGATCGCTGATGTTGGAAGCATTGTCGATGAGCAACTGGCTGTTGGCGCTCACGATGTTGAGGCTTGCCCAGATGTTGGTGAGAAATGCATTGGAATTGCCCAAGGTACCCTCGCCTGCTTCCAATGCGGCAAGTTCCCCGTTGCCGGTATTGATCACGTAGAGTTCTTTGGTAGTGAGGCCGTTGGCCGACACCATGTTGTACAATGCGCCGGTAGCTCCCACCGAATATGTGCGCTTGATGCCTACTACCATACCCAGCAGTCCGTCCACGCTATTGAGCACTGCCTCGCTGGTGGCGGCGTTCGGGTTGAGATATTCTTTCTCGCAGGAGCCCAGGAGAAAAACCAGGGGCAGGGCTGCGAGTATGATGAATCGTTTGATTTTCATGGTTGTATTTTTTTGGTTTCCAAATAAAGGATAACGATTAGAAACGAGCGCCGAGGCGGACTTGCACCATTCGCGGAATGGGCACGTTGCCGAAGTCATCGCCGCGCACGCGGTCGGTTTGGCCGGCAGAGTTGGTTTCCGGATCGTAGCCTTGGTATTGGTCAAAAGAAATCAAGTTGCGCCCGATGATGCTCAGGTTGAGATTGTTGAACACCTTTCCTACCTTGCCAAAGTCGTAGCTGAGCGCCAGTTCGCGCAGCTTAACAAAGGAACCGTCCTCAACGTGTTCCTCCTGTATGCGTTCGCCGGTGACGCCGCCGGCAATAGAGGCCACATAACCGCGCGCCAATTCGCCTTTGATCTCTTTTTCGGCCAATTCGCCCTGGCCCACGTTATTTTGCGTAATGCGGTTCCAGTTATAGACGTCGAAACCCCAGATGGCGTCGAACTGAACGCGGAAAGATAGCTTACCTACGGTGAGATCTGATGTGACGGTGCCGAACCAATCGGGGTTGGGATCGCCGATGATCTTGCGAAGCTGGACGGCAGAAGCTACAGGCTGGCCGTCGGCTCCGCGGCTGGGCGTACCTTCAAGAAGGGAGGTTTGCGTGCCGCGTTCGGGTTGCGCCAGGCCCTGGTTGGTCAGCAAGAGGTTGCCGTTTGCATCGCGGGCGTAGTAGCGGCCGTAAAACACGCCATAGGGCTGGCCGTTGATGGCTGCCTGGGTGCCGTCGCTGCCGCGCAGGAAGAGCGCGCCGTCAATACCGTCCACCTGGTTGCGGTTGCTGGACCACATCAGGCCGAGGTTCCAGCGTACTTTGCCGGTAGCGACAGGTGCGCCCTGAAGCATGACTTCCACGCCTTTGTTGGCCATCGAACCTTCGTTGGTCACGATAAAGTTTCCGCCGGCAGTAGGCGGCAGCGGACGGGTGAGCAGCAGGTCCTGGATGTCCTGGTTATAAACAGTGAGGTTCAAACCGATGCGGTTGTTGGCAAATGCCGCGTCGAAACCGAATTCCAATTCGGTCATGCGCTCCGGTTTCACATCCGGATTGGCCAGGATGGTGGAAGGCGTCACGGCGGAAAGGCCGCCGAGCTGGCCGGTGATGTAGTTGTTGTAGCGATCAAACGGGCCGATGCCGGTGAGGTTGCCGGCCTGGCCGTAGCTGGCGCGCAATTTGAAGGAGCTGATCAAGGAAGAGAGGTTGCCGTCTTTCCAATAGTCGGAAATCAACCAGCTTGCGCTCGCCTTGGGATAAAAGTTGGTCTGGTTGTCGGGAGAGAATGCGGAAGAGCCGTCCACCCGGCCGGCGAGCGTCACGAATAATTGCTCCTTGTAGCCGAAAGTCTGCTGGAGGAAATAACCCCATACACTGCGCTGTGCGATGCTCTGCATGGGAGCGGAGAAGAGGTTGGCAGCGGCGGAGATGGTTTGCACGAAAGGCGCCAGGTCACGGCCTTCCTGGGCAGTGAAGTGGTTGCGGTCGTTCTGTATCTGGTAGCCGGCAGTGGTCGTAGAGGTGATGAGATCGCCCAGCTCCTTGGTGTAGTTCACCGTGAGGTCGTGGTTGAGCAGGGTCACGTTGCTGGTGGCGTTGCTCACATAGCCGTCGGGGAAGAAGCCGGCAGCCACGCCGGGGTAAGTAATGCGCGGGCGGAATTCATTACCTACCAGCGAATAGGTGTCATAACCGAGAATGGCATTGACCGAAAGCCCCTTGGCCGGATACAGGTTCAATTGTACGTCGCCGATGCTGCGGTTGGTGCGTTGTGTGATATCGAATGTTTCGATAACGGTGAGCGGGTTCAGGCGTACCAATTCCACTTGTTTGAGGTTGCCGACTGGATCGCGTTCGGTAATGTTCCAGACGTTATCAATGATGAACATGGTACTGATGGGGCTAAAGAAGTTGTTGCCGTTGGGCAAGTCCTGGCTTAGGCTGTAGTTGTAGGCGATACCGGCGGAAAGGGTAGCCCAGTCGTTGAGCGTTTGATTGAGCCGCAAACGGCCGGTGTACTTGGTGAAGTTGGTATTCTGAATGATACCGTCGTTGTTGGTATAGCCGAAGGAAGCGTAGTATTGGGTTTTGTCGTTGCCGCCGTTTACCGAAAGGAAGTTTTCGGTACCGAAGGCATTGGTGAAAATCTCATCCTGCATATCGTAGCGCTGCACGTTGTATTTATCGGTGATGAGCAGGCGGTTTACAGGCCCCACTTTGGTGAAATTGACGCCTTGTTGCACCAGCGTAGCTTCCGGCGGCCCCAGGTGCAGCAGAGTGGTGAGGCGGTCCTGTGCGAGTTCCAGGCGGTCGTTGCCCTTCACGCCGAACCGTTCGGGGTGCTGGGTCATGAACACTTTTTTGCGCAGTTGGCTCATGCTCATTGAAGTGCTGAACTCGACGGTCGGCTTGCCGCTTTTGCCGCGTTTGGTGAATATTTGCACCACGCCGTTGGCAGCGCGGGAGCCGTAGAGCGCGGCAGCCGATGCGCCGTTGATGACCTCGATGCGCTCGATGTCGGCAGGGTTGATGTCAACTAAGCGGTTTTGGCCGGCGCGGAAGTTGGTGGTCATGGCGTCGCCGCTGAGGTTGATCACGTTGGCGGAGCTGTTGTCCACGATGACGCCGTCCACGATGTAAAGCGGATCGGAAGAGCCGTTGATGGAACTTGGGCCGCGCAGCCGCACGGAAAAGCCGCCCGCGGGGTTGCCGTCGTTTTGGCTTATCTGGGCCCCCATGACTTTGCCGCTCAGGGCGCCAAGCGTGTTGACGGTGCCGGCGTTGCCCACGGAACGTCCGTCCACCACGCTGATGTTGTTACCCAGTTGTTTGCGCGTAGAGGTGGGGGAAGCGCCGGTGACGACTACCTGGTCGAGTTCCAGGATGTCCAATTGCAGCGTGATGTCTTTGGTCATCGATGCGCCGGAGGCTCCCACCGAAATCTTCTCGGTGTAAGTGGCGTATCCCACATAGCTTATCTGCAAAGTGTAGGCGCCTTCGCTGACGGCGCCGGTCAGCTCGTAGAAACCGCGCACATCGGTAATGGTGCCGATACGCGCTTCAGCTAATAGAACAGTAACGCCGATGAGGGGCTCGCCCGATGCATCGGTTATTGTTCCTTTGATGGAAACGTTGGCCTTCTGGGCCAGGGCAAATAACGGAAGAGCCAGGAGCAATAGTGCTGCGGGGAGCCTCCGTTTGAGGTACATGAGCATCATAAAGTCGTTCGTTTAGGTGAACAATAAAATTTCGGAACATAGTTAGCAAAGTATTCCGAAACTGCAAAAAAAATCTCTTTTTTTTGCAATATTTTGCGGGTAAATGAGCCAATAGAACTCGTTTTTGACCTAAATTCGCTTTTTTTTGCAATAATTAGCTGCTTTTAACTATGCTTAAGGAAGAACGCCAATCGCTGATCCTCCGGGAAGTCAATATCCACAACAAGGTGCTGCTGTCTGACTTGAGCATCAAACTCGACGTGTCGGAAGACACCGTGCGCCGCGACTTGCAAGAACTTTCCGACTCAGGGCAGATCATCAAAGTGCGGGGCGGCGCCCTGTCCAAGTCTTATCAGATGTACACCTACCGCGAAGCAGATATCTATGCCTACCAGGAAAAGACCATTATCGCCGGCAAGGCGGTGAGCTTGCTGCGCGACGGCATGCTGGTGCTCATCAGCGGCGGCTCTACCAATTTGGAAATCGCCCGCATCCTGCCTTCCGATCTGCGCGTCACCTTCCTTACCGTCAGTCTTTCCACCGCCATGCAACTCCTGGATCATCCCAACAGCGATGTCATTTTTATCGGCGGTCAACTTTCCAAAACCGCCAGGATCAGCATCGGCGGAGATGTAGTCCGGGCGCTTCAAGACGTCCGCCCCGACCTCTGCATCATGGGCACCAACGGCATAGACGCCATCGCCGGCGTCACCGATTCAGATTGGGATGTCGTGACGGTGAAAAAGGCCATGATCCATGCGTCCCAAAAGGTGCTGGTACACGCCATTGGGGAAAAGCTGGACTCTGTGCAAAAAATAAAAGTCTGCGATATTCACGAGGTGAATATACTGATCACCGAACTCAATCCCAAAAGCGAGTTGCTGGCGCCCTACCGGCAGGCAGGGGTGGAGGTGTTGTGAATGATGCCGATGTATATATGCGCGATCTCCATCAGCATGACGAGGAAATTGGCATTTGATGCGGCTTGGTGGCACCCGGGTCTTCGGGATCGAGTACGCACAGGGAACAGAAAGAGATAGGATTGCTCATGGTATTAGGGATTTTTGGATGAAGGTAGCAAAGGAAAGGAAGCAACGAGGTTTGCCCGGCGGGTAAATCACAACTTCCCACTGGCACGCATCCACCGCAGGCGGGCCAGCAGGTAATCCCGCGCTGCGGAGAGGTAATTGGTCTCTGCCTCGCGCAGGGAAAACTCGCTGTTTCGAAATTCGGCGAACGGCAAAGCGCCCTCCCCCAACCGGGTTTCTTCAATTTGCAATACTTCGCGGGCCGTGGTAATGTTTCGCTCCGCGTCGTTGAACTGAGACACCGCGTTTTCAACGTCTAAGGCGGCGCTATACAACTCAAACGTCAGTTCCTCCTGAAGCTGGTCTATTTGGTTGCGATCCACGAGCAATTGGTACTGTATGCTTTCCTTGTTCAGCGCTTTGAGGTTGCCGTCGAAGATGGGCACAGTGGCCCGCAAGCCTACGAAAGCAAAAGGGAACCAGCGGCGCCACAATGCCAAGTCGTCGCTCAGGTGCTGCGCTGAGATATTGCCATACACATCCAACGCTGGTTGATAGAGCTTGTCCTGGAGTTGCAACTGAAACCGGCTGATCTCCATGCGTTGGTTGGCATCCATCATTTCATAGCGCTCATTCACTACCACAGGATTGACTGCCGGGACCTCTATATCGCCGGCACGGAGCAGCAGGACGCCATCGGGGAGATCAAATGCCTCCGGTTGAAGGCCGGTTCGCCGGGCCAGCAACAGCCTGCTGCGCTGCAAGTTGTTGCGGGCCTGGTTCAGGAGGGCTTCCGCGTTTTGCACTTCCCATTCACTTTTTTTGAGGTCTACAGGCAGGGCGGCTCCGGCATCCAAGCGGGTTTGAGTCAATGCCAGCAAATCACGGGCGCGCTGCAGGCGTTCCGCGGCGATGTTCACCTGGGTTTGCTGCAAGGCCATGTCAAAGAAGGCGGTAGCAGCGTCCAGCTTCACATCCACGGTGTTTTTTTTCAGGATCAAAGATTCCAGGCCGCTTTGAGCAGCCTGTATGGCGGCATTCGTCCGATGGGCGGGATCAAACACCTTGTAGGAAGCATCCAAACCAAACAACAGATTGAAGCTGGTGCCGAACCGCACTTTCTGTGGGTCCTCCCCCGGCTGCCCGAAGGCCTCCCCGGGTATGATCACGGTTTGCAACAAGGGATTATAGCGGGCATCGCCGCTGCCACTGATCACAGGACTGCGCCGGGCATGTACTTTCTCTAATTCTTTTTCGGCCATGGAAACCCGCAGCGCCTGGCTTTTCAGCCCGAAGTCGTGTTGAATGGCCAGGCTCATGGCTTCCTCCAAGCTGAGCGGAGCCTGGGCGCCGAGCGGAAGCACCGCTGCGAAGAAAATGACGAAGAGGGAGGTGAATTTTTGCATGTCTATATTTTTTTCATGCCGCACGGAGAATGCCGGAATCACAAGTGGCTTGCTCCCGGATGCCCTGCGACCTATCCTCTGAATACAGCCGACGGCTCCAATGAAACGATGCGCTGTATGGCAAACCCGCTGCCGAAAAAAGCGATGGCCAGCGTGATGATAAACAGGCCGGGAGGCACCCACAACGGAAACTCAAACAAGGTGCCGGCCTGGGCAATGCCTTGCTTGAAGCCCAAAACCAGCGCATAACCCAGCCCAAAGCCGATGCATGCAATGAGCAGAGCCTGGGTGAGAATCAGCTTGCGCACATACCAATTGTTGGCGCCGATGGCTTTGAGCGTGCCGTAGTCCCGGATGCGATCAATGGCTGCCGAATACAGCGTGAGGCCGATGATCACAAATCCGACAATAAGGGCAAACATCACCAGCGACCCCAAAGAAAAGGCAATGCCGCTAGACCCCAGCAACTCGCCGATGGAGGCGTTGGAAAGTGCTTCGGCATCCCAGGCGCGAATGCCGAAGATGCCGGCAGCATTGATATTGGCAATGACCTGCTCCTGCGGAGCCTCAGGTTTCCATTTCACCAAAAAGGCGCTGGCCTTGGTCTGGGGGAAGTTGCCTAAGTACCGGGCGCGGTCAATGGTAGTAAACGCATAGGTGCCGGCGAAGGAGCGTACCCCATTGGTATTGCCGGCCAAAAATACCTGCTTGCCATTGATCTCGAAATAATCGCCCACGTCCACATCGCCTAAGGCGGTGCGATCGAAGTAGTCGGTAATAACAGCGCCTTCTGCCAGTAATGCTTCTCCGGAGACTCCGTTTAAACGCCAGGGGCCGCCCGCAAACTCAGGATATTGCACGCCGATCAGGGTAAGCCCGCCGGATTTGCCGTTGGCAAACTTGGCCGCCCCGGAGGTAACGACCAAGGGGTAAACCTGCTCCACGCCGGGTACGCTGGCTAATTGCCAACCCACGCGCATGTCAATAGGTGAGAGGGCATTGACGTTGCTGGTCTTGTTGTCGGTCACCCAGATGTAGCCGGTATTGTTGATGGCCAAGGCGCCCATGGCATCGAAGAAAAAGAACAAAAGCCCTACTTGCTGCCCGATGAGGAACACAGAAATGATGACGCCGGCCAAGGCGCCGATGCTCTTGGCTTTGTCGAAGATCAGGAATCGAAATGCAGTGCGAAGCATAGCCGGTTCATTTTTCTTTCAGATCAGTTCTTTCCATTCAGTTCAATGACGCACTCTACCCTGCTGCCGATGAGCACTTTGGCATTGTCATCCAACTGTATGCGTGCTTCCCGCACGCGGCGGTCTTCCAAGTTGTCGGGGCTGTCGGAAAACAGGGATTTCTGGCGCAGGTATGGCGCCACATAGACGACTTTGCCGGAGGCCATGCGCTCCGAAGCGCCTTGCATGCGAATAAAGGCGCGCTGACCCGGCTCTACCAGCGTGGCAAACAGCTCGTCCACTTCCATCACTGCCTGATAGGGGCCATCCATGGCGAATTCGCCCAGGGCCGTGGTGTTGGTGATGTACTGCCCCGGTTTGATGCTGGTGGAGAGAAAAGTTCCGCTCATTGGCGCCAGGAGGGAGCGCTGCAGGAGTACCGTGCGGAAATATTGCACATCAGCCTCGAGTTCTTTCAAACGGCTTTGCTGCTGGGCTATGGAGGCTTGCTGGGCGGCCGTTTGCTTTTGCCAGTCCTCCACGGCAAACCGGCTGTCCTCCAATTGTTGGGGCGTAGCGGCATTGCCGGCGGCGAGGCGCTGATTGCGCTCGTAAGTACTGCGGGCATTGGCTAATTTTACTTGCAGTGATTCGAGCGTGGCCTGGGTGGCGCTGATAGCAGCCCGCTGGGTCCGCAGCTTACTTTGGGCCTGCTGCAGTTGAGCCTCCTCCAGATCGCTGTTCAGCACAATGAGCACCTCTCCCTTCTGTACGCGGCTGCCTTCGCTGAAACGCACTTCACGCACGTAGCCGGCAGTTTCCGCATTCAAGGTGATAATCTTCCCCGGTGGTTCCACGCGTGCTAACCCCGCAATTTCACGAATGATGAATGGCGTATCGGGCCGGATGGCTTCCGGAGGGGGCGGTGTGGCGGCAGTGTCCCCGGAAGGGCTGCCGCAACTTTGCCAGAAGATGGCAGCAAGCAGTAAGAGCAGGAGTGGTATTCGCATAATTAACCGTTGTTGGTGTTCCGCACAAGCACTGGCGCAGGCGGATTGCTTGTCTTTTTTAGCTGAGATTTGTATATCAGTCATTTAGATTGCTAACTATGCCGTTATTCACTTCTACAATGCGGTGGGCATAGGGTTTGAGCCGAGGGTCGTGGGTGACAACGCAGACGGCTTTTCCGGAATCGGCCAGGCTGCGCAGTTCTTCCATCACTACGCTGAGGGAATCCTTGTCCAGCGAGGCGGTAGGTTCGTCGCAAAGCAGCAGCTTGGGATTGGTGACCAATGCGCGGGCAATGGCAATACGCTGTTGCTGGCCTCCGGAGAGCTGTTTGGGCAGGTTCCGGGCACGGTCGCTCATACCCACAAAATCTAAAGCAGTGCGGGTGCGGCGCCGGGCTTCGGCAGTAGGAACGCCCTGCAAGCGCAGCGGCATCATGACGTTTTCCTCGGCTGTGAGCGGCGTCAGGAGGTTGAAGTTTTGAAACACAAAACCAATGGTATTGAGTCGGAGCTTGGCCAGTTGCTTGTCTTTAAGCCGGTTAACTTCTTCACCATCCACCCAAAGCCGGCCCTCAGTGGGGTAAATGACGCAACCCAGCAGGGAGAGCAAAGTGGTTTTACCAGAACCCGAAGGCCCGATGATGAGCAACAACTCGCCCTCCCGGATATCCATGGTGGTGGGCTGAAGCGCAGTAATCACCTGATCTCCAACTTTGTATTTTTTTCCAGCTCCTTCCAGTTGCGCAATCATGGTTAACTTAATTTGGCAGTAAAACGCTGGTCTTCAGGTTTAGTTTTGATCCAAAGTTTCAGCGAGATTAGATTTAACAGGATATATTCCTATCGGATTACTATATTTTTAACATTTCCTTAATGCCCATCCTATTGACATTTCCAACGCTATGCCCGTACCTTTGCCGCCATCACCCGCCAGGTGGGTGGATTTTATAACGAACGGGTGGAGAGAACAGGCTCTGTGAAACCCTGGCAACCTTGCCGAAACGACAAAAGGTGCCAAATCCTGCCGGCGATCTATATCGAGCCGCCGGAACTATAAAATCAGGGTTTTATGTCTTTCGCATCTCCATCTTCCAGTCTCGAACCAGAGACGCTGTGCCGCACCGCACTTTTTCCTTTGTCCCTTTTACTTTTTACTTCTGCAGGCATGTCGCCTGCATGCTGTTGTTGTTGCTGTTAACCGCCCTTCAGGCATAGCGGTATGACCTGAGGCCGGGCTTTGTCGTATCCACACCCGTGGGGCGACTGTAGCTCTCCTCTCCGGTCGCCGGCTGTGGCTGCGGGGCTTGCCATTTCTATATTTTTTCACCCAATCAATTCATTGTACCATGTCCAATTTGCGTTTTGAAACCCTGCAACTCCATGCAGGCCAGGAAGAAGTAGAAGCCACCACGCGCTCGCGCGCAGTGCCCATTTACCAGACGAGTTCCTACACCTTCCGGGATTCGGAACACGGCGCCAACCTGTTTGCACTCAAGGAGTTCGGCAATATTTACACCCGCATCATGAACCCCACCACCGACGTATTTGAGCGACGGGTAGCGGCGCTCGAAGGCGGTGCGGCGGCTTTGGCCGTAGGTTCGGGGCAGGCGGCTCAGTTCATCGCCCTGAATAACATCCTGCAAGCGGGCGACAACTTCATCGCCTCCTCCAACCTCTACGGAGGGACGTACAACCAGTTCAAAGTGTCCTTCAAAAGGCTCGGCATCGAGGCTCGATTCGCCGCCGGCGAAAAACCGAGCGATTACGAGCGCCTCATAGATACCAATACCAAGGCCATCTACGTGGAAACCATCGGCAATCCCAGCTTCACAGTTCCCGATTTTGAGGGCATTGCCGCAGTAGCCAAGGCCTACGACCTGCCGCTCATCGTGGACAACACCTTCGGCGCGGCAGGGTACCTGTTTCGCCCCATCGAGCACGGTGCAGCAGTAGTAGTGGCTTCCGCCACCAAATGGATCGGCGGTCACGGCACCTCCATCGGCGGCGTCATCGTGGACGGCGGCAACTACAACTGGGGCAACGGCAAGTTCCCGCAGTTTACCGAGCCGTCGGAGGGCTATCACGGGTTGAAGTTCTGGGAGGTGTTCGGCACGGACGGACCTTTCGGCAACATCGCCTTTATCATTCGCGCCCGCGTGGAAGGTCTGCGCGATTTCGGGCCGGCGCTCAGCCCGTTCAATTCCTTCCTGCTGCTGCAAGGCTTGGAAACGCTCTCCCTGCGCGTACAACGCACCGTGGACAATGCGCTGGCCTTGGCCACCTGGCTTACCGAACACCCGGCAGTGGAGTCGGTCAACTATCCCGGCCTGCCCCACAGCCCCGGTCATGCCAATGCCCGCAAATACCTGCGCAACGGCTTCGGCGGCGTGCTCTCCTTCACCCTGCGCGGCAGCGGCAAGACGGCAACCAGTTTGGTGGACAACCTTCGCCTGGTTAGCCACTTGGCTAACGTGGGCGACGCCAAGACGCTTATCATTCAACCCTCGGCTACCACGCACCAGCAACTGAGCGAAGCCGAGCAACGCGCCGCCGGCGTGCTGCCCAACCAACTCCGCGTCTCGGTGGGCATTGAGCACATCGACGACATCAAGGCCGACTTCGAGCAGGCTTTCGCCAAAGTGAATGCCGGACAAGAAGTGCTGGTGTAAGTAGCTTCAAGCTTTGGGCTGCGAGCTTGCAGCTTGAGGCTTGCAGCTTTTTCATAACCACAAAACCAACGCACCCAATGACCACGAGAACCTTGCACATACCTTCGCCTTTTCGCACCGAAAGCGGCGCCGTATTACCGGAGTTGCACATTGCCTATCATACCTGGGGCAGGCCCAACCCGGAGCAAGACAATATCGTGTGGATCGCCCATGCGCTCACCGCCAATTCCGATGCCGCCGCCTGGTGGCCGGGATTGGTGGGGCCGGGCAAACTGCTCGACCCGGAGCGCTTCTTCATCGTATGCGCCAACATCATCGGCTCCTGCTACGGCAGCACCGGCCCGGCGAGCATCAACCCGGAAACCGGCCTGATGTACGGCCCGGACTTTCCGCTTCTCACCGTACGCGATATGGTGCGGGCGCATCAGTTGCTCCAGCAGCACCTCGGCGTCAGGCGCGTCCGCTTGGGCATAGGCGGCTCCATGGGCGGGCAGCAACTATTGGAGTGGGCGGCATCCGATCCAGGCCTCTTCGAGCACTTGGCCCTGCTGGCTACCAATGCCCGGCACTCGCCCTGGGGCATTGCCTTCAACGAAGCGCAACGCATGGCCATCTACGCCGATCCCAGCATCCGGCAACTGCACCCGGAGGCCGGCGCCCGCGGGTTGGAGGCCGCCCGCGCCATTGCCATGCTATCGTACCGGCACTATCACACCTACCAGCGCAGCCAGTTGGACCCCACCCACGACAAAATAGACGACTTCCTCGCCGGCAGCTACCAGCGCTACCAGGGGCAAAAGCTGCAACAACGCTTCCAGGCCCATGCCTACATTGCGCTAAGCAAGGCCATGGACTCCCACAACATAGGCAGGGGTCGCGAGTCCATAGAGGCGGCGCTGGGGAAAATTCCCGCAAAGGCATTGGTGGTTTCTATCGAGAGCGATATCCTGTTCCCGCCCGATGAGCAGCGCTTCATCGCGCAGCACATGCCCAACGCCTACCGGGAAACCATCAGCAGCTTGTACGGACACGACGGCTTCCTGATCGAGTATGACAAAATAGCGGCTTTGGTGAGGTCGCTGTTGGAACAGAGGCTGCCCCGCCGCAATGGCCATGAGATGAAGGCGCCGGGGCCGGGGGTGACGGCATTTGGAACGCTTGCGATACCGGGGACGGAGCGGATATGAGTTCCTGAAAATTCACCCGAATCCCCGGCCCGATCAAAAAGAAAAACTTGCCCGGGTAAGGAACACCTATAACTCCACCTGCTCCCAAAACTCCCTGAAATACTGTACCCGGCGATCGTCCTCCGGCTGAAAAAGAAAGGGCCGTACGTCTTGAGCAAGTTCATCGAGATCCTGTTTATCGAGAATGTCGAATACTGCCTGGCGCAGCGCATCAGGAGTTCGAATACCCATTTTTGCGTCGAGATAAAGGTAGTCCGGCTTGATGCCTTTCGAAAAAAGAAAAACAATATCAAAATAATCGCGCCCCTTGGCCGGGGGCCGGTTGGCAATGGTATAAAGCTTCTGTGCCAGCAACAACTCCGGAGGCGTCACTATCAAACGTGTAAAAACGCCGAACCTGTTAAGAATAAATGTCTGTGATTGGAAGTCAAAACCCCGGCTTTCCGTGTCCAATTGGATGAGTATTTTTTCCTCCCGGTATCCGCTCAGCCCTTGTTCAAACAGCAATCCCGGAAATCGGATTTTGCACCGGTAGGCGCCTTTATGCACATTGGAAACTTCGACTTTATAGCCTTGATTTTCAAGGCCTTTCTGAATATGATCCGCCACTGCTTCAAAATCAGCATCTGTCAAACCAAAATTATCGAAGTCCAGGTCTTCCGAAAAACGGGTATTGCCATGCACTAAGCGCAGGCAGGTACCGCCCAGGAAACTGAAGTGGCGAGCAAATTGACTTTCGAATAGAATTTCGAGGATCACACATTGCAGATATTCCCTGAGCATTGCTTGCTTCTGAAGCGAGAGATGGGTTGGAAACTGAGCGGCTATTTGTTCTAAATTCATCATAATTCAAGAAATTTACCCAAGCTTGTCCATCTTTTTTCCAAAGCCGGTGAAGCAAAAAGCGACAGGTAGGTTTCTAAACGATCCAAGGAAATTTGTGACTTAATCTCTTCATTGTGAAGGCGCCAGGATTCAAAATCAGGTACATTTCTGAGCTTGGGGTGGAAATAGAGCCAATCCAACAGGGTCTTTTCCGGGTCGGCAATGTTAAACTTGCAATCTGTACCTTCAACCGGAAGGTAGCCGAAAAAATAGCGCGGTTGGATGGACCGGTACGAAAAATGCCCCACCGGCGTATGCCACTCCCCTGGTTTGGCCGTTGTCACGGAAGTGACACTGAATACGCTCTCCGGAATCCAGTTGTAATACCGCAAGGCAGTTTCTAATGAGATGTAGGAGGGACGGTGAAGGCGATTGGCGATGGCAAACAGATCGGCCTCTCCGTGAAGTGTGTCTGGGAATGCGTACCACTTGTTGCGCAACTTGAGCAAATAGCCTTTGTCCTGCCAATTGACCAGGTTGACAAAATTAAACTCCGGCCATTCCTTGGCAATATCCAATGTAGAAAATACCTTCTGGTGATGTAATGCTGCTCTGAATTTGTGAAAATTCATTCTCGTTTTTTTGCAAAAATATAAACTTTTGGGAGTATTCTAAAAATTAACCCGAATCCCCGGCCCTATCAAAAAGAAAAACTTGCTCTGGGTGAGGAAGTACCTGCCGCTATACACAGTTATGAGTAAAATCAAAAAATTTCAAGAACGCCATGCTGCGCGGACCTCAAAAAAACATCAATATCGCCTGCCCGGCTTTCTAACTTCAAAGCAATGGCCTTTGTAGGTGCATTTCCAAAACGGAGGTGAATAATCTTTGGTGGGAACCCCCTCAAATTCTCAATATGTACAAAATCCTCATCAAAAGTGACAACGGCAAGATTGTTGGCACGGGCATAGTTCCAAATCTCTAAATCTGAAGCTGGTGTGGAAAGCCCGCATGAGGATATATGAAGGCAACCCGGAAATACAGGCTGAAGGATTTTTACGATTCGAAAGGAGATATTGTTATCAAACAGCAACTTCATGCCGAAGCAAGTATTTGAGTAGCCTCTTCTCTATGGGCAGCAAAAGCCAGGGCAGCGAGAATATCTTCTTTTGTCAACTCAGGAAAATCAGCTATGATCTCTTCTACAGTCATTTCTGCGGCCAGCCACTCGAGAATATCCTGTACGGCTATGCGCGTGTTTTTTATGCACGGTTTTCCGAATCGTATCTCCGGTTGGATGGTAATTTTTTCACGCCATTGCTGCATTAGATACCGTTATTTTCAGCAAAAATAACAATTACTTCTAAAAATTCACCCTGATCCCCGGCCCTATCAAAAAGAAAAACTTGCTCTGGGTGAGGAAATACCCGCCGCCGCCGTACAGCGGGAAGTTCAGCTTGGAATCCTTGCGGGTGGGGTAGAGAGAACCGATCACCACGAGACCCAGGTCGCGGTCGCGCACATCGGGGTTGAAGTTGAAAGCATTCTGGGCCAAAAAGCCGGCGCCGATCTTGAACGGCTTGGGCCTGCGCACCTGCTCTTTGTCGAAAAAGGTGAACTGCGCGATCATGGCCAAGGAAATACCACCCAGGCCGGGGAAGCCCTCCTCCCCAACTTTTTTGATGATGAGACCGGCGGGGAAAGACAAGTCCAGGTCAAAAGTGACCAATTTCTGGCGCACGATCTCGATGCGCTGGGTATAGCCCTCGCCGCCGTATCGCTCGCGCTTGTGGCGTATGGTGATCTCTATCCTCGACCAGTCGTCTAAGCTGTGGGTTTTTCTCGACAGGCGGCTGTTGAGCGGTAGGTCCTGCCGGTTGCAGTTGGGGCTTTGATAAAAGGCCGCGCGGGGCGAGTTTTTATCGGGGCACACTTCAACCTGCTGGATATTCAGCAGTTCTACCAATTCGTTACGGGCGCCACTGATGCGCACCTCTATTTCCAGTATCTGCTTGCCGTAGAGCTGATCGCTGCCATCAATGCGGGATGCGTCAAAGCTCAACACCACATCCCGGATGGTGTGCGGGTAGAGGATCAACTGGCCGAGCGAGTTGGCCGCCTTTGGGCCTTCGCCGTAGTCCACAAATACGAAATCGAGCGGGCGGGGCCTTTCGTATTCTCTCACGCTGAGGGAAACTCCGGTGCGCCGGCCCTGGTTGTATATTTCAATGGCGCTCTTGCGGATGTTGAGCGGTATGCGCACTAAATAGTTGGCCACGCGGTCGTTGCGGGTGATGGTATCGGGACTGACGTCTTCCAGGTCTTCAAAAGCAAAGCGCGCCTGGCCCAGCCCCTCGCCTTCGATGCGCACTTCCACGGTTTCGCCGGGCCTGACGAAGCGCTCGGTTGTCCATTTTTGACCTTCCCGCAAGATGCTTACGGAGCTGATACGCGCTTCGGGCAGTATATTGATGTTGGTGAGGAAGCGGGGCTGATCGCCGTCCTTGATGATGAGGTAGCCGTCGGAAATGCGGTGATAGAGGTAAGGCCGCAAGATGCAGAGCACCCGGTCGTTGCTCAGGCGGCGCACGGTGAACAGTTCGGCCACCAACGGCCCGCCGCGCTCCTCGCGGTCTTCGATGCGGTAGGTTTTTTGCATTTCGAGCAGGCGGTCGTTGTCCAATTGAATTTCCACGCCCTCGCGGTTGTCGCGCTCGCGCACGATCTCGCGCTGGTCAATGCGCAGGAAACGCAGGCGCGACTCCCGCACGGTGAAGTTGAACTCCTGCTCTTCGAGCGCATAGCGCAACTCCTTTTGCTCGCCCCTGAAAGGCCGTGCCGTTTCGAAGGCCAAGCGGAGGCGTTGCGTGCCGGTAGCGCGGGGTACCACGGAGATGAAGCCCTCGCCGTCGCGCTCAAACAAGCGGTATTCCAACTGCTCATATTGCTTCCATACGCCGTCTAATTTCAGGTTGGCTAAGTTGTTGGTCACTATTTCAAAGCGCTTCTCCTCGCCGATGTACAGGTCGTCGTTGCCGGGGTAAAAAACGGCGTTCGTGCGCGTATAGGGAAACAAGCGCAAAGGCAGGAGCAGGGTATCGGCAGGGCCGGCAACCGCGAAGGTGAGCTGCAGGAAATCGCTCTTGGAGATGGCCCTGAATCGCAGCCGGAGGCGGAACCGGCTATCGTTTACCCATTGGATGCTGTCAATGAGGTCGTAATCGGCGGAGGGCGCCAGGCCGATTTTTCTTTTGGCAAACCAGGCCTTGTCGGCAGGCGTCATTTGCAATTCCATCACCTGCTCCTCGCTGCTGTAATAGAAAGCAAGATGCGGCTCGTTGCGGAAGCGGATGGTGTCTTGCGGATAACGAAACGAAAAGGTATCGGCCAAGATCGTCGCCTCCCGGAACAGCGTGTGGAACGTCGGCGCTGCGGGCGCCTGCGCCGCTGCCGGGAGTACGGCGCCGATACAGAGGGAGCAAAGGAGGAGTATCCTTGACATGGCGCGTGTAGAGAATATGTTGTTGTGAGGAGGGCAAATTTATAAAAACCTTCTCAAACCTTCCCACCAAACACTAAGTTCAGGCCCAGCCTCAAATTGGCGCTATGG
>CAZNYK010000074.1:0-18668 GCA_964577215.1 uncultured Saprospiraceae bacterium
TTGAACGGCGTATCACTTTGAAAAACCTCCATCATTTCCAGGGCCACGCATTGAGCGATCAATAAACGGGCATCATTGGCAGAATAACCATCCGATTGAAGGCGGCGAAAGGTATGAGCTGATTCGGGGGGATTGCCGGTTCGCAATTGTTCTTCCACAACCTCAAGAAACTGCCGCCTTAGAAGTTCTCTCGGATCCATATCAGCTTTTCTGTTTAAACGCCTGAATGGCCGATTTGGCGTAATCCGACAGTACTAATTGACCGCTTACGGCGGCTCGTTCGTCCAGGAGTTTATCCCAATGCGAAGCGTCTTCCCAAAATACGGCTTTGAGACGGCGCATTGCCTCCGGGCTGGAAGCGACCAGCCTGGCACATAACTGCTCAATATGGTCATCCATTTCCCCGATAGTGGAGAAGACTTCGTTGTACAATCCTTTCTCGCGGGCCCAGCCGGCGCTTTGCCAGGAAGCGGCATCGATGGCCAACTGCGTGAAAGCGGCCTTGCCCACTTTGCGCTCCACTGCCGGTCCAACTACGAAAGGCCCTATACCTACGGCCAGTTCGCTGAGCTTGACAGATGCCGCATCTGTACCTACGCAGTAATCGGTAGCGCAAGCCAAGCCCACACCGCCGCCGATGGCCTTCCCCTGCACCCTGCCGATGATGAACTTGGGGCACTTGCGCATGGCATTGATCACGTTGGCAAAGCCCATGAAAAAGCGCTTCCCGGTATCAAAGTCCTGGATGGCAGCCAACTCGTCAAAACTGGCGCCTGCGCAAAAGGTGCGATCTCCCTCGCTCTCCAAGACCAAAACCCTGATGTTTTCATCGGCGCCGGCATGTTCTACGGCATGAGTAAGTTGGGCCAGCAGTTGGCCGGGCATAGAATTGTGGGCAGGATGGTAGAAGCGGATGCGGGCTACTCCGCCGGTGACGGCAGTGGTGATACGCCCTTGCACAGCGGCATTAGACATAGCGTTGCAGGATGGTTTCTTGCCTGCAAAGGTACAATAAAAGCGGTAAAAAACGAATGAACGTTAGTTTTTGTCAAACCCGTATTCCCGCTCTACTCTGCACACGCGCACCCTGAACGCACGGTACCAGCGCTCCCTGCCTGCCTGCCGGGCCAGCGAATGCTCTGCGTGGAGTTTCCAGCCTTGTATGGCTTCCAGGCTCTCCCAATAAGAAACGGTAATGCCCAGTCCGTTGCGGGCCGATTCCACGCCGAGGAATCCGGGTTGTTCCCGGGCCAATTCCACCATTCGGTCGGCGGCAGCGGCATAGTCAAGGTCGTCATCGGTGCGCAAACTACTGAAGATGACAGCATAGTAAGGCGGATTGGGTGTGCGGGCGATCATGGCGATGTAATTTGGCGCCCACCGGCGCATTTGATCAAAGATACCTGGTTGGCAGATATCAGAGCACCGGCTCGCAGCAGGAAAGTACTTTTTGTACATCAGCATCCCCGGTAAGCTCCGGCGCCCATTCCCAGAGCACGCTCACATCTTGGGGATATAGCTCGAACGCTTCACCCAAGCGATACAGCGCTTCTGCCCGGCGCCCGGTGGAAAAAAGGCAAGCGACGCGGGCCCAATGAAGGCGGGCATTGTCTTCGTGCAATTGTGCGACGCTTTCAATTACTAAGAGCGCCATGCGGCACTGAAGGGAGAACAGCAGAAATCGGGCATAATGCAATGCGTACACTTCGCTATCGGGGGCCAGGCTGTGCGCCGTGGCGTAATGAAGAGCAGCCCGGGCCCTTTGCCCCAATTTTTCCAGTGCCTCTGCGAGAGCGAGGTGGAATTCCTCGCGTTGATCATCCATATCAATGGCTCTGTAAAAGGCCTGCACGGCTTTTTTCCATCTGCCTGCGCCTGCGTGACAACAGCCGATCCTGTAGAGTACCTCCTCGTCAAAAGGGTCTTGTTTCAGTAAATTAGAGAAAAAATCAGCGGCCCGGTCGTATTGCTTCATCGCCTCATAGCAGCACCCGATCTGGAAATTCAACTCCGGGTGGGGTTCAAATCGCTCAAGAGCTTCCATAAAGCATTGCAGCGCCTGCGCCGGCCGGCCTAATTGGAGACAGAGTTCTCCGCAATCCAGGTAGGCCGGTTCAAAAGTGGAGCAAGCCAGAAAGGCGTATTCAAAAGCCTGCACCGCTTCCTCGTATTGCCCCAGCGCAGCGCGGGCCTGCCCGAGATTGTACCAAGCCAGGTGAGAATAAGGGTCTGCATCGAGCAGGGCTTCATGCAAGCTTATACTCTCTTCGTACTGCCGGGTCAAATCGATGCAAACCGCAACGCGCTCCAGCGCCAATTGATTACGGGTATCTTCCACGAGCGCTTCCCGCAGCAAAAAGAAGGCGCGTTCGTGTTCCTGCCTGCATTCGTACACGTATGCCTCAGCCACGCAGGCATCAACCCATACCTTCCGGCTTGCCCCCTCCTTGAGTTCGTCCAACAATTCCAGGGCTTCCTCGTAGCGCCCCATGCAAGTCAGTGCCCGGGCTTTCAGCAACTCGATATCAGGAGAGCCGGGGCCCGCGCCGGCAAGCAGGTGGAGCGCCGGCGCCTCCTGGTGCATTTCGATCAGGATGCGGGCCTTGATCAAAAAAAGCTCCTTGCATCCTGGGTGCTGTTTTGATGCCTCATCTGCGGCTTCAAGCGCCAGCTCGAGAAAATTTTCGCGGTGATAGTAACGGATGATAGTGAGGAAATCCTCGGCGCTTCCTGAAAAAGCGCGATCTTCGTCAAGGGCTTCTTCAAAAGCCCTGATAGCAGCGGTAGTCTTATCTTTGTTCATGGCAATAGTGTTTCACGGGCTCTGAACATTTTGGCATAAAAATATAGCTAACATGCACAACCCACCCTATCCATGCAAATACGAGGCCAAACTATTAACGGAACGGTACCTAAACCGGGATTTTTGTGAAATGAAACGCCGAATATTCTTTTTTTTAATTTGAAAATAACAATGTATACCCGACAAACATGAATTATCCAGAGGATGTTTCAATAGAAGTAAAAAGTAAAAAGTAAAAAGTAAAAAGTAAATCCCGGCCAAGGGTTGGGGCGATGAAGTCGGGGGAAAAAGTAAAAAGTCAAAGACCCCGACGCCCGCCTGCCGCGCCAGAGGGCGTGGGCAGGAAGGAGGGGTGGGCGAATGCACCATAAAACGGGCAATTATTTCAAAGGAACACTTCGTGTTCCAAATAGAGTTCTCCACGCCGGCGGCGTGGTCTGGACGCTGCGCATTTTCAACCGCCCGAAAAAGCTCTTTGGATTTCTGCCCCCAGGATTTCGGAGCGCAACGGCTTGCCGAGGTACCCTTTAAAGCCGGCAGCCAAACAGCGCGCTTCTTCTTCTTTACCGGGAACAGAAGAAATTGCTATAAAGGGAACGTCGGCATGTTTGCGCAGCAAAGGGAGCGCTGAAAACCCATCCGTTTCCGGCATTTGCAGGTCTAATAAGACAAGGTCAAACGGATGCTCGATCATAAGGGATTCCGCTTCCCCTGCGCTTTCAGCCAGGGAAATAGCGGCGCCGCTGTAAAGGCCGGCGAGCACGCTTCGACCTGCGATACGGTGCAATGCATGGTCGTCCACAAGCAGTATCCGTATATTTTCCACGGGGAGTGCGCCTTTTTGCGGGGAAGGGTTTTTTACTTTTACGGGTATCCAAATATTCAATATTGCGCACATATCATTTTCGGCGGCAACAGAAAACCTCCCGCCCATAGCACGCACCAGGTGGCCGCAAACAGCCAGGAAAACTGCTTTGGTCCGGAGAAGGGGATCGGTGATATAGGAAAAATCTGCATCCTCCAGGATAGCGCGCAAGGTACCCGCAGGAAATTCTTTAAGCCCGGGAACAAAGGTGAGCCGGAGCATGGATTGCGCCCCTTCCTCCCTGTCGAGACAGGCTTCTATTGAAAGCACTTGTGGATGAGGACGGCCGCTTAATGCGCACTTCAGCACATTAAAACAAACCTGGGAAAGTTTTTTCTCATCGGCCGAAATACTGTAGGGCATGGCAGGATCGACGGTCAACCTGAAGCCGGAGCCGCTTCGACGCGCTTTCAACTCGGCCAACTCGGCGAAATGCTGGAAAAATGCCACAGTAGAAAAATCCCGCTCTTCAAGATTGATGGCACCGCTGATGATCATTTGAGCGCAAAGAAGATTGTTGATCGTGAGCCAGAGCTCCTCCATATCGGCGCGAAAATCGGTTACCAATTCACTTTGGGTCGGGCTTGCCGTCTTTTGGAGCAGATGCGCCAGGCCCAGTGCATCAAATAGCGGTTTTTGAACCTGGTTGGCCAGTTCGGCCATGAAGTCTTTCTTTTTAAACTCCCCTGCGGCCCGGTTGCCGGCAACCTGCCCCGAAGCGGTTTGGTCGGTGACATCCTGGGCGCTGCCTATGAGCAGCAGATGATTGGAAGCCTCGTCGAAACTTACTTTCGCCCGTACGGAGAGAAATTTCACCCTGTTGCCCACCACTATACGATGCTCGATCTTGTGCATTTCTTCGTCCTGCATGGCATCGGTAAAAAAAGTCTCCACCTTTTCCCTGTCGTCGAAATACACGTAACTGAAATAGTCCGACAGGGATAGGGCAGCAGCATGAGACTGAATGCCGAAAATGCGGTACATCTCATCGGCCCATTTCATGGCATTGGTGACCATATCCATTTCCCAATTGGCAAACCGGGCCAGTTCCTGGGCTTCCTGGGTCCGTTTTTGCTGAATGGACAGTTTTTGAGCCGACTCCTTCAGTTTGGTTTGGGTTTGGAAGCGCTGCAAGGAATGGCGAATGCTTTTAACCAAGGTCTTGCTGTCAAATTCGCCTTTGACCAGGAAGTCCTGGGCGCCGGCCCGGACACACTGCACGCCCACAATGTCGTTGTTCAGCCCCGTCATCACAATAACCGGAATGTGAGGGAACTCTTTGAGGAATTTCTCCAGCGTCCCGAAACCGGTGCTATCGGTAAGGGAAAGGTCGAGCAAAGCGAGGTCAACGGGTTTTCTGTTCAGGATTTCAAAGCCCTTGCGGAGAGAATCGGCCTGGTGGATGACATGGCCGAAAGCGGCCTCTTCGAGGTAGATGTGAATGATAGCCGCGTCCGCCGGGTTGTCTTCGATTACGAGGATGCGCTGCTGCATGGATAAAGGATGGTTTTAGGCTGTACACGTTTATTTATCAGGAGGCAGTATTGCCGTCTGAAGCCAAAATAGCTTAATTTTTTCGATCAGGCCGAGAAAATCCTCAAAATCGAGAGGCTTGTTCAGAAAACAGTTGGCGTGAAGATGATAGCTTTCGAGGATATCCTGTTCGGAATGCGATGTGGTCAGCACCACAACGGGGATATGCCTCAGGCCGGGATCATTTTTTATCATGCGGAGCACTTCCTTGCCGTTCCATCCCGGAAGGTTGAGGTCCAGCAGGATGAGATTCGGCAAGGTTTCATCAGCATAGACATCCCGTCTTTCCAGGAATGCGATGGCTTCGCTCCCATCTGTCACCACGCTGAGTTTTGCCTTTATGCCGGCCTCGTGAAAAGCCTCTTTGGTGAGTTGGATATCACCGGGATTATCTTCAACCAGCAAAATGTGTAAATGTTTCATGGATAGATTTTCCCGCCTGAGCACCCTGAAAATTGAACGACTTACGGTTGGGTCATCAGTGAAAGAGCACCGGGCAACCATATCTTCACCAAACCAACGGGCAATTCAATTTACATTGCAGCGAGAGTGTAGTTTCAAATTTCTTGATGATCCACATTCCCAAACAACCCCCGAAGATATTAGTTTTGGGGCAAATATGCATACATCATGACAAAAAGCTTGGGACAACTTCAACATTCCTTTTCAGAATATCTTGAAAACCAAAATTTTAATAAAAATCCACAAAGCCTGTATAACCCGGTATCGTACATCCTGTCGCTCGGCGGCAAACGGCTCCGGCCGGTATTGGCTCTCATGGGTTGCCAGTTATTCGGACGCCGGGCCGAGGATGCCCTGCCCGCGGCGCTTGCCGTGGAGATATTTCACAATTTCAGCCTGCTTCACGATGACATCATGGACCAGGCGCCGCTGCGCCGGGGCAAACCCACGGTGCATCATCTCTACGGCGTCAATGCGGGGATACTGTCGGGCGATGCCATGCTCATCGAAGCTTACCGCTGCCTGTGCGAAAGCCCGGCTGATGCCGATCTCCGCCATCTGCTGGACATTTTTAACCGCATGGCCATAGAAGTGTGCGAAGGACAGGCCTCGGATATGGACTTTGAACAGCGCAGCGACGTGTCTTTACCGGAGTACCTGCGCATGATAGAACAAAAAACAGCAGCGCTCATCGGGGCTGCCCTGGCGCTCGGAGCGGTAGTGGCCGGCGCTTCAGATCAGGACGTATTTCACCTCGACGCATTTGGACGCAACATCGGCATCGCTTTTCAAATCCAGGATGACTTGCTGGATACGTTCGGCGACCCCGAAAAATTCGGTAAAAAAACCGGCGGGGATATCGTTCAAAACAAAAAGACATTCCTGCTCCTCAAAGCCATGGAGATCGCAGATGCAGATACGCGCCTGGCGCTCGACGCCTGTTTCCGGCAGGCCGGAGGGGATGAAAATTCAAAAATTGAGGGCGTGAAAGCCATCTTCAAGCGCCTGGATATCCCTGAGCTGGCGCGCCGGGCCAAAGCGCAATTCCAACAGGCAGCTTTCGAGCATCTGCACCAATTGGAAAGCCCGGCCGAACGCAAGGCGCCGTTGGTGGAATTTTCAGAACTTCTTCTTGTCAGGGAAGTGTAGCGGCGGCATAAAAAAAGGAGCAACCGCCTAAACGGTTACCCCTCACACTATGAAACACTATATTGATCTTTGCCCGGCATTTCAGCCGAACGCGAATGCAATTTTTTCGATGTGTAAAGGTATGAGCTTTTTGAGGTTTTTGCAAAATTATTTTATGTAAATTTATTTCGGAACGCGAAATACCTTACCATTCCACCAATCCTTCTCTATTACAGCTTCGTATTTCCTGTAAAAATTGAGCGCCGGTTCGTTCCAGTCCAACACTTGCCACTTCACCACGCGGCAGCCCTGTTGCCAGGCTTCTTCCAAAAAAGCATCGAATAAAGCCCGGCCGATGCCTTCGCCCCTGAGACGCTCCGTAACCACGAAATCTTCCAGGTACATCATGCGTCCTTTCCATGTGGAATAGGCGAAATGATACAAAGCCATTGCTGCCACCGCGCCGCCGGCCTCGGCCACCAACACCTCGAAAATGCCGGCCTCAAAATCGCGCTCGTAGTCTTCAAGGGTAGCCGTGAACTCGTGTTCGGCGCGCTCATATACCGCCAGTTCGCGCACCAGGCTATGAACGGCAGGCAAGTCTTCCTTTTTTCCTTTGCGAACGGCGATGCGCATAAGCTGAATTACCTTCCTTGCAGTTCGGTTAACGTTTGATAGACCAACACCCTGAATTTGCCGTTGAGTTCCCCATAGGTATTCGGATATTTCTGGGTAAACAACAGCCCGATGATGCCTTCTTCGGGATCGGCCCAGTAGGTGGTAGCAAATGCGCCGCCCCAATCGAAAGTACCCTGGGAGGGCGGCAGGCGCGCAGCTTCGGCGTCAGTGACCAGTCCGAACCCCAGCCCGAACTTTTTGACGCCCAAACTGAGATCGCCGATCTGGTTGCTTGTCATCATGCGGATGATCGCCGGGCTGAGGATGCGCTGCCCGTTGTAAATTCCTCCGTTGAGCAGCATCTGCAGGAAAATTGCATAATCATATGCTGTGGAAGAGAGGCCAGCGCCACCGGAGTAAAACTTGCCGGCCAGCTTGGGAAAATCCGGATCCATTTTTCCTTCCCTGGAATACGGGATCACTCTCTTCTCCTTGTTTTCCGTATGCAGGCGCACCAGGCGATCATGCTTGGCCTGCGGCAGATAAAAGTACGTGTCTTTCATGCCCAGCGGATCAAAGATGCGCTTGCGGAAGAACTCGTCCAAGGACATGCCCGAGACCACCTCCACCAGGTAACCCAACACATCTGTATTGAGGCCGTACGTCCAGCGCTCCCCGGGCTGGTGCATGAGCGGCAGCCCGCCCAAGCGTTGCATGGCATCCCCCAACTTGCTTTCCGGGGTGCCGATGCCGGAGGGTATGTCATTTTTGGCGTATATGGCATTGGCTTCCGGGGTGCCGATGCCGGCATAGCCGATGCCGGAGGTGTGCGTCAGCAAGTCGCGAATGGTAATTTCCCGCCTGGCGGGCACAGTGGAATAGGTAGTATCCTGGGGGTTGTACTTGTCTAACACCTGCGGATTGCGAAAAGCCGGAATGTATTTGGACACCGGGTCGTCGAGCAGGAACCGGCCTTCTTCGTATAGCATCATCACGGCCACGCTGGTGATCGCTTTGGTTTGGGAAGCTATGCGGAAAATATCGTCCCGCTTAAGGGGTTTGCGGCTCTCCGTGTCGGAAAATCCGAATGCTTTGTGATAAACGATCTTTCCATTCCGGGCAAGGAGAGCCACCGCGCCGGGTATGTAGTTGCTGTCCACATATTCCTGAATGACGCGGTCAATGCGCTGCAACCGTTCGCTGCTGAATTTTTCGCTTTCGGGTTTTGTTTCCGTCAACGTTTGCGCAGCGGGAAAAATAAAGGGCCACAAAAAGAAACAGGCCGGAAAGAAAAACCTCTTCATTGCGTTATGATGTAGGTGATGCAATGCGACAAAGGTACGCTCAAAAAGTGAGTAAAACCTTCCGGCGCGAGAGGGTTTTCCGCCATTTCGCTCAACGCAGGGCCGCTTTTTATTGTTTCATGGGCAATTAAACCGTTTTCCGATGCTTCGTATCGCTTTTTCAACAGCCTTCCTTGCTCTTGCTCTATTACTCCACGCGCAGCAACCGGGCCGCGTGAAGCTCAACGGCACGCCCTATCCTTTCATCGTGGATGAATGCGGCGACACGCTTATCGTGGCCAATCTCCAGGACATATCCGTTTCCTCGCCCCGCATGTTTGACAGCGATGAGGAATACAAAAAATACCGCCGCTACCGCCGGTACGCTGCCGATGTGTATCCCTACGCGGTAGAAGCCATCAAGGTATTCCACGAAGTGCAGGAGGCAACCGAAGATATGCGCCGCGGCAAGGCCAAGCGCTATGCCAAGCACCTTTATAAAGACATGAAAGACAAATTTGAAGACCCGCTCAAAAACCTGACCCGCACCCAGGGAATGATACTCATCAAAATGGTGGAACGCGAACTGGGCACGCCCGCTTTTTTTGTCATCAAAGACCTGCGCGGCGGGTGGACTGCCAATTACTGGGGCTCCGTTGGCAAGCTCTTCGGCCACAACCTCAAGGAGGGTTACACCCCCGGCAAAGACCGCATTTTGGATATGGTGCTGGACGACTTCAACGTGAGCCACAAAAGCGCCTCGAGGTAATACCACAATATCACGCTTCACCGATAAAACCAACGTCATGCCGCCCGCTCTGATCGAAAACCTTCAGTATCCCACAGGCCGCTTCACTTTCAACCCTTCCTTTTCGGAGAATGAAGCCGCCAAACACGTTCAAAGCATACGCGACCTGCCCGCCCGCCTCCATGCGGCGCTGCAACATCTCGACCCTGCCCGCTGGGATACGCCCTACCGCCCCGGCGGATGGACCGTTCGCCAGGTAGTGCACCATTTGGCCGACAGCCACGCCAATGCATTCATGCGTTTCAAACTGGCCCTTACCGAAAACCACCCCACGATCAAACCTTACTTGGAGGATCGATGGGCCGAATTGCCGGATTCCACTACCCTGTCGCCTATCGTTTCAGCCCAACTCCTCGAAGCGCTGCACATCCGCTGGGTGTCCCTCATGGAACACATGCAACCCGCCGACTGGCACAAAACCCTCTTTCACCCGGAACGCCGGCGCGATATCTCGCTATGGGAAATGCTGGCGCTGTATGCCTGGCACGGAGAACATCATTTGGCGCATATACAGTTGGTGAAGGGGAGAGGGTAAATAACTGAAGCTACACAGATCCACGGAATCTGTAGAAAAACCTGTAACATTGTTTGCTCCTACAAATCGAACCGACTAATGAATGATTCCATCATTTTTCATGTTGCCGGTGGCGTAGCCCGCCTTACCCTCAACCGCCCACAGGTGTATAATAGCTTCAACCGGGCCATGGCCTTTCAGCTCATCGAATACTTGGATAATTGCGCAGCCGACTCTGCCATACGCGCCGTTTGGCTCAGCGGGGCGGGAAAGGCTTTTTGTGCCGGTCAGGACTTGCAAGAGGTGGTGGACCCCAACGGCCCTTCGCTTACAAACATCCTCAAGGAGCACTACAACCCCATCGTGGCGCGCATGCGAAGCATGGAAAAACCGGTGGTCTGCGCTGTCAACGGCGTAGCGGCCGGCGCCGGCGCCAATATCGCCTTAGCTTGCGACATCACGCTCGCCGCCGAATCCGCCTCCTTTATACAGGCCTTCAGTAAGATCGGCCTCATCCCCGACAGCGGCGGCACCTTCTTCCTGCCCCGCCTCATCGGGTTTCAGAAAGCCTCTGCATTGGCCATGCTCGGCGACCGGGTAAGCGCTGCCGACGCCGAACGCATGGGCATGATCTACAAAACGCTGCCCGATGACCAATTGGAAGCTGAATCCTTGCGCATCGCGCAAACCCTGGCGCAAATGCCCACCAAAGCATTAGGCCTCATCAAACGCGCTTTCAACGCTTCCATGAGCAACGATCTCAGCGCACAACTCCAATTGGAGGAAGAACTGCAAACTACTGCAGGCCGCACCCGCGATTTTGAAGAAGGGGTGCAGGCTTTTTTGGAAAAGCGTAAACCTGAGTTCAGGGGAGAATGAACAACGGGCACCCAAAGACGGCTTATTACTCCAGTCCGTACTTGTCCAACAAATATACCAAAGCGGTAATGGTAGCTGCGCCCAGTTCCAGTTCCCGTTTGTTCACGCCATCGATATTGTCAATGGGCGTATGGTGAAAATCGAAATAGCGCTGCGTATCCGGTTCGTAGCCTATGAGCAGGCCCTTCTGGCTTTTCAGCCGGCTGATGTCGGCGCCGGAGCCTCCCTTGCGGATGTAAAGCCCGTAGGGTTCGAGCAGGGGAAGCCAGCCGGTAAGTTGTTTGTATTTGGATGCAAAAACCGACTCCTCGGCTTCCACCGTAAAGCCGCGCGGCGTGAACCCTCCCCGGTCCGACTCGATAGCCGCCATGTGGTATTCGCCCTTTTCGTTAGAGATACGGGCATAGTCAGTACCCCCTACCAGGCCGTTTTCTTCGTTGGCAAACAACACGCAGCGAATGGTTCGTTTGGGCTGGTAGCCGGTACGGCGCAATATGTGCAGCACCTCCATGGCATGTACGCAGCCCGCGCCGTCGTCGTGGGCGCCCTGGCCCACGTCCCAGGAATCCAAGTGCCCGCCCACGAGGATGATCTCGTCAGGGCGTTCGCTCCCCTTGATTTCGCCTATGACGTTGTAGTTGGTCTGATCGGCCATCATGGCGCTGGTAGAGCGCATATATACCCGCACCGGTTCCTCCCGCAGGATACCGCTGAGCAATTCAGCATCGGCAGTACTGATGGCAATGGCCGGGATGGGCTTTATGCCTGGAGCGTAGCTCATGCCGCCGGTGTGCGGTATGGTATCTATTCGATTGGTCATGGAGCGCACCAAAATACCTGCGGCGCCGTATTGGGAAGCCCTGCTCGCGCCGGCGCCGCGTTGATCCACAGCGCCGCCGTAAGCGGCAAAGGTATTGACGCCGGTGGGGTCCATGGGACGGTTGTAAAATACGATTTTGCCTTCAACACCTTTGCGCCCCAGGCTGTCCACCTGGTTGAGGCTGCGCACTTCCACCACTTCGGCGGTAAGTCCTTGCGGGCCGGTACCGATGGAATTGCCGAGCGCCAGGGCGCGCAAATCCACGCTGCCCATTTTGCGGGAATTGACGATGCGCACCTGCTCTTTGTCGCCGCGCACCCAATAGGGTACAGTGCATGGCTGAAGCCACACCGTATCCAAACCCAGGGTGTCCAGTACGAAACGCGTATATTCCACCGCTGCCGCCGCCGCGGGAGAACCGGCCAAACGGCCCGGCGCGTAGGCGCACAGATCGCTGAGCCATTCATAACACCTGCCGCCGGACAAGGCCTGATCGTGTATTTTTTTGATAAACAACGCATCGGTATCCCAATCGACACCTTGAGCGGAAAGCGGCCCGGAAAGCGCCAGAACCAAAAAGAAAAAAAGCAGTTTCTCTTTCATGTGATCCAATGGTATAGCCGGGCGAAGATAGTATTTCGCAGGCAATTGCCGTTCATGATATAAATTGCTCTAACTTTACACGCGCTAAAACCAACGCTTGCATGACGCCCGAAGTATTTCACGCCGATACCGTTCTGATCACTGCCCACACCGTGATCCGGCGTTTCCGCGAAAACGAAGGAGAAGCATTTTACGAACTGTTGGACAACAACCGCTCCCGCATCGAAGACCTCTTTGCCCAGTCGATCATGCCCATCAGCAGCAAAGAGGAATGCGAGTTTTTCGTGCGTCGCAAACTTTCCTCCTGGCTTTTGCAAAAAGAATTCGCCTTCGGGGTATGGCACAACGCCAGCGCCAAGGCCATCGGATATGTGGAATTATTCCAGATCGACTGGTCGGTACCCAAGGCGGGCATCATTTTTTTCATCGACCGGGAATACGAAGGCAAAGGCCTGATGACCGAAGTAATCCAGGAAGTGCTGCGCTTTGCCCTGGCACAACTCAACATGGAACGCATCGACCTGCACACAGCCAGCGACAACTTTGCCGCACAGCGCTTGGCCCGCAAATGCGGTTTCCGCCGCGAAGGCGATTTGCGCGCCTACTTTCGCAAGTCCAGCGGAGAATTGCTGGACGTAATGGTGCTGGCTGTCACAAAATAAGGCGCTGTGCAAAAACGGGAGCAACCCGGGGGCCAAACATTTTTTTTCCTACCTTTGGCAAACCGGAAAAAACCTGACATCATGAAAAAATCCCTCCAGGCCCTGGCGATTTTCGCAACAGTCCTCTCCTCCCCTACCCTGCTCCATACACAGGCCGACAAAGGCATCAGCTTGTTGGACAAAGGCAACCCGGCAGCGGCAGAGGCCGCTTTTCGCACCGAAATGGACGACCCGAAAAACGGCCCCCTCGCCCTCTACGGCCTGGCACGGGTTTTCTCGGATGCTCAATTCGAGCGCCGCCAGGTGGATACCGCATTCGCCTACATCGAAGCATGCGACCGCGCCTACCGGAAAATGCCGCCTAATCTGAAAAGCAAAATTTTCAAAAAACTCTCCAGCGGGATGATCTCCGACCAGCGCAAAAAGATCATGGACCAGGCCTCAGTACGCGCCAAAGAACAAGGCACGGTGGAAGCCTGGGATTTCTTCCTGAACAACTTCCCCAAACCGGCCGCCGCCCTGAAGCGCAATGCCCTGAGAGAACGCAATGCCCTGCTGGCGGTACGGGCTGAACAAAGCGACAACTGGCGCGATGTGAAAGATATCCTCGACCGCTACGGACCCAGCTTGGCCGGCGATACCCCGCCGCTTTTCACCAAGGTGCAGGAAGCACTTTTCCGCACCTGGACGAGCGAAAACGGCTTTCGCGCATTCCCCGAATTCCAGGCTGCTTTCCCCGACAACGCGGTGAGCAAGGACACCCTCAAAACCATCCTGGACCAGGCGCTTCGCAGCTCCGACCCCCAGGCCCTGGCGGCGTTTACGGAAAAACACACCCAATCCATATTCCTTCCCTTTGCCGTGGATTCACTGGCCGAACGGCTTGCACAGGGCGGCACAGAGGCCTTAC
This sequence comes from uncultured Saprospiraceae bacterium, assembly GCA_964577215.1. Taxonomy (GTDB): domain Bacteria; phylum Bacteroidota; class Bacteroidia; order Chitinophagales; family Saprospiraceae; genus UBA2329. The sequence continues at coordinate 13,889 of CAZNYK010000074.1, forward strand.
ACAGCCGGTTTCTCGCCAAATATCCGAACCATAGCCGTGCCAATGCCGTCCGGCAACGGCATTATGCCGGCGTCAGGGAAAATACGACCGACCCGGCCCGGTTGGAGCAATTCCTCCGGGACAATCCCGCGTTTCCGTTCCCGGAACAGGTAGCGCAGGATATTGCCTACCTCAAACAAAACCAGGAGAGACTCGAATACGAGACCTTTGCCCAAAAGCCCGAAGTAAGCGCCGGTTTCGCATTTCTCAGCCGCTTCCCGGAATCCTCCCGGGTCGAACAGGTCAAACAGCGCATGGCCGATCTGCTGGCGCAGCCCGATGCTCGCAAAAGAGATATAGAACAATTCCTGGAAGATTATCCCCTGCCCGGGCGCAGGCAAGCCCTGCTCAACAGGCTCTACGATTTTGTTTCCCAAAAAGCAGATATCGGGGAAATAATGGCTTTTGAAAAAAACTACCCCGACTTTGAAGGCAAAAAACGCATCGCTGCCGATAAGGAGCGCGCCGATTGGAGCCGCCTTGATCCCGGCGCTTTCTCCGAAGAAAAGCGACCGCTCTTCGAGGAGTACATCCGCCGAACGGCGCCCTCCGGCAAAGCGCTGGCCGCGCTGCGCAAAATGATTGACCCGGATTACCTGAGTGGAAATTATGCCGCTGCCGCCACCGTGGCGAATGCTTTCAACGATGCTTTCGGCAACGCAGACGAGGACTACAACCAGTTGAAAAGCCTCCTGGCATTGGCCGGCGAAGACATTAAACGCCAATCTTTTGCGCCGAATATCAACTCCACGCGCGACGACTACGCACCTATACTTTCCGCCGACGGGCGCACCTTATACCTTTGCCGCAACAGTTCGGGCAGCGAAGATATATACGTGTCCTACCAGGACCCGATGGGCAACTGGTCGGCGCCCGTTTCTGTGAGCGTGTGGAATACCAGCTACAACAGCGAAGCCCCGGAGAGCATCTCAGCCGACGGCAACACTTTCTTTCTCTTCCGGGGAGGGAAATTCTACCTGAGCAAAAAAACGGCCGACGGGTGGTCGGCCCCTGAAATGCTCGCGTCTCCTTTCAACAAGTTCTCCTGGCAGGCCGACCTGAGCATCGCTGCCGATGGAAAGGCCATGCTCTTTGCCGCAAGAACCCCAGGGGGCTCTGTCGATCTTTATGTGAGCCTTCTGAAAACTGACGAAACATGGGGCGAGCCTTTTTCCCTCGGCAATGCGGTAAATACACCCAGGGAGGACCGGTCGCCGTTTTTGCATCCCGACGGAAAAACCCTGTATTTCAGTTCAGAGGGGCATGAAGGATTCGGCGGTTCGGATATCTTTATGACCAAACGGCTTGACGATACCTGGACCAACTGGAGCGCGCCCCTGAACCTCGGCCCGGCCATCAACTCCAAAGGCAACGACTGGGGCTTTCGCGTGAGCACCAACGGGCAGTTTGCCTACTACACCGCCATTATGAACGGCAACCAGGATATCGTGCGCTGCAACCTGCCCTCCCACATCCGGCCGGAGGAAGTAGCTACCATCACCGCCAAAATGGTGGACATAGACGGGAAACCCTTGGATGCGGAAATCGTCTGGGAAGACCTCGAAACCGGCGAAGTGGTGCAAGTGACGCGCAGTAACCCCGCCACCGGCGAATTCTTCGCCGTGCTGCCCGAGCGCAAGCGCTACGGTTACAGCGTGCGCAAACCCGGCTATTTCCCCCTGTCGGGCAATGTGGACCTTCGCGGCGAACTCAGCGAGATCAAGTTGGACAAGCCCATGGAACTCGCCACCTTCGAGGAAATGAAAACCCGCGACCTGAGCCTGCCGCTCAACAACCTCTTCTTTGAAACAGCCAAATTCAACATTCAGCCTGAATCATTCCCCGAACTCAACCGGCTCGCGCGCCTCATTATCAGCGAAAAATTGAGCATCGAAATTCACGGCCATACCGACAGCGTAGGCTCTGACGCATCCAACCAGGCCCTCTCGGAAAACCGCGCCCGGGCCGTACGCGATTATCTCATCGGCAAGGGCTGCGACAGTGACCTCGTCAGCGCCAGGGGCTTCGGCAAAAGCCGCCCCAAAGCAAGCAACGACACCGAAGAAGGGCGCGCGCTGAACAGAAGAGTGGAGATCAAGATCAGGGGTTGATTTACAGGTCCACCCGCAATCGCAGGTTCAATCGCCTTGATGTCAGGTAGTTCGGGATGGCATACTGCTGCTCGAAGATGGTTTTGATCCAGGTGTTGCCGGCCTGGTTCTGCACCTGCATGAGGTTGAACACCTCCAGGCTGAGCCAGGCGTTGCGGCTGAAGCGCAGAAAGTGATTTGGGTGGCGCTCCCTGCGGGCGGCGTCCCACATAAGGAGCATAAACCCGATGTCCACCCGGTGATAGGCATCGAAGCGATACGTGTTGCGATACACGCGGTTGTTGCCTTGCAGGCCGAAAGGCAGGCCGGAGCCCATGGTGAAGTTGAGGTTCATTTTGAAATTCTCGTTCTTGGGCAGGTAATCCTGGAAAAAGATGGAAAGGGTCATGAACTGGTCCGTAGGCCTGGGCACGTCTTTTACTACTTCGGCCTGAGCCTGCCCCACCTCTCGGCGCAAATGCTCCACTCCATCCAAGCGCTCCCGGGCGCTCAGCAAGGAAATATTGAACCAGGATTCCGCGCCGGGCACAAACTCCCCGTTGAGCCGCATATCAATACCGGTGATATAACCGCGGGAATCGTTTTGGCCTGAATAGCGGATGCGCACGTTTTCAATCTCGTAGGACACCATGTCCCACAGGTTTTTGTAATACAACTCCGAAATGAACTTGAACTTGGTGGGATTTCGCTTGCCGAGATAAAAATCATACGTCATGCCGCCCACGATATGGGTCGATTTCTGGGCGCGGAGGTTGGTGTTAACCACGCCGTCAAACCCCCGCATTTCCCGGTAGAAGGGCGGCTGCACATACAATCCGCCGGCCAGTCGCCATGATATATCGCTTTTTCCGCCGAGCGGTTTATAGAGCAGTTGGGCACGGGGAGAGAAGAGCAGTTCCTCGTTGAGGTCCCAGTAGGTGGCCCGCAGGCCGACAGAGAGGCGCATTTCGCCTTTGTCTTCCCGGCGCAGGGTCCAGGTGTTCTGGAAAAAGCCGTTAAAGCGGTTGGAGCTCAGTTCGTTGCGGGTCTTGAGCACGTAAAACAACTGCACGGAGTTGGTGTCGTAAGGCAGGGAGTAACCGGCGGAATCCAATCGCTCCCACTCGTTGATGCGGTCTTCTATGGCTTCGTTCTGGTATTTAAGGCTCCACTGGAGGAAGTGGGTACCGGTTTTTTGAGGGTCTTTGAAGTCCTGCTGCAGTTCCAGGCCGCCTTTCACCTCGGCATTGTGGAGGCGGATGTCGAGGAAGTTGCGCACGTATTGGTGTTGGGTTCCGTTGCCGAGTTCGGCAAGCACTTCGCCGAAGTTGTCGCTGCCGAGGCCGGACTCTATCTGGCGCAGGCTATATCGCCCGATGATGTCGAATCTTTCATTTTCATCACTTTGGAAGCGCGAGGCCAGAAATTTGAGATAAAAGGGGTTGCGCGACCGGTCGGGCAGGTAGGTAAGCGAGAGGCCGTTCATGTTGGTAGTGAAGTCGTCCACTTCCTGCCCTTCGAATACGCTGAAGAGCTGCAGGGCGAAATTCACCAACCCGAAAGCCGTGCTGCGTTCTGTGGGAGCAAACCGGTAAACGCTCCGGTTGATATTGCCGAGGTATCCGAGTTGCCAATCGTGGCTGATATCATAGGTCACGTAAGCCTGGACGTCGGAGAAGTTGGGCACGTATTCGCCTTTCACGTCCAAGGTGCCGAGCAGGTAGCGGGTCGTTTTATAGCGTGCGCCGAGGAGGTAGCGGAGGCGCTGGTAGCCGTTCCTGCCGGGTTTGAAACTTCCCTCCAAGTGTGCCGAGCCGCCGAGAAAACCGGCGCTGAAGGAAGCCCTCAAGCTGTCGGGGCGCTTGTATTTGACGTCGAGGACGGAGGCCATCTTATCGCCGTAGCGGGCTTCAAATCCGCCTGAGGAAAAAGACAGAGCGCTGATGAGGTCTATGTTGGCGAAGGTGAGGCCCTCCTGCTGCCCGGCGCGTATCAATTGAGGCCGGTAAATCTCGAAGTCGTTGACATAGACCAGGTTTTCATCGTAGTTGCCGCCGCGCACATTGTACTGGGAGGTGAGCTCGCCGCCGGAGCCGCTGCTCGTACCCAAGGCAATATGCGGGAGCACGCTTTCCAGGTTCCCGGTGGTAGTAGGCAGGAGCTTGAGTTGGGCCATATCTTCGCGGATCATGCCCGATTCCTGGATACGGCTGTCGCGCACGATCACTTCTATACCTGCATCAAGCGGGGCGAGGGATACGTCCACCTGCCTGCTGGTGTTGGGCGGCATGGGGGCGAGGTTGTACTGGGCCTCCTTATAGCCGATGCGCGTAAAGACGATAACGGCCTCTTTGTTGACGGGCACCTCCAGGCGATAACGCCCGTTGCCGGCGGTTTCCACAGCGACGTTGGAGCCTTTGATATAGACGGTTGCCAGTTCCACAGGGGCATCTGACAGGGCGTCTTTTACGAGGCCGCTGATGTAGGCTTTGCCGCTTTGCTGCGCGCTGAGGGCAACAGCAGCGAATACCAACAGGAAGGTGAACAGGCTTTTCTTCATATTCCGCAATTCGAGGGCGCAAAATAGGCATTCGGCGGGAATTGGATGGTAAGAAGGGAGGAGGAAGAAGTAAAAAGGAAAAAGTCAAAAG
>CAZNYK010000075.1:0-16510 GCA_964577215.1 uncultured Saprospiraceae bacterium
GTCAGGTAGTGGTCTGTGAGCCGCCCGGCGAAGTAGTCGTCATATGCTTGCAGGTCGAAGTGTCCGTGTCCGCACAGGTTGAACAGGATGGTGCGCGCCTTGCCTTCCTTTTTGGCGGCTTCTGCTTCTCTTATGACCTGCGCGATGGCATGGTTTGCCTCCGGAGCAGGCAGTATGCCCTCGGTTTCAGCGAAGAGCACCCCGGCGCGGAAGCACTCCAATTGTTGTAGTGCCACGGCTTCGATCAACCCGTCTTTGAGCAACTGGCTGCAGATGACACTGGCGCCGTGGTAGCGCAAGCCTCCGGCGTGAATGCTCGGCGGCATGAAGTTGTGTCCAAGCGTGTACATGGGCAGCAGGGGGGTGTATCCGGCCGTATCGCCGAAATCGTACATGAATTCGCCCTTGGTGAGCTTTGGACAAGAAGCAGGTTCCACGGCGATGCAGCGCAGGTTGCGGCCTTCGGCGAGTTTGTAGCGCAAGAAGGGCATTGCGATCCCTGCAAAGTTGGAGCCGCCGCCAAGCGGCGCGATGACTACATCGGGAAAATCGCCTGCGTATTCCATTTGCTTGATAGCCTCTTGCCCGATGATCGTCTGGTGCATGAGTACATGGTTGAGTACGCTTCCCAACGAGTACTTGGTGTTGGGGTCACCGGCAGCCCGCTCGATGGCTTCCGATATGGCGATGCCGAGACTGCCCGATGAGTTGGGGTCATGCAGCAGGATGCGGCGGCCCGCTTCGGTGCGCTCGCTTGGGGAGGGATACACGTTGGCGCCGAAGGCTTGCATGATCATCTTTCGGTAGGGCTTCTGATCGAAGCTGATGCGCACCATATACACTTCGCACTCTATGCCGAACTGCTTGCAGGCAAAGCTGAGGGCCGTGCCCCACTGGCCTGCGCCGGTTTCGGTGGTGATGCGCTTTACGCCTTCCTGCTTGTTGTAGTAGGCTTGCGCCACAGCGGTATTGGGCTTGTGGGAGCCGCTGGGGCTGCCGCCTTCGTATTTGTAGTAAATCTTTGCGGGGGTGTCCAGCGTTTTTTCCAGGTTGGTAGCGCGAACGAGGGGCGTGGGCCTCCACAGGTTGTATATTTTCCTGATCTCTTCAGGAATTTCGACGTATTGCTCGGCGGTGACTTCCTGTTTGATGAGTTCCATCGGGAACAGGGGCGCCAGGTCTTCCGGCCCCACGGGTTGCCGGGTGCCGGGATGCAAGGGAGGCAACGGCTTGTTGGGCATATCGGCTATCACGTTGTACCAGTGGGTTGGCATTTCTCGCTCGGCGAGATAGATTTTTTTGTCGCTCATGGCTTCTGGTTTTGGTTGGACAATAGGCCGTGAAGTTAGGGTTTTTCGATCAGAAAAGTAAGTGACTTTTCCGGGGCCTGTTCAAATCGCCGGCTATCTTGTATAAAACTGCCGGCGCTTAGGCCTACCTTTACCATCAAACTACGCTGATATGAAAAAAGCGCTCCTTTTGGTACTGCCCGTTTTGCTCCTGGCAAGCTGCCGCCATGAAAAACCCGGCGCCGGTGCTGCGTCCGAAACGCTTGCCGCCGCAGACGTACACCCCGGCAAAAAACTCATGGAAACCAATTGCTACCTCTGCCACAGCCCGTCCGCGCCGGAGGGAGAAGGCCGCATCGGTCCGCCCATGGTCGCTATCAAGGCGTATTATATGGAGGAGGGCGTCACCAAGGAGCAATTCACAGAGGAGATGCGCGCTTTCCTCCAGGCACCCGATGCAGGGAAGGCCAAAATTAAAGATGCCGTGGAGCGCTACGGCCTGATGCCTTATCAGCATTACTCCGATGAAACGGTGGCACAAATAGCCGAGTACCTGTACGATTACCACATCGAGGAGCCGGCGTGGTTTGCCGCGCACTGGGAGGCCAAGCACGGGAAAGGGCCTTACCGCCAAAGCGGCAAAAAAGTCGCCCCGGATGCCGGCGCCGAAAAATCGCTGAAGGACATCGGCCTGGAATATGCCTTGGAGACCAAAAAGGTTTTGGGCAAAAACCTGATGGAGGCCATACAGTCCAAAGGCGCCCTGTACGCCATGGAGTTTTGCAACATACAGGCCATCCCGCTCACCGACAGCATGTCGAGGCAGTACAATGCCGACATCCGCCGCGTTTCCGGCAGGAACAGGAACCCCTCCAACAAGGCCAATGCCGAGGAGTTGGACTACATCGCCCGCTTTCAAAAGCAGGTGGCTGCCGGCGAAGAGCCGATGCCGGTATTGCTGGAGCGCAACGGCATAGCGCAATTCTATTACCCCATCATTACCAATACGATGTGCCTGCAGTGCCACGGCAAACCCACGGACATCCAACCGGAAGTGCGGCAGAAGATCGCCACCCTCTACCCAGGCGATCTTGCCACGGGATATTCCGAAAATGAAGTGCGCGGCATTTGGAGCATCCGATTCAAATAATCACTGGCTGCCAGTTATTCCGATGGGAAATGGTTTACATTTTTCGCAAACCGTTTTTCGTCGGTTATGTCTAAAAGATATATACGCCGGGGCATTCCATGCAATAACCCAGGGGGGGGCTATTCAGAGCTAATAATTTGATGAACATTAGGTTATATTTTTCAACCGCCGGTTATCTTTCTTATCCTTTGTCGTTGTATATGCAATGTATATGTAAATATTTCAGTAAAATCTCAGTAGGTTTACACCACGTTCTTATTTTTACTTGAACCACTGTGTGTTCACAGTATAAAAACCTTTTGAATGAAAACTTTTGCGAAGCAAATTGCTCTGTTGCCGGCCTTGCTTGGCTTTTCTGTTTCCCTGTCGGCGCAGGCTGCCAATGTGGTAGTTGAAAGCAATGAGAAGGGAACAAAGCTCGTGGTCAATGGGCAGGACCTGATGGTCAATGGCATGAACTGGGACTATTTTCCCATTGGTACCAATTACTCATATAGCCTCTGGAGCCAATCCGATGATTTCATCAAAAAGGCACTCGATGATGAAATGTCATTGTTGAAAGGCATGGGTGTCAACACCATCCGCGTTTATACCGGCATTCAAAAGAAATGGATTCAGTATATTTACGAAAAATATGGTATCTATACCATGCTCAATCATTCTTTTGGCCGTTACGGTGTTACCATAAACGGCGCCTGGTCGCCCAATACGGAGTATTCCGATCCGGCAGTGCGGGAGTTTCTTCTCAAAGAAGCGAGACAATTGGCAGAGGATTACAAAGACACTCCCGGGCTGTTGTTGTACCTGCTTGGGAATGAAAACAACTATGGATTATTTTGGGACGGCGCCGAAACAGAGGACATTCCGATGGAGGACAGGCGCTCCACCCTGCGCGCGCGACCCATGTACAAGTTGTTCAACGAGGCTGCGTTGGCCATGAGAGCCGTCGATAAATCTCATCCGGTGGCGCTTTGCAACGGCGATCTGTTGTTTCTCGATATCATCGCAGAGGAATGCAAAGACGTAGATATTTTCGGAATAAATGTTTACCGGGGAGTTTCATTTGTCGATCTCTATGACCGGGTGAAAAAAGAATACGGGAAGCCCGTCTTGTTAACTGAGTTCGGTTCTGATGCTTTTAATGCGGTTGCAAACGAAGAAGACCAGCAATCGCAGGCATACTATAATGTAAATAATTGGAGGGAGATATATGAAAACGCTGCCGGCCTCGGCAAGGCCGGCAATTCCATCGGCGGGTTTACCTTTCAGTTTAGCGATGGCTGGTGGAAGTTTGGTCAAACCAAAAATTTGGATGTACACGATAACAATGCCTCCTGGTCAAATGGCGGATATTTGTTTGATTATGTGGCCGGCCAAAACAACATGAATGAGGAGTGGTTTGGAATCTGTGCAAAAGGACCGACCAATGCAATGGGGTTTTACCAGTTGTATCCGAGAGCCGCCTACTACGCTTTAAAAGAGGCTCACCAACTGAATCCTTACGCCGGCGGAACTTCCTTAAGTGCCATTAAAAAACATTTCGATGGCATCCTGATTATGGATGCGTATTTGAAAGCAAGGGGGGATAGAGCAGCTCTTGAGTCTGAAAAGACAAAAATGATCAGGCTCAGCCGGTTCACTGCGGCGTTCAGCACCTTTAATACCGGCGGAAGTTTGATCTCTACGCCAAAGGAACCCGATCCGAACAATGTGGTTTACCCGAATCAATTGGGCTTTGACCACATGCAGTCGTTTTTTGTAGGCGTGGAGGCCAATCCGGCCCCTAATTTCAGGGCGAATATTGAATTTAACGTTTTGGGCAACGTAGCTCAAAATCCAATTGACCAGATATTCTATGAAAACCGGGGTCGCCCCTTGCAGCTCAACAGCAACAACGGGACGGTGAATGTGGAGTCCATCAACCGGCTGCAGGTTTACAGAGCCTCTTACCAATGGAATCACAAATTGTTTGACCTCAATGGCTTCTATCGCACGGGGCATTTCCATTGGGGGTACGAGGGAGATTTCTTCGGCCTGTACCCTGAAGCGAACTACGGGCCGCAAATTGATATTTACAACGGCATTGCTCCTTTCGGTTTTGAAGTGGAGGGTAAAAAACAGCTAAGCGGTTTAAAATTAGCTTTCGGCCCCCAACTTTGGTGGGGCGCCAACCCGGCAGTTTTGGTGAAGTATAGCAAAGAATTGGCCAAATTCAACGTCACGGGTATCTTTCACGAAGACCTGGAACAACTCGGGCTGACAGAGAGTTCCTTTGCCATCCCGCAACCCAAAACAAGGCGGGTTACCCTGCACGCCAACAGGACTTTCGGCAAGTTCGGCATTGATATAGGAGGCATTTGGGGCGGGCAGCCCCTCCAGGGAAGGGAATTTCAATTAGTCAGGGGGAAAGAGGTCTTTGAGGATCAAATCAACGCCGATGATAACTGGGGCGGAAAAATTAAATTCACTTATGAAGGGGGTAGATTTAAGTGGTATGGGCAATCTGCCGTAATGGGCCTCGTGGCCAACGGAGGCGCCGACTATACCCAAACGTTCACCGGCTGGAGGCTAAAGGACAGCGGGAGCGGCAATCAATACAATTTCCTATCTGGTTTTACCTATAGCATAGGAAATCTTCAAATTGGTCCTAATTTCTTATGGCAAAAACCAATAGAAGGACCTATTCCGAACGATGTAATCGCTCCGGGAAGACCCAGGAATATTCTCGAAGATCCGTTTGTGGTAAGATCAAACAGGGAACAAATTGCAGGGGAAATTTTATTCACTTACGACCCGACCCCCGGCACCTGGATGTACGATTGGGACAATGACCGGTCTGAAGATGCCAAATTTGCATTGAGTGCAGGATTGGTATACCGCCACCTCCCGACGACGCAGGACGCTGCCATAGGTATTTTCCCCGACGGTCGTACTACATTTGCATTTCCGGGCGCCGCCCCTGCCCAGGATTTGTGGGAGGTACATACCCGGTTGGTTTCAAAAATAAGCAGCGATTTCGGTCTTATCGCCAACATTTACGCCGGCGACGCTCAGGCAAACGGCAGTGACGACCGGACCATCCGTCGCTACGGTATGGATTTGCGAATGGTGTACAAGGGCGTGAAGCTCAACTCATTTGTCAAGTTTAACGATTGGGGGCCGTATGATTACCATCGCGATTTTAACCTGACATTCCCATTCCAGCTCATGGCCGATATTTCAACCTCGTTGGGAAAACCCGATTGGATAGATTTACCCGGAACGCGTATTGGAGTCCGGGGCGCCTGGCGTACGCTCGACAAATATTCTCCCCGCTACTCTCCAACGCAAATTCTCAACGGCGCCGGGAATTTGGGGCCTGATCCCAATGCTATTGGTTTTGATAATGGCAATGAGTGGGAAATCAGAACCTACATACTTATTAATGTTGGCAATTAAAATGATTGACAAAATGAAGGCAAATATTTTCATCCGCTTTTCGCAGTATCTTCTTTTGGGAGTACTTCTATTTACGGCATTGGGTTGTGAGCGCGATATAGAGGACCTGGAGCCTGCCACATACCCTGCGAACCCTGAAGTTTTTATTGACGGCTTTAGTCCTGGATTAAATTATGCAGCTTTCGGAGGCTCTGTTCCCACAGCGTTTGATGTGGACAATGCGGTGACGTACAACAACTCCCGGGCTTCCATGAGAATTGAAGTGCCCGATGCTAACGATCCCAGGGGCGCTTATGCAGGCGGCGTCTTTTTTACCAGCGTGGGCAGGGATTTGTCGGGGTATAATGCCTTGACATTTTGGGCAAAAGCTTCCCAGGCTGCTACAATTGACGTGGTAGGTTTCGGGAATGATCTCGGTGCGTCAAAATACCAGGTTACCATTCCCAATTTGGCCGTAAATACCAATTGGAAAAAATACATCATCCCCATTCCCGATCCATCAAAACTCAAAATTGAGCGGGGGATGTTCTTTTATTCCGAAGGCCCTGAAGAGGGTAGGGGGTACACTTTCTGGATAGATGAGGTGAAATTTGAAAACCTCGGTACCATTGCACACCCAAAATTCGCAATCCTGAATGGGCAGAACCAGGTGGAAACATCATTTATCGGAGTGACTAAAATAATTGGGGGCTTGACTTCCAGTTTTAACCTGCCTACCGGCATTGATCAAGAGGTCAATATTGCGTCGGCTTATTTTGAATTTTCCTCATCCGATGAATCCATAGCGACTGTGACTGAAACAGGGAACGTGACCGTTACGGGCGGGCCGGGCAATGCGGTAATTTCTGCGAAGGTGGGCGGTACAGCCGCTGAGGGCTCTCTGACCATCCAATCCGTAGGGAATTTCCAACCGGCGCCTCTTCCCACTCGCCCCGCGGCCAATGTCATTTCCATTTTCAGCGATGTGTACAACAATGCGCCGGTGGATTACTACAACGGCTATTGGGCGCCGTTCCAGACTACGCTTTCCGCAGATTTCGCGGTGAACGGAGATAATATCCTGCATTACACCGATTTCAACTTTGTGGGAATTCAATTTACTTCCCCCACTATCAATGCCAGCGCGATGACGCATTTGCACGTGGATATTTTTATTCCGAACACCTTACCTGCCAACGCGCGCCTCAAATTTGAAATGGTTAATTTCGGCACGCCCAACATTACGGGCGCATTCACCACCACCATCCCGGTGGCTCAGTCCCGCCAATGGGTAAGTTTGGACATACCGCTCGCAAATTTTGCAGGGTTGAGCAACAGGGCCAATCTCGCACAAATAATTTTTGTGGATGACAGCAATAACATCCCAAGCTTCTATGCCGATAATATCTATCTCTACAATGCCTCAACGCCTCCTGCTGCGCCAACCACGCCGGCGCCCCCGCCCACGCACCCCACCGCAAATGTGATCTCGGTTTTCAGTAATGCCTATCCAAACATTCCGGGTACGGATTTAAATCCAAACTGGGGCCAGGCTACCGTTGTCACTCAAGTATCCATTCAAGGAAACACCACTTTGAAATACGCCGGCCTCAACTATCAGGGCATTCAGTTGGGAAGCCCACAGAACGTCTCTTCCATGGGCTTCCTCCACCTCGATTTCTGGACGGCCAATTCAACTGAGCTCAAAGTGTTCCTCATCAGCCCAGGGCCGGTGGAAACGCCGTTCACACTCACCGTGCCCACCTCCGGCTGGGCGAGTATCGACATACCCTTATCCGCATTTGCACCTGTCAACCTGAGCGATGTAATTCAGCTCAAATTTGAAGGCAATGGCGACATCTACCTGGATAACATTTATTTTCGCAATTAAAAAATCGCATCAGCATGAATGCTAAGAAAAATAAACTGGCGAATGCAAGCCTTTTGGCCATTTCTCTGCTTTTGATAACTTTCTCCGGCTGCAAGCCCGATGACTTCCAGAAATTGGAGCCGCGCATCTGGCAGGTGGTATGGAGCGATGAGTTTGATGGCGCTGCCGGCGCATTGCCCGACGCAACCAAATGGACTTACGATATTGGAACCGGGCAGGATGGCTGGGGCAACCAGGAATTGCAATCCTACACGAATAGTCCCCAAAATGTATCCATGGACGGCGAAGGCAATTTGGTTATTACCGCGTTGCGCTCCGGCAACAGCTTTACATCCGCAAGGATCAAAACGCAAGGCTTGTTTGAGCAGCAATACGGCCGTTTTGAGGCTCGGTTGAAAACGCCTTACGGCCCGGGTCTTTGGCCTGCGTTTTGGTTGCTGGGGTCCAATTTGGATGTTGTGGGTTGGCCACAATGCGGCGAGATAGATATTATGGAGCTCAGGGGGCAAGAACCCTATAGCATTGCAGGCTCTATCCATGGCCCCGGATATTCGGGCGGAAATGCCATTACAAAAAAATATTCCCTGGCCGATAACCGGTTTGATGCCGATTACCATGTTTTTGCCATTGAATGGGATGCCGAAAAAATTGATTTTTTTGTAGATGATTTTTTATACCAGCGCATAGAAAGGGGGGATGTGAATGGTGAATGGGTTTATGACCATCCTTTTTTCATTATTCTAAATGTGGCCGTGGGAGGTACTTATGTTGGATTTCCTACTACTCAGACTCCTTTTCCGCAGAGGATGATCATTGATTATGTGAGGGTTTACAATGAGGTGAAGTGAGCTTATAAGCTGCAAGCTGCAAGCTATGAGGTGCATACCTTACAAATTCGCCGGTCAAAGTTTAACTACGATTTTTTTTATTCATGATAGCAGCACAAATGGACAGGGAGCGAACAGCAGGCAAAACAGTGGAAATGCACTTGGTAACGCACGAAAACGAGCGCTACTACAAAATCTCCAACGCCGATGCCATGCGGCCCTTTTTTATGAACGTGGTGAGCGATTCCAATCATTGGATGTTCATATCCAGCAATGGTGGCCTTACCGCCGGGCGCAAAAACCCGGAATATGCATTGTTCCCCTATTATACCGATGATAAAATAACTGAATTCGCGGATATTACGGGGAGTAAGTCCATTTTTCAAATTCATTCGGGCGGTGAAATCCTGGTCTGGGAGCCTTTTTCGGAGCGATTTACCGACCGCTACGCGATCAGCAGAAACCTGTACAAAAGCATTTACGGCAATAAGATCATCTTTGAAGAGATCAATCACGATCTCGGCCTCAGCTTCAGGTATCAATGGTGTTCGAGTAATTTATACGGATTCGTCAAAAAGGCAGAGCTGATCAATGATTCCGGTTCCGACCGCAAAATCACCCTGTTGGACGGCATTCAGAATATCATGCCCTACGGCGTGCCCAGCGACCTGCAAAGCACAACCAGCAACCTGGTAGATGCCTACAAAAGAAGCGAATTGGAACCAGCCTCCGGCATGGGCATTTTTGCGCTCAGCGCCATCATCGTTGATAAAGCCGAGCCGAGCGAAGCGCTGAAAGCCAATATCGCCTGGTCATTGGGGCTGGAGCGGCCGAAGTACCTGCTCTCGTATTTACAATTAGACAAGTTCAGGAGAAAGCAGTCCGTCCACCAGGAACACGACGTAAAAGGCGAAAAAGGCGCTTATTTTGTTTTCACCGATATTTTGCTGCCCGGCAACGCCAATAAAAAGTGGACGATAGTTGCCAACGTCAACCAGAACCACGCTCAAGTTATCAGCCTTTGCCAGGCCATTAAATTCAATGCCGGCTTGGGAAAGCAACTCCAGGACGATATAGACGCCGGAACGCAGAAATTGATCCACCTCGTTGCGGGCGCCGACGGTTTACAATTTACTGCGGATAAGCTGAACGATACCCGCCACTTCAGCAATGTGCTTTTCAACATCATGCGCGGGGGCGTCTTTGACGACAATTACCAGGTAGAAAAGAAAGATTTTGTCAGCCACCTCTCCAATGCCAATAAGGAGGTGGTGGAAAGAAACCAGGCCTTTATCAAAGGCTTGGAGGAGGTGTTCAGCCAGTCTGCGCTCAAAGCGCTTCTGTTGAAAAGCGAAGACGCCGATCTGATCAGGCTCGGCATCGAATATTTGCCATTGAAATTCAGCCGCAGGCACGGAGACCCCAGTCGCCCCTGGAACTACTTCTCTATCAATACCCAAAGTGAAATTGACGGCTCCAAAATCCTGGATTATGAAGGCAACTGGAGGGATTTGTTCCAAAACTGGGAGGCGCTCGCCCTTGCCTACCCGGAGTTTATAGAGGGGATGATCTTCAAGTTCCTGAATGCCACCACCTTTGACGGGTACAATCCCTACCGGGTGACCAAAGACGGCTTCGACTGGGAAACCATCGAACCCGACAACCCCTGGTCGTATATCGGGTATTGGGGCGATCACCAGATCATCTACCTGCAGAAGTTTTTCGAGATCATCGAAAAATACCACCCCGGCGCTTTGCAATCCTTTTTTGAGAAAGAATGGTTTGTGTATGCCGCCGTGCCCTATATCATCAAGCCTTACGAGCAGCTCCTGGAAAACCCGCAGGATACCATCGAGTTTGACCATAAATGGGACGCCTCCATCCGGGAGCAACGCGAATTGCTGGGGGCTGACGGCGCTTTGCTCTCCGCTCAAAACAAAGAAGTTTACCACGTCAATTTCACGGAGAAAATTTTAGCCACGGTATTAGCCAAAATTTCAAATTTCATTCCCGAAGCCGGTATCTGGATGAACACGCAACGGCCGGAATGGAACGACGCCAACAATGCGCTGGTGGGCAACGGGGTTTCCATGGTGACGCTGTACTACCTGCACCGGTTTATGAAGTTTTTCCAAAACATCTTGGCCGGCTCGGATGCAGAGAGCATAAAGATTTCAAGTGAATTGGTAGAATTCTATCACAACGTCAGGGAAACGCTACAGGAATTCAGCCCCTTACTGGCAAAAAGCATCAGCGACAAAGACAGGAAAGTCATCCTGGACCGCTTGGGCCTGGCGGCTTCCGAGTACCGGCAATACGTCTATCAGAATGGCTTTTGGGGCAAAAAGAGAAGCATCTCCTTAACCGGGCTGAAAACTTTCGCCCAATTGTCTCTCGACTTCATCGAGCACTCCATCCGCGCCAACCAAAGGCCGGACAAGCTCTACCACGCCTACAACCTGATGACGGCCAAAGAAACGGAGGTTTCGATAGCGCACCTCAGCGAAATGCTGGAGGGTCAGGTAGCCGTGTTGAGTTCGGGGTATTTAAGCGCGGGGGAAGCACTCGAGGTATTGGATGCACTGAAGAGCAGCGCCTTGTTCCGGGATGATCAGTACAGTTATATCCTGTATCCCAACAAGAACCTGCCGGGTTTTTTGCAAAAGAATACCATACCTAAATCCGGTGTGCAGGCCTCGGAATTGATCCGGAAAATGCTCGCTGAGGGTAATAAATCCGTTGTCGAGCAGGATGTAGAAGGCGCCGTTCACTTCAACGGCAATTTCAAAAATGCCAAAGACCTCGAAAATGCCTTAAATGGTCTTGCGGCAAGCGAATACAAAGACTTAGTGGAGAAAGACCGGCAGCTTGTGCTGGATGTTTTTGAGCAAGTGTTTAACCATAAAGCATTCACAGGCCGTTCGGGCACCTTCTTTTCCTATGAGGGCCTGGGGTCTATCTATTGGCACATGGTGTCCAAGCTTTTGCTGGCCGTGCAGGAATGCTGCCTGAAAGCTATCGAGGACAATGCCGCCCCGGTGGTCATCGGCAGGCTCTTAGACCATTATTACGAGATCGAGGCTGGGATAGGCGTGCACAAATCGCCGGAGTTGTACGGCGCATTTCCCACCGACCCCTATTCGCACACGCCGCAACACAGGGGCGCTCAGCAGCCGGGTATGACCGGTCAGGTAAAAGAAGACATCCTGGCGCGGTTCGGCGAATTGGGGGTAGTTGTCAAAGACGGGCAATTGTACTTCAACCCCGGTTTGCTCCGGAAAGAGGAATTCCTCCGGGAAGCTCAAATATTTGAATACCGCGCCATAAACGGTGCAACCAAGCGCATACCGCTGAACGAAGGGCAATTGGCATTTACCTACTGCCTGGTTCCCGTGATTTATTCTTTCTCCGATGCGGATCACATCACGGTGTATTACGCCGGCGGCAGCACGGAGAAAATTGCCGGGAAGGTTTTGAACCGCCGCATCAGCAGCCTGATCTTCCGCCGAACCGGGGAGATAGAACGAGTAGAAGTATCCCTAAATAAATAGACGGGAACGGAACCGGCGCGAAACAGCCGGTAAGCGGGGAAACAACCAGCCATGTCAAAACACGAATTATGCTGCACCACAAATTATTTGTTAGTTGGAAGTTTAGTGAAACGGTGACACGCAGGCGCCCCTTCGCCCAAATCATCCAGCCTTTCTTGTTCCTGCTTGCATTTGCCGCCTTGGCGCTCATGGTTTCTTGCAAGCCGGGTCAGAAGTCTGCCGGCAAAACCGCAGCCGACATTCTGGGCAACCCCGGGTACCAGGCCATTTCTTTTGGCAGCTACCGGGAACTATCGCGGGATATACAGCCCACCATTCCGCAGCTCAAAGAAGACCTCAAGATATTATCGGCCATGGGCATCAGATTGCTCAGAACCTACAATGTGTATTACGACGAGGCCGCCAATTTGCTGGAAGCTATCACTCAATTAAAAAAGGAGGACCCGGCATTTGAAATGTATCTCATGCTGGGCGCATGGATCGATTGCAAAAATGCCTGGACCGAACTTCCCCCCGATCACGACGAAGAAAGCGAAAAGAATGCCGAAGAAATTGACCGGGCCGTGGCTTTGGCCAAACAGTATCCGGACATTGTGAAGATCATTGCCGTGGGAAACGAAGCCATGGTAAAGTGGGCTGCGAATTACTACGTGCAGCCCGGGGTAATACTCAAGTGGGTCAATCATTTGCAAAACCTCAAGAAGCAAGGCGAATTGCCCGAAACCTTGTGGATTACCAGTTCAGATAACTTTGCCTCCTGGGGCGGCGGCGGCAGCGAATACCACGTAGAAGATTTAAATGAACTCATTAAAGCCGTGGACTTTATCTCCATGCATACCTATCCCATGCACGACACGCACTACAACCCGGATTTCTGGGGCGTGCCGGAGGATGAAGCAGATCTATCGGATTTGGAAAAAATAGACGCGGCCATGATCCGCGCAAAGAACTACGCCATTGCTCAGTACGATAGCGTGGTGCGCTACATGAAAGGTCTCGGCGTGGATAAACCCGTGCACATCGGCGAAACCGGCTGGGCCACGCAATCCAATGAGCGCTACGGCGAGGAGGGTTCCAGGGCATGCGATGAGTACAAATCGGCCATTTATTACAAGCACATGCGCGAATGGACCAACGCAGCCGGCCTGACCTGCTTTTACTTCGAAGCCTTTGACGAACAGTGGAAAGACGCGGCCAATCCGGGCGGCTCGGAGAACCACTTCGGGCTGTTCAACCTGCAATCACAAGCCAAGTATGCGATCTGGGACTTGGTGGATGCAGGCACCTTCGAAGGCTTGACCCGCGACGGCAAGCCAATCACCAAAACGTACAACGGAGACAAAAACGCCATGATGCAGGCGGTAAAGGTTCCTCCCGCAGAGATGGAAATACAGGTTCACAACTGATAAATAACACCAATATGAAGGCAAGTGTGATGCATAGCAGACCAACTGCGGTAGAATTGAGGAAGTCACTTCCGGTAGAAGACAGGAGCTCACTTCGAATTGACCTCTTCACTTGCTCTGCAGCGGTGCTTATCCTCTTTATGATCTTATTTACGAGCAGTTGTATGCAACCGAAACCTTTGGATGTAGAAGTATATGAAACCTCCGAAAGCGGGAACAAGCTCACCCAATTGTCTGAGTTTCCCTCATCTGAAAATGTAGTGGAAATCACCCTTATGCCCGGGGAGACCTTCCAGACCATAACCGGTTTCGGCGGCTCCTTTACCGAAGCCTCCGCTTACTTGCTGAACGAGGTAAGTCCGGAAAACCGGGCCAAGATACTGGAGGCGTACTTTGGGGAATCCGGCGCTAAGTACTCCCTTACGCGCACTCACATGAACTCCTGCGATTTCTCCTTGTCCAACTACTCCTATGCCCCTGTAGCCGGAGATATGGAACTGGAAAATTTTTCCATTGAGGAAGACATGGACGACATCATCCCCATGATCAAAGAGGCCATGGCCATCTCCAAAGACGGCTTCAAGATCATTTCCTCACCCTGGACAGCGCCGCCCTGGATGAAAGACAACAAGGACTGGCGCGGCGGCAAACTGCTGCCCGAATACTACGGCACATGGGCTTTGTTCTTTTCAAAATACATTGATGCGTACAAAGCGCAAGGCATTGATATCTGGGGCTTTACCGTGGAAAACGAACCATTGGGCAACGACAGCAACTGGGAAAGCATGCACTATACCCCGCAGGAAATGAATGCGTTTGTGAAGAACCACCTGGGGCCGAGGCTGAAAGCCGACGGGCGTCAAGTGAAAATCCTGGGTTATGATCAAAACCGGGACGAAGAGCTGAAGAAATGGGTTGATGTCATGTATGATGACGAAGTGGCAAGGGAATTTTTTGACGGTACTGCCATCCATTGGTATGCCTCCACCTATGATTATTTCCCCGATGCGCTGCAATATGCGCACAGCAAAGCCCCCGGTAAACATCTGATTAATTCCGAAGCCTGTGTGGATGCCGAAGTCCCGAAATGGAATGACGACGCCTGGTATTGGGCAAAGGAAGCTACCGACTGGGGTTGGGATTGGGCCCCCGAGGACAAAAAGTACTTGCACCCCAAATATGAACCTGTATTTCGCTATGCCCGCGATATCATCGGTTGCCTCAATAATTGGGTGGATGGCTGGGTGGACTGGAACATGGTATTGGACCGGCAAGGCGGCCCCAACTGGGCAAAGAACTGGTGCCTGGCGCCCGTAATTGCCGATCCTGAAAAGGATGAAGTTTACTTCACGCCTTTGTATTATACCCTGGCCCATTTCAGCCGTTTCATCAGGCCCGGCGCGGTGAGGATCGGGTTTAAAAACCCGGAATCGGACTTGCAGGTCACCGCTGCAAAAAATCCTGATGGCTCCATTGCCGCAGTGGTTTTCAATCCCACAGAAAATGAAAAACAATTCAGGTTATCGCTCGGTGGAAAATCCGCACCCGTAAAAATCAGTGCAAAAGCGATTCAAACCATTGTCATTCCTCGGGAATGACGGCTTTAAATCAATAAAATCAATGGTGTAAACATAAACGAATAACCATGTCAAAATACCAAACCGCCGCTAGCGATAGAGTGCCTATAGTCCAAAAGGTTTCTTTTGGCGCCGGTCACCTGGTGAATAACCTGTTGCCGGGAGCACTGGGGGTTTTCATGTTCTTTTTGCTAACAGCCTTTGGCATGGATCCTTTTTTGGCAGGTTTATTAGGCGGTTTGCCCAGGATTTTTGATGCCATCACAGATCCGATCATGGGTTTTATCTCCGACAATACCAACTCAAGATGGGGAAGGAGGCGCCCCTATATTTTCGTCGGAGCCATCCTGAGTGGGGTATTGTTTGCGGTGCTATGGCAGCTAGATGAAAATAACACGCAACACTACAACTTTTGGTATTTCCTCATTTTATCCTTAGTGTATTTAATCGGAAACACCATCTTTTCAACTCCTTTGATTGGCTTGGGCTATGAGATGACGTCAGATTACAATGAGCGTACCCGCCTGATGGCATTTTCACAAATTGTAGGTCAAATTGCCTGGATGATCGTTCCATGGTTTTGGGTGCTCATTGCAGACCCTAACCTGTTTGAATCACAGGCCGTTGGCGTCCGGCGTCTATCCGTAATTGTTGGAGGAGTTTGTATGCTTTTGGGGATACTACCCGCTATTTTCTGCAAGGGGATTGATGTGTCGCACATAGCAAACAGGAAAGAAATTTCTTTTAAAACCTTGTTTTCCAATTTGAAAGACCTTTTCCAGGGGATTATCGAGGTGAGCAAAAACAAGCCCTTTGTGCAATTGTGCGGAGCCACGTTTTTGGTTTTCAATGGATTTCAAATGGTGGCATCCTTTAGCTACTTCATCATTGTTTTCTACATGTTCAAAGGCGACTATGGTCTTGCCGGCAATTGGCCGGCGTGGTTTTCCACGGTCAGCGCAATGGCCACTGCGTTTTTGATAATACCCATTATTACATGGATGGCCAGCCGATGGGGCAAGCGAAAAGCATTTGTCATATCAACGGCTATTTCCATTGTGGGATATGGGCTTAAGTGGTGGGGTTTCAATCCGGACAACCCGTTTTTACTCTTTATGCCCATTCCATTCATGGCCTTCGGCATTGGTGGTCTGTTTACCCTCATGATGAGTATGACGGCTGATGTGTGTGACCTTGACGAATTGGACAACGGTATGCCACGCAAGGAAGGCACATTTGGCGCCATTTACTGGTGGATGGTGAAACTGGGCCAGGCATTGGCCTTGGTTATGGGTGGGGCAGTTTTAAAATTTGTGGGATTTGATCCGGGTTTAGCCCTGCAAACCGCTGATACGATCACGAATCTAAGACTTGCAGACATCATCATTCCGGCAGTTACGGC
>CAZNYK010000075.1:16610-18635 GCA_964577215.1 uncultured Saprospiraceae bacterium
ATTTTTCAAATGCTAAAATCACAAAACATGTCAGCAGAAATAATTATCCTACTTGTTGGTGCGGCATTGATCCTGATAGTGATTGGCGATAGCATATTATCCCTTGGTCTGATGAATGTCAAACTGAGAATTCCGCTGGGAATAATTGGTTTTTTAATACTCATTTATGGTGGGTACACAGTAGGAACGGTTGCGATGCCAGGCCAGATTGAGCAGGTAGCGGAAGGGAGTAAATTGAAAGTAGAATACCCGGTTAAAAAAGTGCAGATCATCTCGCCGGTTGAAGGCGATTCCGTCAAATGCAGGATCTTAACGATGGGGGTTTATCCGGATTCCCATGACAAGGATATTTGGGTGCTTTTGAAGCCCTCCGATAATAAATATTATCCCCAATCAGACCATACCAATACCTCTTTTAAAAGAAATGGGGAATGGCAGGTTATCACCAGGTTTGGAGGGGATCAAGGCGAAGCCTACGATATCATTGTGTATGAAACGGATGCCGCAGCATCCCAATTTTTTAGCGCCACCATTCAAAAATGGAAGGATGCGTTATCCTATCCTGGTTTGGAACCTGAAGAAATTCCGGCCGGCGCTAAGGAAGTTAACAGGATCGTCGTATTATTGAAAGAGAATTGCAGGGGTGTCTTCTAACCAAAGAGAAAACAGCCAGGAATGGGGGGCTATCTTTGAGGCAAACAAAACTTTGAAAATCAAAACAACTTTTAAATGGGTAATGCCAACATAGCTACGCACAAAGTTCCCTTCGGCCAGAAGGTCGCCTTTGGTCTGGGGATGCTTGCCAATCAGATGTTCCCTGCTGCATTGGGCATATTCATGGTTGTGCTGGTTCAGGATTTGGGCTTCCCGGGTTGGATGTGGAGCGCCATCTACTTTTTCCCCAGGATATTTGATTCCCTTACCGACCCCATCATGGGGTTCATCTCCGACAATACGCGCTCGGTGTGGGGCAGAAGACGGCAGTACGTTTTCATCGGCGCCATTATAATGGGCATTGCCTTCGTGACCATGTGGCAGTTGTACCGCGAGAACGGGGTGCAGTACAACTTCACCTACTTCATTTTGTGGTCCTTTATTTTTTACCTGGGCCTGACCATCTTCAGCGTGCCTTATGTGGCCATGGGCTATGAAATGAGCGATGATTTCCACGAGCGTACCAGCATCATGGCAACAGCCCAGTGGATTGGGCAGTGGGCATGGGTTATTGCGCCCTGGTTCTGGGTCATCATGTACGATCCCACTTGGTTCCCCAACGCAGATACCGCCACCCGTACCCTGGCAGTTTGGGTAGGCGTAGGTTGCGCGCTGCTGGCTATGGTTCCGGCCATTTTCATCAAAAGCAAATCCTCCAAGGATGATG
Source organism: uncultured Saprospiraceae bacterium (assembly GCA_964577215.1). Lineage (GTDB taxonomy): Bacteria > Bacteroidota > Bacteroidia > Chitinophagales > Saprospiraceae > UBA2329. The sequence goes on from CAZNYK010000075.1 coordinate 17,992, forward strand.
AGAGCCTTTCGCCACTTACCCTGAGGGGGATCGGCGGTAGCCTGGTGGAAATACTCAATGGTTTCAAAGAAGCTTTTCAGTCTATCCCCTTCCGGAAGTTGTGCATTGCTACCTTTCTTATTTTCAATGCGTTCAATACCGTTGCCGCGTTCTCCTTCTTCATCGTGGTTTACCACTTGTTTGATGGGGACGCATCGGCAGCCGGCATTTGGCCCACCTTGTTCGGCAGCCTTGGGGCGTTGGGCACTACTTTTTTGGTCATCCCTACGGTGGCCTGGTTGTCTAGACAATTAGGCAAGAAACGCGCCTTTTTGCTCTCCCAGGGCATTTCCATCTTTGGGTACATTCTGCTGTGGTTTCTGTTCGTACCCGGCAAGCCGTACATGTTCATTTTTGCGCTGCCCTTCTTCTCCTTTGGGATAGGCAGCCTGTTCACCCTTATGATGTCCATGACCGCCGATGTGTGCGACTTAGACGAGCTGAACACCGGCAAGCGCAGGGAAGGCATCTTCGGCGCTATCTACTGGTGGATGGTCAAATTCGGCTTTGCCATTGCCGGCGGCCTGAGCGGGCTGATTATCTCCTATGTGGGCTTGAACCCCGACGCTGCGGTGCAGCCGGAGGGGGCCGTGACCGGGCTGCGC